>DRHQ01000073.1 GCA_011049545.1 Candidatus Aminicenantota bacterium | reverse complement strand
CCACTGATTCTTAAAAAAATCCTTGTCGAGAACGCCATTTAGCCCTCATCCGAAGATCAGAGAGAAGAAGTCAGATAAAGTACGCTCTTTCTCTCTTTTTCCTCATGGTTGTGGGAGCTCTTGTTTTTGGCTGGTTTATGTATCTTTTCACTTCATAGCCCCTCCTTTCTCCAGTCATTCTTTCATCTTTGAAACCTCAAATTGATATGTTATAATCTCCACCTAAATTGATGAACTCTCAAATTTATAAGCCTGTTATCGGATTAGAGATTCATGCCCAACTTTTCACAAAAACAAGACTTTTCTGCTGCCGCAGCACTAAATACCGAAATCCGCCGGACTCTGCAAAAAAGTGATTAAAAGAACCGCACATACTCATTCGAATAATGGGGATAATTCTCCCTCCAAGTTATTTTCGGGCAGTTTAAGATGATAGAACTACATCACATCTGGAAGCAGTACCAACCACCCCGGTGGGCCCTCTCTGATGTTACATTCCACGTGAAGAGAGGAGATTTTTACTTTATCACTGGGCCCAGTGGTTCAGGAAAAACAACCCTCTTAAAAATGATATTAAGAGAGATTATTCCTACTCAAGGTCAAATCATCGTTGATGGGAAAAATGTTGTCAGAATTCACGATCACAAAATTTATAAGCTGAGAAGAACTATTGGCAGTGTCTTCCAGGACTTTCGCCTCCTTTTCCACAAAAAGGTGTTCGAAAATGTGGCGATTGTGCTCCGGGTTATCGGAGTTTCCCGCAAAGAAATCAGAAGAAGAGTTTTTAATGCTCTGAGGATAGTCAACCTTCACCACAAAATGTGGGAGTATCCTTCTCAACTTTCGTACGGCGAGCAGCAGAGATTGGCTATTGCCAGGGCTGTGGTGAACAACCCAAAAATCCTCCTGGCCGACGAGCCAACAGGAAACCTTGATCCTGAACTTGCCTTCGAAATCATCACCTTATTCAAGGAAATAAACAAACAGGGCGCCACTGTTATTATTTGTACCCATGATCGGGATCTGATCCGCCATTTTGGTGAGAAAATTCTATTCCTGTATAAAGGAAAATTAATCAGAAAGGAAGCACTTTGATTATCCAAAAATTAAAGTACTTTCTCAAAGAAACGCTCAGGAACCTCTGGCAGTATAGAATTCGTAACTTTTTCTCCATCACTATCATCTGTCTGTCATTTCTTATATTTGGAGTGTTTCTCTCTCTCTCCAACAACCTTCATTATACAGCTCAGCAGCTCTCCAAAAGCATGATGATCATCTTTTTTCTGGAGAAAAATCTGCCCGAAGACCAAAGAAGCCTCGTAGAAGAAAAGCTAAAAGGATCATCTCTGATAGAAACCTTTCAATTTATCAGTCCAGAGCAAGCCCTAGAAGAATTCCAGAATAATTTTCCAGAACTTCGAAGAATCATCGAGAATTTAAGGGTAAATCCTTTCCCCTCTTCCTTTGAAGCAACCATCACTGAAGAAAATATCTCTTCTAGCGAAACGCTGACGTTTATCCAGGAAATGAAGGAAATGAAGGGAGTCGAGGATATTCAATTCAACAGAGATTGGGTTGAAAAAATGCAGTCCCTCTCCAGATTGGCTCAGGCTGTTGGATTTTTTTTAGGAGGGATATTGGTTTTGGCCTCCTTTTTTATTATCTCTAGTGTCATCAAGCTTAATGTTTTTGCGCGCAAAGAGGAAATCGTAATCCTCCGGTTTGTCGGAGCGACAAACACTTTTATCAGAATACCTTTTCTCATGGAGGGAACGATTCTTGGAATACTGGGAGGGCTGGTCTCGCTCTTGTTAATTTTTTTCCTGATAAAGTTCTTCCCTCTTTATTTAGGTGCTTCTTTGGGAGTCTTCAATGAGCTCATAAATTTCCGTTATCTTTCCCTTTCTCAAATCATCATGCTCATCGCCATAGGAGCATTCATCGGCTTCTCCGGAAGTCTAAGTTCCCTTGCCCGCTTTCTCAAGGTATAAAAACTCGCTACATAACATATTTTACTTGCCCTTCTGTGGTCCTCTCTCAAAGGCTCGGGAATCCTGAATCTTGAACAACTGAGAACAAGTTTCATGGCGGATGAAGAAGTAAACATTTCTGACTCCGTTGTTAGAAAAGGTTTTGGGAAATAACCCGGAATGAATTAATCCTTAAATCGCCAACATTAATCCCACTGTTAGAGAATTATATTTTCCAAATTTTCTTGGGCAATTGTGGCTGGAACAAATCCAAACAGAAACACAGCCAAAGTAAATATAACGGTCCATATGGGAAACAGAAAAGTTAATCGTTTCATTTGCGACTATCTCTCTCCATTATAGTAAAATCTCTGTTCGCATGAGCTTTATCAAAATTTGAATCTTTCTCTATTGCTTTCTCAAAAAGTTCAATGGCTTTCTGCAAATAGCCCTGCTTATAGAACACAACACCTATGTTACTAAATGCCGCAGCATAATTTGGGTTTATTCGAGTAGCTTTTTTATAGCAATCCATTGCTATATCTAAATTCCCCCGTTTTGAATAGATAACTCCTAAATTATTTATAGCTTCAGCATAATCCGGATTTAGCCTAATTGCTTTCTTATAGCATTCAACAGCTGTTACATAATCACCTTTTTCATACCAGGCCGCTCCCAGGTTGTTCAAGTGGATTGCCTCAAATTCATTTTTATTTAAAATTATTGGATAAATACTCTCATCTGGTATATTCAACCAATCTTTGTAAAAACCAACATCCTTTTCTGCGGCGAGCGTAGGCTCCCAATAAAAACTCGTATAATCATCTAATCTGCACCTCAAGAAAACATGCCGGGGGGCATAAACAGGTTCTAGAAATAAACCCAAACGCTCACCAGCAAATAAGTAAATGGAAGAAAAATCATCGCAGTCAATAAATCTTTTCCCGTCTTTTTGCTTTTTCAATCCCTCGATTAAGAGCTTATTTTTTCTGTATTCAAATTTTCCTTCTTTTTTTAAGACTCCATCAATTGCTTTCAAGGCTTTAATCGCTTCTTCTTTATTGTATTTTGTTCTGGGTCTGATTTTTATTTTTATTTTGTCAAATAAATGATCAAGGGTTTGATAAGCCGAAGCAGGATTTCCAAATTCCTTTTGCGACTCCAAAAACTCGCGAACTTTAAGGTCATATTTTTGTTGATGTCCTGCTTTTAGTTGTTTTACCAGTTTTTGCGGGTGGTTTTCCTCTGCATAAGCAACTTGGGGCCTCAGGAAGATTCCTAAAGTATTCCCAGCAATAGCAACTCCCGTTATTACAACAAAAGCTCTTATTACCGCATCTAATATCTTGGCTATGTTCCGATTACTGTAAGAGTTTCTTATTGCCTTAAACATTTTCAATCTATTCCAGCATCTCTATTAGCTGCAAATTCAGCTAATTGATTTTTGCCTGTTAAAGCCTTTCTCATTTTCTTCCTCTCTCTCATATTTATATTTATTAGCAATATATGTGCCAAGCTTAATTGGTTTATGTGTTTTATTGAATATGATAGACTTATGACTGACGCCTACTATTTTCTTATTCCAGCGACAATTAAAAATGCGGTTTTTATACCATATATGGTTTTTACGCCATATATGGTTTTTAATTATTAAGCCTCCAAAAAAGAGGCTCATAGAGGCCGTGTTAGCGACGATGTTAACAGGGCAAAAGAAAAATGTGCGAAAATGCCACATGTTACGAAAAGCATCTCCAAATCCTTTATAACTGATTGCTAAAGCATAGATTTTGGGAAATAGCTACAGCGACCATTGAAGATTTAGCCTTCGGAATTCGCTCTTCAAGGGCACCCGACAGAGTCGGGCGGCAAGTATGTTTGAGCGCAGCGAGTTACGCAGCCGCCAAGAAGAGCGAATAGAGAATGGCGTTAAAAATCTGAAGGGGAGCGAAGCTATTTCCCAAAACCTTCCTAATAAAGGAAATGGAGATGCTTGCCATGCTATATGTTTATTGACATGGCATGCTTCTTTGCCTAAAATTTAAAAACATGGCATCTCTAGGACAAGATCTCAAGAGGGAACGAGAATTAAGGGGTATCTCTCTAAAAGAAATCTCTAGCTCGACCAAGATCAGCCTGAGATTTCTCCAAGCCTTAGAAGAAGACAGGTTAGATATCCTTCCCGGCAATTTTTTTATCAAGGCCATCCTCAGAACCTATGCTCAATATATCGGACTGGAAGAAGATTATGTTTTAAACAAGTATTATGAGGCTTCACTCGAACTGGAGCAGTCCCTGGAACCTAAGCAAATAAAAAGAAAAACTCGTCCAGTAGTAACAAAAAATATAAAAAAATTGATCTACTCCCTTGCTCTGATTATTATTCTCTTGCTATTTCTTTTCTTCCTTTATAATTTATTTTTCCTGAAAAAACAGACATCATCTCCTACCGAAGAACCCAGAGCCTCAATACTTCTACAGGAAGAGACAACGTTACCACCCTCTCGGGTTGAACCCCTGGTGGAATTTATGCCTGAAGAAGTAAACATAACCATTGAAATCTCCTTTCTTGAAGAAACTTGGCTCCAGGTTTGGGCAGATGGAGTGTTAAAAGTGGATGGCCTTAAACAGCCAGGAGGAAAACTCATGGTCAAAGCTAATAAAGAGTTTCTCATCCACCTAGGAAATGCGGGAGGAATATCATACACATTAAAAAACAGGCAGGGAAAGCAGCTTGGTCCTTCTGGTGCTGTCATAAAAAATTTAAGAATAACCATGGAAAACTACCAGCGTTTCCTCGCTCAAGAAGAGGAAACAATAACTGATCTGGATAACTGAAACGGGAAATGAAATATTATAAACAGGATATAAAAATGGAGGATAAAAGGAAAAAAGGGCCTCGAATTATAGGGGCAATTATCATTTTCTTAATTATTCTTTTTTTCACTGTCGAATACTTCATACGCGAAGCACAGGAATTTTCCTCAACCTCAATAACAAATATTCTCCTTGCATCTCTCCAGCTTATCGTGCTTCTCCTCTTTATCATACTTCTTTTTGTCTTAATCAGAAATTTGGTAAAACTCTATTTGGAAAGAAAAAGGAAGATCATCGGCGCTTACTTTAAAACAAGATTGGTCTTGTTCTTTACCGCCCTGTCGCTTATTCCTACCCTTCTTCTCTTCTTTTTTGCCAGTGACTTGATCAGCCGGAACATTGAACAATGGTTTAAAACACCTTTGAATAAAATAATGGATGATACAAAAAGCCTGGCGGATAGCCTTCTTATGGAAAGTGAAGAAACCACTCTCCACTATGCCAGGCAATTGAGCAAAGGCATTAGAAAGCAAAAGCTTTTAAATCCTGAAAGCCAAGGGCCTTTAAGGGAATTTGCCAGAAATAAATTAAGGGAATTCAAACTGGATGAAATTTGCATCTACTTGGATGATGTAGAATTGTTTGCCTATCTCAAATCGAATCTTCCTCTCCATGATTACCGAGATCTCGCGCCAGATATTGTAAAACAGGCAAAACTGGAGGAAACAATAACAAGTATCGAATCCATGGGAAACGGGAAAATGATCCGCCGCGGCCTCTCTTTCGATATTCCTGATATGGGAAGAGTGCTGGTTGTTACCGGGAAATTCCTTCCCCAGAATTATACTCAAAGAATCAACAACATAACTTCCTATGTTCAAAGATACCGCCAACTGAAAGTTCAAAAAAATCCAGTGAAAACTTTCTATATTATCACGCTGAGTTTTATCACTCTGTTGATTATCTTTGCAGCCAGTTGGATTGGCTTTCACCTGGCCCAGGCAATCACGGTGCCTATTGAAAAGTTGGCCCAGGCAACAAAAGATGTTTCAAAAGGAAACTTAGATATCAAGGTGGATGATCCTGCCTCCGGCGAGCTTGGAATTCTCATAGATTCCTTCAATCAAATGATTTCCGACCTCAAAGAAAGCCATCTCAACATTGCCCAAAAAACCTCGGAGCTTGAAGTTCGAAAAAAGTACATTGAGACCATTTTGAGTAACATAACAACAGGAGTTATCACCCTTGACGCCCAAGGAATCATCACAACCATAAATCCCTCGGCTCGAGAAATGCTGGCCTTACCAGGAAAAAATATCATCGGGAAAAGCTATAAAGATATCCTGAGCCTCTCCAAGTATGGAGAAATATCTAAGAGCATTGAGCTGGGAATGCAGAAAAAATACAGATTCGCTGCCAAAGAAATAAATATTAACTTTGGCGCCCAGGACACAGCCCTCGCTCTATCACTATCTCCGTTGAGACAATCCAGCAATAAATTTTCAGGTATGATCGTGGTGCTTGACAACTTAACTCAGCTAATAGAAGCTCAAAAAATCGCAGCCTGGAAAGAAGTAGCCCAGCGAGTAGCCCATGAAATTAAAAATCCTTTAACTCCAATTCAACTCTCCGCTGAAAGAATCATTAAACATTTAAAGAAAAAAAAGGAAAAATCCGATGAAATTATCGATGATGGAGCCAAGACCATAGTCCAAGAAGCCAGAACAATAAAAGCTCTCGTAGATGAATTTTCAAATTTTGCTCGTATGCCTAAAGTCCACATGCAATCTACAGATATTCATGACATCATCGAACAAGCTGTTTCTCTGTTTAAGGGACTATTTAAAGATATTGAATTCAAGGCGCTGTATTCATTCAGAGTGCCTTCTCCTATCCAAACTGACCCTGAACAGATGAAGAGGGTGTTCATCAACATCCTTGATAATGCCGTTCATGCCATGAATAAAAAAGGGGAAATCAAAATTCAGACTTCTTTTGTAAAAAAGGAGCAGAGGGTGAAAATTGAGATTGCAGACTCTGGTCATGGCATTTCTTTAAAAGATAAAAGCAAACTCTTTCTCCCTCATTTTTCAACTAAAAAGAAAGGGACTGGCCTGGGGTTGGCCATTGTTAATCAGGTTATTAACGAACACAATGGTTCCATTAATGTTGAAAACAACCATCCTCATGGAACAAAATTTGTTATCCAGATACCAGCATGATCAAAGATAAAATTCTCATTATTGACGATGAAAGAGGCATCAGGTCTTCGCTAAAAGGAATCCTGGAAGATGAAGGCTATAGTATTAAAACCGCCAATACTGGAGAGGATTGTTTAAAGCTGATCGAATGGCAAAATTTCGACCTTATTCTTCTTGATATATGGCTCCCTGAAATGGACGGGATTGAAGTTCTGAAAAAGATAAAGAAGAGGGGTGAAAATCCTCAGATAGTAATGATCTCGGGTCACGGAACAGTCGAAACAGCTGTAAAGGCTACAAAACTCGGGGCGTATGACTTTTTAGAAAAGCCTCTTTCTCTAGAAAAGGTTGTTTTAACCGTAAAAAATGCATTAAAACAAAAAAGGTTAGAAGAAGAAAACATTCAGCTTCGCCAAAAAATCAAGGTAAAGCTCCATCTTATCGGAAAAAGTCCCTCGATTAATAAATTGAGGGATGAGGTAAAGAAAACAGCTCCAACGAACGGAAGGGTACTCATTTATGGAGAAAGCGGGACAGGAAAATTACTCATTGCCCGCTTGATCCATCAAGAAAGCCCAAGAAAAAACAAAAGATTTGTTCAGATAAATTTTGCAGCTATCCCTGAGGATTTGATTGAAGGCGAGCTATTTGGTCATGTCAAAGGAGCTCTTGCTAATGCCAATAAGGATAAAAAGGGGAAATTGCAGCTCGCAGATGGAGGGACTCTATTCTTCGATGAGATTAGCGATATGAGCTTAAAGACCCAGGCCAAGATGGTAAGAATCATCAAGGAAAAAAAGTTTGAACCCATAGGATCAAATGAATCTATAACTGCGGATACCAGGCTTATCGCGGCAACAAGCAAAAACATAAGAAAGCTCATCACCAAGGGAAAATTCAGAGAGGACTTATTCTTTAAGCTGAACGTCATCCCCATGGTCATTCCTCCTTTACGAGAAAGAAAAGAAGATATTCCTCTCTTGATAGAATATTTTTTGAAACATTTTTCGATTGAGTACGGCAAAAAGAAAAAATCCATGAGCAAAAAGGCCATGACAGCTTTCCTCAATTATTCCTGGCCAAGCAACGTCAGCGAACTCATTAACGTGTTAGAAAGATTTGTGATTATGGTTCAGGATGAAGAAATCAAGGCTTCTCATCTCTCCCTTCTTGTCGAGCCCAGGGAATCACAACATGCTCCTGGCTTCAACAAGAGCCGACCTTTGAGACAGGCAACTAAACAATTTGAGAAAGAATACATCCATAAGGCTTTAATAAGGCATAATTGGGATATCTCCGAAACAGCCTCTGACCTGAAAGTAAACAAAGACCGCCTCAACGAAAAAATAAAAAAACTGGGCATAACCTTCCTCGCTTAAAACAATAGGGGTCAGGCCTCCAAAGCTATCTCAGCTGATATTTCCATTATTATCAGTAAAGATTTGACTCATATTAGTGTAGACCTGATTGTTCTTCATTGCTATAATAGGGAAAATTTTTTTAGACGCAGAGAACATGGAAGCACAAATACTCGAAATATTAACCGCTATAAGAGATTTCATCTGGGGTCTTCCCCTCATTGTTCTCTTGGTAGGCACAGGGATTTTCCTAACCATAAGATTAAGAGGTCTTCAAATAAGAGGTCTTTTTTATTCTCTTTATTTAGCCTTTTTCAAAAGAAAAGAGGACGATGAGCAAAAAGGCGACATTTCTCATTTTCAGGCTCTGATGACAGCACTGGCGGCTACAGTAGGAACCGGAAATATTGTCGGTGTGGGCATTGCCATCTCCACAGGAGGCCCTGGAGCTCTCTTCTGGATGTGGATAACTGGCATCTTCGGGATGGCCACAAAATACGCTGAAGCTGTTCTGGCCATAAAATACAGAGAAGTCGATAAGTTTGGGACCATGAGCGGGGGTCCCATGTACTATATCTCTAAAGGATTAGGCTGGAAATGGCTTGGGACACTATTTGCCATCTTTGCCTTCATCGCTGCTTTTGGCATAGGGAATATGGTTCAATCCAATTCAGTCGCTGATGGTGTCAAAGCCTCATTCGGTATTCCTAACTGGGTAACAGGAATCATTCTGGCAACCTTTACAGCTATGGTCATCCTGGGGGGGATTAAAAGCATTGCCAAAGTCACACAGATCCTTGTTCCTTTTATGATTATTATCTATATCACGGCAGCTTCAGTCATTCTGCTCATGAAAATTTCTGTTATTCCCCAAATCTTCGTTCTCATTTTCAAACATGCGTTCACACCGACGGCTGCCGTAGGGGGTTTTCTCGGGGCAACAGTGATGCATGCGATGAGAATGGGAGTATCCAAAGGAGTCTTTTCTAATGAATCAGGACTGGGTTCTGCCCCGATTGCCGCAGCTGCAGCTAAAACTCCAAATCCTGTCAAACAGGCTCTGGTTTCCATGACCCAGACTTTCATCGACACTCTTGTGGTCTGCACTATGACCGGCCTTGTTCTAATCTTGAGCGGCCTCTGGACTTATGGCCCTGAACTCAAAGGAGCTAAACTTACTGCCATGGCCTTCGGCAAATTCCTTCCTGGAGGGATAGGAGAATTCATTGTTACCTTGACTCTTATATTCTTTGCCTATTCCACCATCCTCGGCTGGTGTTACTATGGAGAAAAATCTATCGAATACCTGTTTAAAGAAAGAGCGGTAAAAATATACAGGGTCGTTTTTGTGATCTTCGTCGCTGTGGGAACTTTCTTAAAGCTGGAAACTGTCTGGAGATTGTCAGATATAATGAATGGCCTTATGGCTTTCCCCAACCTCGTCGCCCTAGTCGGCCTCAGCGCGATTGTTGTCTCTGAAACAAACAAATATTATTATAAAAGACAAAAATAAACCTCTAGGGAAGCATCTTCAATGATAGGGTCAGAGTGGGTATTGAGAAAACCGTTTGAAGGCTGAGTGGGCATTGTTCCTCTCCAAAGTAGAAAAAATGGGGCCAGGCTCCATTTTCTGCTGTTATGTCCTCAAGTTGAGAATGTCCTCTTTCTTACAAAATGGAGCCTGACCCCATTTTTCCTGGGGCAAAACCAGCGTGTTTTAGAGATATCTACCCTGGCCTATTTTGCCTTCCGTCATAAAAAAGAAGATGTTTGCAGTATCTCCTCCTGCATTTACACTGTCCAATTTTTGTGCTATCGTTTAGCACGAAAAATTTAGAGGAAAAAATGAGGACACAATCTCTGCGGATACTTATCAGCTCAGCCCGTAAGTTTGTAAACATGGGTGCCCTTTCCCGTCTATGGAACTTAGTGAAAAATTTCCATGCAGCTGATATTTCTTCTCTTATGAATCACCTCGTCTTCAGAGAAAAACTAATTATCTTCAACGTGCTTTTTGAAAAAGACAAAGAAAAGACCGGAGAAGTATTAAGTGAGTTGGATCCTGAAGATGCTGCCCAAATTTTAAAAGAGCTTCAATTAGAACAAATTACTGAGCTTTTCCAGATTATCCCTCCTGATGATGTTGCACCAATTCTCGATCTCCTTCCCGATGATATGAAAGAATCCATACTGGCCGCCATGGAAGAAAAACCTTCAGAAGATGTAAAGGAACTTCTCCTTTACGAGGAAGAAACAGCAGGCCGGATAATGTCACCGGATTATTATGCCCTGGATCAGAAAACCAATGTTTCAGATGCCGTAACAGCCATGCAGCTTGATGCAGATGTGGAATCTGCTTTCTATCTTTACGCAGTAGATGAACAGAATCACTTGGTAGGAGTTGTTTCTTTGAGGCAACTTCTTTTTGCCCCCCCCAATACTCCCTTGAAAAATATCATGACTAAAGATGTCATAAGCGTTCATCCTGAAACGGATCAGGAACAGGTAGCACGAAATGTGGCAGATTACAATTTTGTTGCCATCCCTGTCGTTGATTCTGAAGATAAACTGATCGGCGTAGTAACCGTTGACGATGTTATCGATGTTATCGATAAGGAGGCCACTGAAGATATTTATAAAATGGCCTCTTTAGATACAACTGATAGAATTCAGGACAGCCCTATAAAATCCATAAAAAAGAGGCTCCCATTTCTCATGTTCAGCCTTATCACTGCCTCTCTCGCTCCCTTGGTTGTCCACTATTTTGAAGATACTATTAAAGCTTTTGTAACTTTAGCTGTTTTCATGCCCCTGGTTGCAGCCCTGGGAGGGATTGCAGGAAATCAGACCATAGCGATCGTCGTGAGGGAAATTGCCATCGGCCAAGCTGATTGGATTTCAGCAAGAAAAGCGCTACTTAAAGAAATGCTGGTTGGTATCGGAAACGGCATTATCATCGGGTTAATCTTAGCTACCATCTCTTATTTATTAATGAAAAATCCATATTTAGGGTTTATCCTGGGATTGGCTATCATTGCTAATCTCTTCGTTGCCGCCCTCCTTGGAACTATCATCCCTTTATTCCTGAAATTACTCCGGCTGGACCCAGCACTGGGGTCAGTTAATCTTCTCACTATGTGCACTGATACGATTGGTCTACTCTCTTTTCTTGGGCTGGGAACCCTCTTCCTGAGTAAACTCATATAATCCACTCATGCCTCTTGAGCAATCTGAAGCCATCGTCTTGCGAAGCTTTATTGTCGGCGAGCAGGATAAAATCGTTGTCCTTTTTTCTCGAGATAAAGGAATTATAAGAGGCGTTGCTAAAGGTGCTCGAAAATTCGGAAGTCGTTTTGGATGCAGTTTAGAACCTTTGTCACTGGTTAAAGTATTTTATTATGAAAAAGAAAGAAAAGATTTAGTCACTGTAAGCAACTGTGATCTCGTTGAATCTTTTTTTGAGATCCAGAACGACCTTCAAACATCCTTCACGCTTAGTTATTTTGCTGAACTTATAGAAGAATTCTCTCCTGCAAGGGCAAAAGACGATACTCTCTACCGCCTGTTGATTTCTATCCTGAACTCGCTCAAAGGCGGAGGAGATTTAAACTTTTTAACCCGGTACTTTGAAGCCTGGCTTCTTAAAATAGATGGAGTGCTTCCGGAGTTAAATAAATGCAGAAAATGCAGGAAGATCCTTACTGACCCTGGTTGGCTCTCTCCTAAAAAAGACGGGATCTTTTGTAACCACTGCGCATCCCAAAAAAAAGAAGGAATCAAGCCTGAATTAGGCTTGTTTGTTCAATGGATCAAAAAAAACTCTCCTCCAAAAAAAGGACCTCTGCCCTTTTCCACCCAAGAACTTGAGAGTATCAAGAAAACACTCCAAGATATCATTATTTTTCATCTCGAAAAAAAACCTAAAACCCTCCGCTATTTGAAGTGAACGGGCAATGAAAAAAACGGGCTAATGGGGTCAGGTCTTGTTTTTTGCTTATATTAAAAATCTCATTGCAAGTCTGAAAGCGACATAGATATCTCCTATTCTCAAGAGGAGATTACCACGCTCCCCTGCCCATTTATAAAAAGAGCGGTGTCGCCCGCGAAGTAATACATTAGTATAAATTGCGTTTATATGAGTATGAGTAAAAGCAAAAAACAAGACCTGACCCCTCTTGATTTTTTGGCAGAAAAGAATAAACTGTAAATCTTTCATGGAGATAAAAAATGAAAGGAGAAAACATGAGTCAATGCAAAATATGCAGCAATAATATCGACCCTAAAATTCCATTTTTCGTCATTTCCTTCAACAAAGAAACTATCGAAAAAGGAACCAAGAAAATAATCCAATCCGAGGAAGGAGCTTCTATCTGTGAAGAATGCGGCAAGGAAGGCCTTTCCTCAGTTCTCAGGCACCTGAAGCTCATCCATGATTCTGATACCGAGCTCAATCAAAAGATGCAATCACTAGAGAAATCAATCAATATGGAAGCTTTGATGAAAGAGTTTGGAATTTCAGGAGATAAAGTGGGAACTAAGAATCAATATCTGGCAAAATGTCCCTTCCACGATCAAGAGGCATCTTTCTTAATCGACGCTAAGACAAAAGAATATTTTTGCTTCTGTGAAGGATTGAAGGGAGATGTTTTCAGTTTCGTCATCAATTACGATAGAGACGTCAACCATAAACACATGACTTTGAAACAGGCCGTTGATTATCTGATGGAAAAATTCCCGATTCAATAGCTTGCACCCCTCATAATATTACCCTGATAACGTCTAAAAGGAGAAAAAAGATGCGATTTAAACGAGCTCTGTCAATTTTCGCTATTTTCTTTTTGTTTGCCGGAGTAACCTCCCGTTCCCTCGCTGATGAGGGCATGTGGATGCCACATCAGATGAAAGACCTCAACCTCAAGGATTTGGGTTTTAAGATGAATCCTGATGACCTTTACAAAAAGGACGGAACAGGCTTGATGAGCGCAGTGGTCTATCTGGGTGGCGGGACTGGAGGATTTGTAAGCCGCGAGGGCCTTATTCTGACAAACCATCATGTAGCTTTCGGTGCCTTGCAGCAAGCTTCTACTGAGAAAAAAGACTACATTAAAAACGGGTTTATTGCCTGGCGTAAAGACGAAGAAATCTCTGCCAAAGGATACAATGCGGATGTTCTTTTAGGATATGAAAAGGTCACAAATGAGATCTTATCCAGTATAAGTCCTCAAATGTCTTACATAGAGAAATATAATGCCATCGACAGAGCAAAGAAAAAATTGATTGCCAGAGAAGAAAAGAAAGGAAAAGACATCCGTTGCACTGTGGCTAGCATGTACAGCGGAAACGAATATTACTTTTTTCGGTTTAAAAGAATAAAGGACATCCGACTCGCCTACGCCCCACCGCAGGATCTCGGAACTTTTGGCGGGGACATAGACAATTGGATGTGGCCCCGGCACACGTGCGATTTTACATTTTTAAGGGCTTATGTTTCAGAGGATAATGTTGGTGTTGATTTCAGTCAAGACAATGTCCCCTATAAGCCAAAATCCGTATTGAAGATCTCTATCGATGGTTTCGAAGAAGGAGATTTTACTTTTGTCATGGGATATCCTGGAAGGACATACAGAAATTATACTCTTTCAGAACTTCAATTTGATATGGACGCCATGTTGAAAAGAATGGAAATCTATAAAGATACTATCGCCTTCTTTGAAAAAGCTGGAGAAGAGTCGAGAGAGATTCAAATCAAATATGCACGTGTGATTACAGGGCTCAATAACTCTCTGAAGAATTATCAGGGGAAAATTGAGGGAATGGGGAAAACATCTGTCGTTGACCGGAAAAAATCCCAGGAAAAGGATTTTCTGGAATGGGTGAATAAAGACCGGGAAAGACAGAAGGAAAGTGGAGAAATTCTGGGAAATATAAAGGATTTTATGCAAAAATATTCCGTGTATTACTGGAAAAATAACTTACTCTCAGGACTTGTGAGTTCTTATTTTGGCTCAACCGTACTTGCCCAGGGATACAAAGTTTGGAGGACCGTCGAAGAGAGGCAGAAGCCAGATATGGAAAGAGAGCCTTCTTACCAAGAGCGGGATTTGCCCTACATCAAGATGAGAATCAAGCTTGCAGAGAAAGGTTATGACCTCAAAACTGACAGAAGTTTTTTAAAGTATACACTCAAGAAACTTTTGGACTACCCTGAAGATCAGGTCCCTGCAGCTTTTAAAGAAATCATAGGGAAACATGCGGAAAAAGCTGTGGATGATTATGTCGATGGTCTCTATGATAAAACATCCCTTGCCAATCCCAAAAAAAGATTGGAGTTTCTCGACAAGAAGCCGGCCGAGCTCATGAAACTTAACGATCCCATCCTCAATCTTGCAGCAGAACTTGAAAAAGAAATGAAAGTTCTAAGGGAAGAAAAGAAGGCCCTTGATCAAGAACGTTTGGAAATGAAAAAAATCTATGTGGATTCTCTCATGAAGCTTAAGGAAGGGAGAATTGCTCCTGACGCTAACTCTACAATTCGTTTTACCTATGGATTTGTCGAGGGATACTATCCTAAAGACGCTGTATACTACCTTCCCCAAACAGCTTTAAAGGGTGTAATCGAGAAAGACACCGGGAAATTCCCTTTTCATGTCCCCGAGAAGCTTAAAGAGCTTCATAAGAAAAAAGATTTTGGCCCCTATATAGATAAAAAACTAAAAGATATCCCGGCCTGTTTCCTTAACACTACAAACGTCACCGGAGGAAATTCAGGCTCTCCTACTCTCAATGCAAAAGGAGAACAGGTAGGCATCATTTTCGATATGACCTATGAGAGCGTTATAGGGGATTACTATATCGTTCCAGAGCTGCAGAGAACTATCAGCGTCGATATCCGCTATGTTCTTTTTATAACTGATAAATTTTCAGGCGCAAAGCATATTATTAAAGAATTGGGATACTAGATCAGACTGGCTTGAAATTCTTATTTGTAACATCTTCTTTCGTTCAACCTTCCAGAGAGATTCACGACTAAATATTAGTGTTGAATATCGCTATTGAATTTATGTTGATTTTCGTCTATTTAAAACTATTCAATATGTATAAAAGGAATTAATTTTATTTGAAATTCGTGTTTTTTTATGTTATTAATTACGCAAACAGTGATTCATCCAAAATCACTTAGGGAGGCTTCTGATGATTAGGAAAAATCTCTCTTTTTTCCCTTTTTTATTTGTATTTATTATTCTTCTTACGACATTTTCTTTTTCCCAACAGAGAGGCAGTATAGAAAAAATTGTTGTTTCTAAGTCTGAAAAAACTCTTGAGGTTAGCATATTTTTAAGCTATTTCTCTTACTACCGCCTGTTTGAATTGTCTGGACCTAATCGAGTTGTCATCGACTGTTTTGACACAAGAAGTATTAAGGCACCTCGCCTCCTCAGGGTGAATGCTCTTGGAGTCCGTGGAATCAGAACAGGTATTTATAAGCCTGGTATAGCCAGAACTGTTTTTGACATGATCGATCAAATTCCCCCTTATAAAATAGAGAGTATTGAGAATGGATTGAGAATAATATTCTGGCCGGAAGAAGAAAAGGTTATTGAAGAAAAAATAGAAATAGAAATAGAAGATGCGATTTGTGATATAAGAGTCAATCCTGTGAAGGCTAACGTGAATGATCCGATATTTGTGGATATGAGCGGCTCTGAGAATGCTAAGTCCATGGAAGTAGAGGTTTTTGACAAAAGGGGAATCAAAATCACTTCCCAGAAGCTAACTCCAGATTCTCCCAAATGGGAGACAAGATTTGATGAACCAGGAGAGTATTTTTTTAAGGGAAAAGCTTTCAACACAGAGGACAAGCCTTCTGAAAATATTAGTGAAGCAAGAATATACATCAATTCGCCTCCTGTCAGCAGATTGGAGTGCAGCCCATGTAAAGCTAAAATCCTAAAACCCATCACTTTGGATGCAACAGGTTCTGCTGATTTCGATGGGCAGGTTATCAGGGTAGACTTTGAGATCGCCGATGAGGAAGGAAACTTAGTCGATAGATTTACGGATAACGAAAAGCCATTTGCCTGGGAAAAAGTATTTGAAGATAAAGGAGTGTATACTGTAACAGCTATCGGCACGGATGATTATGGCGCAGTGTCCGAACCAGCCCTAGTTAAGGTGATAGCAAAGGGAGGCAAAAAGAGACTTTCCATCCTGCTGGATGTAGGTGCTCTGGCTGCCCGAGGACAAGGTACATCATATTCCGGGTATATGGCAGGACGACTGGGCATAGTCTATCAGATCTTTCCCGGCGCATTAGATATCATTATCTCAGGAGGAGGAGCCTATACTACTGAAAGCGCACCCTGGAAGTCATTCTACAACGGCAGCCTGCTTCTCAATTTTCACCTTGGCCCTGTTTTCATAGGAGCTGGTGCTGGTGTCACGACAGAACACAAAGAAACATTGCCAAAAGCATATGGTGAAGCCATAGCTAATATCGGAATCGACATTTTTAATATTTCTAAAACTAAACTCTCTATCCTTCTTGAAGCAGCAGGACCTGTTACGGATTTATCATTCAAAAGACACCATAAATTAATGGCTGGTTTTAGGTTTACATTTTAGTCTAAAGAAAAGTCCATGTTTAAGAGGCCAAGGAGAAATCCTTGGCCTTCTTATTTATTACCCCCCGACATGTGATCAATACGGAAAGGATCTTATCTATATTTTTGCTATAACTTATGAAAATCTGACCCCTCAGTTTCCCCAACCCTTTTTTATTGACATCTTTTGTAGGGAAATATATAAGTAAAATCTCCTTAGCCCAAACTGAGGGAAATATCCAATTTTTGGAAGGAAGATGGCAAAAGAAATGAAAAAAATCATGGTTACCGGCTCAGTTGGCCAGATTGGTTCTGAATTAACCATGGCTTTAAGAAAGAAATACGGCAATGACAATGTGCTTGCTAGTGACCTAAGAACCGAAACCAATCCTGAGCTCCGCGACTCAGGCCCGTTTGAATTCATAGATGTCACAAAAAAGGAGACGATCGAAGAAGTCATTAAGAAATACAACATCGACACCATCTATCATTTGGCCGCAATCCTTTCCGCAGTAGGAGAAAAAAATCCTGTACTCTGCTGGGATGTGAACATGAACGGAACATTTAACATCCTTGAAGTAGCCCTGGAACATGAAATGACGAGAATCTTTATTCCCAGTTCTCTCGCTGTTTTTGGCCCAGAAACTCCCCTTGATAATACTCCTCAGGAGGCAATTTCAAGGCCAAAAACGATGTATGGAGTGACCAAGGTTGCCGGAGAGATCCTCTGCGATTATTATGTCAAGCGCTTCGGCCTTGATATTCGAGGCTGCCGCTACCCGGGTATAATAAGTTATGAGACCCCGCCTGGAGGAGGAACAACAGACTATGCTGTAGATATCTATTTTGAAGCCGTAAAAAACAAAAAATACACCTGCTTTGTGAAAGAAGACACAAGACTCCCGATGATGTACATGCCAGACTGCCTCAAAGCCGCCGTAGATTTAATGGAAACAGATTTTTCCCGATTGAAACATCACTCTGGCTTCAATGTGGCTGCTATGAGTTTTTCTGCTGGCGAATTAGCGGCTGAAATCAAAAAATATATTCCTGAATTCACTTGTGAGTACGAGCCCGATTTTAGGCAGGAAATCGCAGATTCATGGCCCAATTCTCTTGACGACTCTGCAGCCCGTGAGGAATGGGGATGGGAGCCTAGCTACGATTTAGCTGCTATGACCAAGGATATGCTTGAAGCTCTCAGTAAGCGCCACACATAAGGAAAACTGAACTATTAATAACATCTGAATTATCAGGCAATCAGGTTAAATATTATAATGAACTTCCGGTATAAACACCCATTTCGCCTTAACCAATTTTAATTCCTTAAGAGCTCCCCCATCTCCCCCGCCGATTACAAGAATGCTCTTAGGGGAAGGATGAGTGACGAGGGCCGGATGAACCAAGGATTCATGATAAATATATTCATCTATTTGCGCCGATTGAATCTTTTCATCCAGAAAAAGAACCTTGCCAAGAAACTCGTTTTGACAACTCCCCATCGCTAAAGCGAGGGGATTCTCCAACTTATACCGGTTACCGGCTTTCGTATTTGGAGTTCCTGCTTCGCTGTGGATACTATTGTTTCCACTCCACAGGCTATCACCGAATGTCCTTCGGCTAAGATAT
>DRHQ01000072.1 GCA_011049545.1 Candidatus Aminicenantota bacterium | reverse complement strand
CGGTTTTGGCGACTTTTTGGATAGCGGTAAATACAGACTTCATGGCCTTGCTTCTTCCTATGAAATCATGAAAAGGCTGATCAAGGTCAGCGCTCAGTTGTTTCTGTCTGGAGCGAAGGTTCTTTGCTTCTATTCGAGATTGTCTCAGGTTCATGGCAGCCGAAAGAGTTGCTATAAGTCTTTCGTTCTGCCATGGTTTGAGGACGAAATCTGTAGCGCCTTCTTTAACGGCTCGAACTGCCATTTCCACATCTCCGAAGGCTGTGATCAACACAATGACTGAAGAAGGATCAATTTCAAGAATTTTATCGAGCCAGTGGAAGCCCTCTTTGCCACTGGTGGCTCCTTTGGCAAAGTTCATATCTAAAAAGATGACATCGTAGGTTTCGTTTTTAAGAAGAGAAGGAAGAACGTCGGGTTTTTTTTCTGTATGAACTTGAGCAACATGCTGCTTGAGGAGTAAACGTGCAGCCTGAAGGATGTCTTCATCGTCATCGATGATGAGAATTTTTCCTGTCTTTTTATTCATAAGGTCATTTCTCCGTTTGCCTGTTATTCCATGAGCCAGTTTCAAAATATGAAGTTAACATCTGGCCAATTGATATATGAGTTAACAGATTAACCATAGTTGATTGTATCAAAAAGTATTTGTTGAAATCATTTTTCTTTCGGCACATTTTAATGATAACCACTGCAAAATATATGCCTATTGTTTAATTCCTTGCTTTCATCTGGATTTTTTTTATCATGAAATATGATTATACAATAACTGTTCGATATCGTACACCCCCTGTCTTAATAGCGAACACTTTTTTGAATAATTTATGGAACCATTCTGCTGCTTACTCCGTAACAGTCAATAGTGGCACATTTATTGCAGAAATGATGGTCCGGTAGGAAAAATTCGTGATGATCATCAAGATTTTTTAAAGCCATTAGAAAGATAGAACCATGAATAAATCGCCAAGCAAGGAGCCCACAATGGGAATGGATCGTAAAATTGAAAAAAAGAAATGGCCTCCCAAAAAGATAGCAAGTCTTGCAGCCGTTGGATTATTTGTCATTCTTGTGCTTTATGTTTTCCTTTTCAGGCTGAATAAATCCACTCTAAATGTAAAAACGGAAAGGATAACTATATCAACTGTCACCAGGGGCCCTTTTCAGGAATTTATTCCAATCATGGGAAACGTTCTTCCTATAAATACATTTTTTTTAAACGCCGTAGAGGGAGGAAGAGTAGAGGAGATCTATTTAGAGGCAGGTACTATTGTTAAGGAGGGAGATGGTATCTTGAAATTAGCAAACACAAACCTCCTTCTCGACATCATGTGGAGAGAAGCTGAGTTGTTCCAGCAGAGCAACAACCTGCGTAATACCCGCCTTTCCATGGAACAGTATCGACTAAGACTGAACCAGGACCTTGCTGAGATTAATAATCAGCTCCAACAGCAAAAACGAACTTATGAGCGATATGAAGAGTTGGTAAAAGATAACTTGATCTCCAAACATGAGTATGAGCTGGCCAAGGACCAGTATGAATATTTGATCAAGAAAAAAGAATTAACGATAGATAGCCAGAGGAATGATATAGAATTCAGGCTGAGCCAGATTGATGCCCTGGAATCCTCGCTGCAACGGATGCAGGATAATCTTGGAATAGTCAAGCAGAAACAGGAAAACTTGACGATAAAGGCTCCTGTTTCCGGTCATCTGACTGCACTGAATGCAGAAATCGGTCAATCCAAATCACCAGGTCAGCCGTTGGGACAGATTGATGTTTTAGAGGGATTTAAAGTGAGAGCTGCTATTGACGAGCATTACATCGCCCGTATAGAAACAGGAAGGACAGGAGAATTTGATTTTGCCGGCAATTCTTATGGGCTTTTAGTCAAGAAAATTTACCCTGAAGTGATAGATGGCCGGTTTGAAGTTGACATGGAATTTGTTGGCGGGGGGCCTGAGGGAATCACGCGGGGACAAACTCTCCATATACGATTAGAATTGGGAGATATTTCCGAAGCTATCCTCCTTCCAAGAGGAGGATTTTACCAGACTACCGGGGGAAACTGGGCCTATGTGGTGGATGAGTCTGAAAATGTCGCCACCAAAATAAAAATTAGACTCGGAAGGCAAAACCCACAGGTGTTTGAGGTGCTCGAAGGCCTGGGACCCGGCGACCGGATTATCACATCATCCTACGAAAGCTTCGGCAACATGGATAGATTGGTTTTAAAGTAAAATAAAAATATTAATTCTACGTTTCATTAATATTAAGGATAAAAGGTCAGAGACCTGAAAGCTGAATGCTAAAAGCTTAATTTAGGAGGAAAAGAATGATAAAAACGAAGGACCTCAAGAAAGTTTACACTACAGAAGATGTAGAAACAACAGCGTTAAATAACGTGAATTTGAACATTCAAGAGGGAGAATACGTGGCCATTATGGGGCCATCTGGTTGCGGGAAATCTACTCTGCTCAATGTTCTGGGGATGATAGATAATCCCTCGAGCGGCGAATATTATTTTCTGGGAGAAGAAATATCCAAGTATTCTGAACGCCAGCGGGCAAACCTTAGGAAAGAAAATATTGGATTTGTGTTCCAGAGCTTCAATCTTATCGATGAATTGACTGTCTTTGAGAACGTCGAGCTTCCACTGCTTTATCTTGGTTTTTCTGCTTCAGAGCGAAAAAAAAGAGTCAATGAAGTTCTTGAGCAGATGGAAATCATGGCCCGGAGGAATCACTTCCCCCAGCAACTATCTGGAGGGCAGCAGCAGCGAGTGGCAGTGTCAAGAGCCATTGTTTCCAGACCGAAACTTATACTGGCCGATGAGCCGACAGGAAACCTGGATTCCGCCCACGGCGAGGAAGTGATGAGAATCGTAGGGGAACTCCATGAAGCGGGCACTACTATTGTCATGGTCACCCATTCTCCTGCATATGCCGAATACAGCCACCGCACTATTCATCTTTTTGACGGCCACATTGTTTCCGAAAATATCCAGAAAGAATTCAAGATATAGAATCAGGCAGAGCGAGCTGGGCTATGGATTTGGCGCAGAGTTAAGAATCTATAATCAAAATCAGAGCATACAATATTTGACTGCTTTTCGTATCAATGCGAAGTCTGAACTTTTGATAAGATCATTTCGTATATTTAGGATAACCAACAATTTTTTAAGGAGTGTCCGATGTTCAAAAATTATGTGAAGATTGCCATACGGAATCTTCTTCGGAATAAGCTCTATTCTTTTCTAAATATTGCTGGACTGGCCATAGGAATTGCCTGCTGTGTTTTAATCCTGCTTTATGTTCAGGATGAACTCAGTTTTGACCGGTTCCATGAGAAGGCGGACAGGATTTTCCGGGTGAACACCCATTTTGTCATTCCGGAACGAACAATGCATTTTGCTACCACTGCCCACGTGCAAGGGCAAATGTTTAAAGATGAGTATCCCGAAGTGGAAAACTATGTCAGGTTCAACCAATATGGATTGCGGAGAGTTATTCGTTATAAGGAAAATACATTTTATGAAGAGAAGTTTATCTATGCAGATCATACATTGTTCGATGTGTTTTCCTTTAAACTGATAAAGGGAAACCCGAAAGATGCTCTTGTTAAACCCAATTCCCTGGTTGTCACGGAGGAAATGGCAGAAAAATATTTTGGCAGTGATGATCCGCTAGGGAAAGATTTAAGGGTGAATATCGATACCTTGTTTAAGGTTACCGGTGTTATGGAAAATATTCCGAAGACATCACACATCCGTCCGGACTTTTTCGCCTCGTTCAGTTCGCTAAACCTGGAGCCAACCGGCAATGCGGCCCAGGACATGCTCAGCAATATCGATTACCTCACCTATATACTCCTCCGTGAGGGGGCGGATTATAAAGAATTTGAACAAAAACTGGTCGGGTTTATAGATAAATATATCGGTGCTGTTCTGAAGGGCCTTGGTGGCTCAGCAAGGCTGGAAGTACAGCCTCTGACCAGAATATACCTTCATTCAGACCTGGATAGCGAGTTGGAGCGCACGGGTGATATTTCTTACGTCTACCTTTTTTCCGGAATCGGCCTTTTTATACTTTTGCTCGCCTGCTTAAATTTCATGAACCTGGCGACGGCTCGCTCGGCCAACAGAGCCAAAGAGGTTGGTCTGAGAAAAGTGGTTGGCGCACAAAGATTCCAGCTTATCAAGCAATTTTTGGGCGAGTCGATGATCTTGACCTTTATTGCCCTAATTTTATCCTTGCTGCTCGCATCTCTTACCATGCCGATATTCAGAAATATTTCCGCAAAAGATCTGACTATGGGTATTTTTTCCAACCCGGTTTTGATGGCAGGCTTGCTGGCGCTTTTTTTCGTAGTCAGCGTTATCGGAGGAAGTTATCCGGCGTTTTTTCTCTCTGCTTTTCGCCCTGTCGAGGTTTTGCAGGGAAAGCTCAAAAGAGGGGCAAAAAGCTCCATCCTGAGGATCGTCCTGGTCTCTCTTCAATTTACCGTATCCATAGTGTTGATTATCGGGACGCTCATCGTGCATAAGCAGCTAAATTACATACGTAACAGTAAGCTGGGGTATGATAAGGATCATGTTGTGGCTTTGCGGATAAGGAATCCGGAAACCCAGAAAAATTATGAGGCCATAAAGAGTGAATTGTTGAGGCATCCGAAAATCCTTAATGCCTCGGCTTCATCAAGCCTTCCATTGGGTCAAAATGATTTTAGCGCGCATCATGCTGTCGGTAAACCGGAAGATGAACTGATAATGTTGTTTGGGCAGATAGTAGATGAGGACTTTATAGATACTTATAAAATCGAAATGGTGCAGGGCAGGAATTTTTCAAAAGAATTTCCCACAGATCCTGAGGAAGCCATTATTGTCAACGAAGCGGCCGTAAAAAAACTGGGATGGCAGGACAATCCCCTCAATAAAGAGATTGAGAGGTTTACGTCCCTAACGACGAGAAAAAAACACCGGATTATCGGCGTTGTGAAAGATTACCATTTTCAATCGCTTCATGAAGAGATTCAACCGATGATATTGTTCAATGCTGTTATGTACGGTGGAAATTATAATCGAATATCCGTGCGGGTCAGACCGGAAAATATCCGGGAGACAATCGGTTTTATCGAATCAAAGTGGGCGGAATTTGATTCCCAATATCCTCTTGAGTATGTCTTTGTTGATGACCAGTTTGATTCTTTATACCGCTCCGAAGAGCGCCTGGGACAGCTTTTCGGGTATTTTACCGCACTTGCCATCCTGATCGGTTGTCTGGGCCTTTTCGGTTTAACCTCGTTCACAGCCGAGCAGCGTACCAAGGAAATAGGAATCAGGAAGGTGCTTGGTGCTTCGGTTCCGAGTGTTATCATGCTTTTGGTGCGTGAATTCACAAAGTGGGTACTACTAGCGGTCTTGATTGCCTGGCCTATCGGGTATTTCGTTATGAAGACCTGGCTGCAGAACTTCCATTACAGGATCAGCCTGGGTTTTGACACGTTCCTGCTTGCGGCCCTGCTCGCACTGATTATTTCCATAATTACGGTCAGTTACCAGTCCATAAGGGCAGCACTGGCAAATCCTGCTGATTCGTTGAAGTATGAATGAGTTACTTATGTCTCAAAATTAAAAAAACTCATAATCAACAAGGATGGCACCTTGGGGAACGTCCCCAATTTTACGATTAAAAACAACTAAAGGTCCGAAAAATACGTATATAGTATCTAAAAGGTAAATACAGCCAAATACATATGACAGGAGAGGAAACTATGAGCTTAAAAAATATCTTGGAGAAGATAGTAGAAGAAGGAGCTCGGATTTTGTTAAGCGATAAAAATAAGGATTGGGAAGCCAGCGTCCTCCTGGAAAGTCTATCAGAGCCTATGTTAAAAAGACGGGCCCACCTCCAGCCAGGGTTATATATTGCGGAGATCAATGATTCTGGCTACCTTGGTCAAGTGCTTTACAAGGTAAAGCAAAAGGCATAGAGCCTTAAGAATGTATGCAGCAATTCTTAAAATCTCGACAAATCCTGAAGCAAATATCAAACTCATCCCCTTTTTATAATCCAGTCTTTCCCGAAAATTTACAGTCTTTGTTTTATAACGGCCTGACCTAGCTATACTTTTGGCAAAAGCCGAAAAGGGTGTGCATTATGTTGAAAAACTATTTAAAAATTGCTTTAAGAAACCTGAAAAAACACAAGGGTTATTCGTTTATCAATATTTCCGGTCTTACCATCGGAATGGCCTGCTTTATTTTGATCATGGCCTTAGTGGAGAATGAACTCTGCTCTAAGCTTGTTTCAATAAGATTTTGAATGATGGCTGTTTATGGAGGAAAGAAATGATAAAACTAATAGACATCACAAAATTTTACTCATCGGGTTTTGTGAAAACATTTGTCCTGCGGGATATTAACCTTGATATCAAAGAAGGGGAGTTCGTGACAATCATGGGACCCTCAGGTGCAGGAAAGTCAACTTTGCTCTACATCCTCGGAATGTTAGATGCGCCTTCAAGCGGTGAATATTGTTTCTTTGACAAGAAAGTCCATGAATTACGCGAGAAACAGCTCACCGAACTCCATAAAAACTACATTGGATTTGTCTTTCAGAGTTATCACCTTATTGATGATTTAACAGTCTATGAAAATCTTGAAACTCCGCTTTTGTACAAAAAAGTGAAAGGCTCGGAACGGAAAGGCAAAGTTTGTGACATGCTCGACAGGTTTCATATAGTAGCCAAGAAAGACCTTTTTCCCAATCAATTATCCGGAGGCCAGCAGCAGAAGGTAGCAGTTGCTAGAGCCCTTATCACCGAACCAAAGCTTATTCTTGCCGATGAGCCTACCGGTAATTTAAACACCAAAGAGGGCGAAGAGATCATGGAGTTATTTACAGAATTGAATGAGGGTGGAACTACAATTCTTCAAGTCACGCATTCTGAAAAAAACGCATCCTACGGCCGAAGAATTATTAATCTTTTGGATGGCTGGATTGTTGATAACAAGTAAGCAGCATCAGCTATCCGCTCATTCATACAAAAAACTTAAAATTGAAAGCTCTTATGGAGGTATAAGATGTTGAAACATAAAAGTTCTTTACGGCCAGCTTCGAAGAGGATTGAAGAATGGATGAAATAGAGATAATTGATACGAACCCAGATAATATTTGTGACTATGGATTTTGTGGTATCAAAAACGCTAAGCAAGAAGGATACAAACGAAAAACTGACTGGTTAAGACAGCGTTTTTCTGAAGGCATGAGATTCAAAGTTCTTCATTCAGCCAAAGAAGGATCTGTCGGTATGATTGAATATATCCCCGGCAGATATGCTTGGAGAGCAGCTGAAACCAAAGGCTACATGGTCATTCACTGTTTATTTATTTTGTATAAGAAATATCAAGGAAAAGGTTATGGGTCACTCCTGATACAGGAATGCATAAAGGACGCAAAAAAAGAAAAGATGAACGGTGTGGTGGTTGTCACGCGTAAGGGACCTTGGATGGCAAAGAAGGGATTATTCTTGAAAAGCGGATTTGAGCTTGTTGATGAAGCACCGCCTGATTTTAAGCTGCTTGTGAAAAAATTTAAAAAAGGCTCACGTTCCCCCAAATTCAGAGGAGATTGGAGAGAAAGGCTGAGCCGATACAGCAAAGGCTTGACTATTATTCGATCAGACCAGTGTCCTTACCTTGAAAAATGGGTTGATGAAATAAGCGAGACTGCGCAGGAAAGATATGGTCTAAAAGCAAAAGTTGTCGAGCTAAAAACCTGCAAAGATGCCCAAAATGCTCCTTCTGCCTACGGAACCTTCAGTATAGTATATAACGGAAAACTCCTTGCTGATCATCCCATAAGCAACAAAAGGTTTATGAACATCATGAATAAAGAGGCAAAAGGAATTCTTAAACTTCTTTTTTAGATCGAAACCCGCCTGGGGACCCGAAATGATACTTGTTGCTGATGATGGGATGAAACCAGGAGCTGGTTCTAAGCGGTCTTCTTAAAGTATCTGTGAAACAATACCGGCATGACAATCATATTTAAAAAGGTTGCAGTCACGAGCCCACCCAAAATGACAACTGCCATGGGGGATTGAATTTCATTACCCGGGGCGCTTCCCCTTGCTGCAAGTGGAATAAGAGCAAGGCTTGTCGTTAAAGCCGTCATGAGAATAGGAATCAATCGTTCAAGAGAGCCCTGGATGACAGCTTCCTCAAGTGTCTTGTTTTCTTCTTTGATAAGATGGTTATAATGAGATATAAGCATTATTCCGTTCCTGGTGGCTATGCCAAGAAGAGTTACAAAACCCACAAGAGAGGGAATACTCAAAATTCCACCGGCTAAAAAAACAGCGACTATGCCACCTATGAGAGCCAGAGGCAGATTGATTATAATTAATATAGCTGATTTGATGGATTGATAAGAGATTGCCAGTAAAACGAAAATTGTCAATAAAGAAATCAGACTTACAATAAGTATCGTCCTCGAAGCTCTTTCCTCACTCTCAAATTGTCCTCCATAGGAGATATAATAGTTCGATGGGATATCAAGTTTTGAAGAAATCTCCGATTCAATGGTGTTGACAACACTTCTCAGGTCCTTTCCTGCAACGTTACAATGAACGACAATTTTTCTTTGAACATTCTCACGGCTTATAAAATTGGGGCCTTTTTCATATCGGATGTCTGCTACCTGCTGTAAAGGGATTTTATATCCTGATGGGGTGTCAATGATTGTCCTCTTGATGGATTCCAAATTTTTTCTGAATTCTTCTCCATATCTTAGCAATATTTCAAACGAGCGCTGACCCTCTAAGATTCGAGAAACCACTTTTCCCTGAAATGCTATCTCGATATTTTCAGCCACATCGTGTGTCGTCAAGCCATATCTGGCCATGTCTAGGCGGTTAAACTTAATTTGTATCTGCGGAATTTCATGTTGTTGCTCGATGGCGAGATCAACGACTCCCTCAATCTCTTCCATCAAGTCTTTGACTCTGTTGCCTAAAGATCTTAATTTGTAGATGTCAGGGCCGAATATTTTGACGGTGATCTGTGATTTTGTGCCTGATAAGAGATGGTCGATTCTGTGTGATATAGGCTGGCCGATCCCGATAAATGTGCCGGGAATTAAAGAGAGCTGTTTTCGTAATTCAGCTAGGAAACTATCCTTATCCCGATTTTTCATTTGGAGTTTCACATCCACCTCTGCTCCGGTAACTTCCTGAGCATGCTCATCGAGTTCTGCTCTTCCTGTCCGCCTGGCTGTGGATACGACTTCGGGTTGATCTAAAAGGATTGTCTCTACCATGTCTCCTATTTTATCTGATTCTGCCAGCGATGTTCCTGGCGCTGTATTTACACTTAAAGTCAAAGTTCCTTCATTGAAATTTGGCAAAAAACTCCTTCCCAAGATCGGGATTAAACCTATAGATATGGCAACCAATAAAAAAGCTATAGAAAGAACCATTCTTGGATGTTTAAGAACCTTCTGGAGTATGGGTTTGTATGAAGATTTAAGAATTCGGACAACGGGAGGATCGCCTTTTTGTTTTAATGCTTTTAATTTAGGAAGAAGATAATAACTCAAGACCGGCGTAATCGTGAGAGCGACAACTAAAGAGGCAAAAATAGACAAAATATAAGTAAATCCAAGCGGACGAAGCAATCTTCCTTCAAAACCGCTGAGGAAAAATAGCGGTGCAAATACTAAAATAATGATTAAAGTGGCGAATAAAAT
>DRHQ01000071.1 GCA_011049545.1 Candidatus Aminicenantota bacterium | reverse complement strand
TTTGGATTTCTGCTCCAGGTCCTTGGGCAAATAATAGTGGCATAAGGCCAAACATGGTAGTAAAAGCAGTCATTAAGACAGGTCTAATTCTCAAGCTTACTCCAGTTATTAGCACTTCATTCATCTTCAAGCCCTGATTTACTAATTTATGAAAATAAGAAACAAGGACTAATCCGTTCTCTAAAGCAATTCCAAAAAGAGCTATAAATCCAATAGATGCCGGGACACTTAAATATTGACCAGAAATCTTTAAAGCAATTACCCCTCCAGTCAAGGCCAAAGGAATATTAAGTAAGATGATTAACACGTCTTTTAGAGAGTAAAAAACTGTAAAAAGAATAAGTCCGATAGCTACTAAAGTAACAGGAATGATTAACATCAATCTTCTATTAGCTTGCTGTTGGAGTTCAAACTGTCCTCCCCAGCTTGTTGTATATCCAGGTGGCAAAGAAACACTACCATCTATATTTTTTTGAGCCTCCTTTACAAAGCTTCCGATATCTCTCCCTCGAATGTTGCATTGAACAGTTACATATCTGTTGTTATTTTCTCTATTAATATGGCGAGGCCCGATAACTTCTTTAATTTCTGCTAAAATACTTAAAGGGATTGTTCCCCCGGAATGCAAAGGAATCAGTAAATTTTCAATATCAGGAATATCTTTTCTGTATTGAGGCTGGAACCTCAAGAAAATATCAAACTTTCTGTTCCCTTCATAGATTTGGCCTAAGGTAACTCCTCCTAAAGCTGCCTCCACCGTTTCCTGAACGTCTTCTATGTGAACTCCATACCGAGCAATATTCTCTCTATTCAATATTATCTGCAGTTGATTTTGACCTGTAAATTGCTCTATTTGAACGTCAGTTGCTCCTTGAATAGTGGAAATCACGTCTTTTATTTGAATGCTCTTTTCTTGTAGAACAGAAAAATCTTCACCATATATTTTAATTGCGATTTGAGCCTTAACTCCAGAAATAAGTTCATCTAAATTATGAGCGATTGGCTGAGTGAAATTAAGTAGAATTCCTGGAAATTTATCCAGCTTATTTTCCATAGCCTCTGTTAATTCATATTTATTCTTAAGATTTTCCCATTCATTAAGTGGTCTTAAGGTTATCAAGATTTCAGCATTATTAACAAAGTGAGCATGGCTGCCGACTTCTCCTCTGCCAATTCTGCTCAAAACACCCTGTACTTGGGGGAAACTTTTTATCTCTTTTTCGATATTAGTCGTTAAATTAATAGCCTCTTGGAGGCTTATGTTTGGGTTCATTGTAACTCTTAGATGAGTCGTGCCTTCTTCTAATCGAGGGATGAATTCTGTTCCCAAGAAAGGAATAAGGATGACGGCTATAAAGAACAAAATAATTGTAAAAAGAAAGACTACTTTCCTTTTTTTGAGAACCTTTTTAAATAAGGGCAAATAAATTTTTTTTATGTTTTTAATAACGTAAGATTCTCTCTTTGTTTTTTTCCCTTTAGAGATAACAAAACAGGAAATAGCAGGTACAAAGGTCAGGGAAAATATTAGAGAACCCAATAAAGCAAAAGTTATGGCGTAAGCTAAGGGACGAAACATAATGCCTTCTACGCCCTGAAGAGTATATATTGGCAGGAAAACTAATATAATGATAATTATTGCGTAAAAAATTGGACGAGCAACTTCATTAGCAGCTCGTAAAATTGAGTGGTGAATGGCTTCAGAGGAAGTCTGAACATGTCTGAATATATTTTCTATCATGACAATAGAGGCATCGACAAAAATGCCGATGCCTATAGCCAGCCCGCCGAAAGACATCAAATCAGCAGATAGGTTTATTCTACTCATTAATATGAAAGCAAAAAGAATGGAAAAAGGAAGAGAAAAAGCTGCAACCATGGAAGACTTGAAATCACCCATGAAAAGGAAAAGAATAAACGTAACCAGAATTATCCCCAGAAGTAAAGAAGTAGCTACTGTGAAGACACATTTTTTCACCAATGATCCTTGATTGTAAAAAGGAATAATCTTTATTCCAGGGGGAAGGGATTTATTTATACTTTCAATTCTTTTTTCAATATTTTCTATGACTTGTACTGTATTAGATCCGAATAGCTTAAGTATCATACCGGCTACAACTTCACCTTTTCCTTCGGCTAAGGCTGCTCCTCGTTTGATGGCTGGGCCAATTTTTACCTCAGCTAAATCTTTTACATAAACAGGAGTTCCCTTATAATTAGCAACAGTAGTATTTTTAAGATGCTCGATAGTTTTAGCCAGTCCAATGCTTCTTACGATGTATTCTTCTTTCCCTTTAGTGATGAAACTTGCACCGATGTTTTGATTGTTTTTTCTGATGTTTTCAATTAGATCATTTAATGTTAGGCGGTATTTAATTAGTTTATTAGGGTCTGCCAGAACCTGAAATTGCTTTATGTCTCCTCCAATGCTTAAGACCTGAGTTACTTCCGGTACAGATTGAAGGTCAAATTTGATAATCCAATCTTGAATAGTTCTTATGTCCAGAGGAGAATAATTTTCTCCTTCAAGATAATAGATATAAACCAAGCCTAACCCAGTTGATATAGGCCCTAATATCGGATTTTCTGCTTGGGGAGGGAGTTGTTCTCTAATTTGAGGAAGTCTTTGTGCAATGAGCTGTCTCGCAAAATAAATATCCGTTCCATCTTTGAAATAAACACTAACCATAGAAAGGGTAAAAGTGGAAAAAGAACGAATGCTTTTCACTCGAGGAAGACCGAACATGGCTGCTTCTATTGGATAAGATATAAACCTTTCTACTTCTTCAGGAGCCATTCCTTCTGCTTCGGTATAGATTTGAACTAAACAAGGAGAAGGATCAGGGAAAGCATCAATGGGTAATCTTTGGTAAGAAATAATACCTAAGATAAGGATTATCAATGTTGCTGCAATAATGAATAGTTTTTGTTTTATTGAAAATTCTATTATTTTATCTAACATTTTAAAATCATATATCTACTATTTTAGAGAATTTATGGTTAAAAAATAAATAACGGATAAGTCCTAAAACTTTTCTCCTTTCAAACCCATTAGGAGAGTTTTTATTTTTAATTAGTAGAGGCGAAGCTTATGATTCTATGAGTCATTCCCACTTATTCTTCAAGAATAATTTTTTTTCAATTAATGGACATGAGCGGCACCAGAGGATTGCTTGGTGAGCTCTGCTTTAAGGTTAAAAGCTCCCTTTATGACTATCTTCTCTCCCTCTTCTAAGCCTTTGGCTATGATCCTTTTATTTCCTATTCTCTCACCCAGTTCCACATGGATGACAGCAAAAACATCTTCCTCTTCAAGGACAAAAACTATTTTTTCTCCGTTCATATTTTGAATTGCTTCTTCAGGTATGGCCAGTGTTTTTTTCCCTGTTTGTCTATTTTCTACATTTCCCTGGATGTACATGTTAGGCTTAAGCAATCCCTCGTCGTTTTTGACCTCGACTCTAATTTTTATGGTTCGAAGCTTTTCATCTACTGTGTCGCTTATATAAGTGATTTTTCCTGTGAATTCTTTTTCAGGATAGAGAGGGGCTTTGATCGCAACTTCACTTTTTTTGCTTATATACGGCAAATCTTTCTCGTAAGCATCTAAATGAGCCCAAAGAGTATTGAGGTTTGAGACAGTAAAGAGTATTTTTTGGGGTTCTACATGTTCTCCGACAGTGACATCCCTAAAGATTACCGTTCCTTCTACAGGAGAAAGGATACATAGATTTGGATCTGCGAGCTCGCATAATTCTCCTTTCTCTACCAAAGAGTCACACTTCTTAATGAGCTCTTGGATTTGTTCATGTTCTATTCCGTAAGAATGGAGAATAGACTCTGCAGCTCCATATTCGGTGGAAAGCTCTGCATGACCTGCTTCACGTCTCAGGTACTCTTTTTGTTCGATTGCCTTTTCTTGAAGGAGCATCTTTGCTCTTT
>DRHQ01000070.1 GCA_011049545.1 Candidatus Aminicenantota bacterium | reverse complement strand
CTTTTGTTAAAATTATTGATTCTAGAGTGAAAACTTTAAGTAATAAGTTCAGTTTTCGCTAATAAGTGCGATAATAGTAAAGCTTATGGTTTAAAAAGTTTAAAAACTCTTATTTAAAACTAAATGCGACACAGTCTGAATGACAAGCGAGGAATCTTCTTTGTTCCTCACAATGACAATGGCAATTGGAAACGGACTTTACTTTATCCCATCACTTTGGGACAATGCAAAAAGATAACATGATTCAGGCGTAACCTCTTAAATATAGGGCTTGTTGCCCGAACAAACCTTCATCGAGGATAAAGGATGGAAAAGAGAATCAAAAAAATAGAGAAAGCGTTCGGTAAACTGAAAGGAAAATTTCGGCGGGGGAAAATTTCGCGACAGAAATTCGTAGATGATTTGAAGAAACTGCGGTTTATGGACGATGAAGGAAGATTCTGGATGATTGGAGCCCGGAGCAGCCAGTGGTATTATTTCGAAGGAAAAGACTGGATTCAGTCAGATCCAACCTCGACCATAGGTACAAAAGGTATTTGCCGCTACTGCGGATTTGCGAACAGCGTAGAAGCAGATACTTGTGTTCACTGTGGGGGTGATCTTCGGAAAAAGGGAAAATTACCATCGCGGAGAAAAGAAAAAAAAGAGGAGAAATGGAAGGAAAGGCATAAATGGGGATTTGAAGACAAAAAGAGGGCAACCTTCGTTCTTCGCTCGTTAAACCCTTTTTCTTTTTTTCTCTTCTTGGGCGCTGCAGGTCTTCTTTTGGGCATATTCACCGGTGCTTTTATTGGTGCAACCAATTATTTTCCTGGAATTGTAAAATCCCTGCCCATTTTTATTAAGGAGAACAAGGGAAACCTGCTTGGTGGCATCATCTATGCTGGTCTTGGGGGGGTGGTTGGATTTATATTTTTTGGTTTCTTAGGTTACTGTAATGCACTAATTGTAAATGTCATCTCTTCCTTTGTTGGTGGGATAAAAGTAGATATTGAAAGGTTGCGCGAGAAATAAGGATATTCCTTGAAGCTCCTCCAAACCACGAACCTGAAACGTGGAGAATAAGAGTGTAGAGGCTTGATTTATCAAGCCCATTCTTTCCTTTTTACCCCTTCCTAGTTTATATCAGCTTTCTAACTTTATAGGTTTTCTCTCGTTTTCAACTTATTTAAACCGTAGGCAATTTGTCCAATTGAAATTGACTCATCATTAGGGGAATAATTTATTGTCCTGAGAACTTTAAAGTGCTTTTGCTCTAGAAGATTTGTGGCTCCATGCAGCAATTTTTTGTTTAAGAAAACTCCACCGACTAAAACAACAGTATCTATACCGTAATCTTTTCTTGTTTTCTCTGCTATGGAAACAATAACCCGGGCTAGAGTGTTATGGAATTTTGCGGAGATAAAAGATACAGGAATTTCTTTCGCCAGATCCTGTAATATTGATTTTATGGTCTGAGCAAAGGAGATTTGATAAGGGAGAAGATTGCCCTTCACAGAAAAGCCGTAGCTTTCTTTTATCCCTTCTTGGGCCGCAGACTCTAACCTCATCGGAGCTTCTGCTTCAAACTCAACCTCTAAAGGAGAAAGACCTACGAGAAACGAGACCGCATCAAAAAGCCTGCCGCAGCTTGAGGAGAGAGGACTGTTGACCTTCTGTTCGATCATGCTCATAATAGTTTTTATTTTATTTTTGCTGACTTTCTCCAGAGCATTAACTTTGGGGAGCTTGGAGTTGAATGCATCCATAAGATAGGATAAGGCCATTCGCCACGGCTGTTTTGCAGCAAGGTCACCGCCAGGCAGGGGAACATACTTAAAATGGGCAAGTCTTTTGTAGGATGAATAGTCGACCAGAAGAAACTCTCCACCCCAGGCAAGCCCATCTTCTCCGTATCCGTAACCGTCCAAGCTAACTCCAAGAACTTTGTTTTGGGGAGGAATTTTATGCTCGAGAAGAGGAGCTAGCACATGAGCAAAATGGTGTTGAACCTGAAGGTGCGGGAGGCCTGATTTTTGAGCATACCTTGTTGTATGAAAGTCGGGGTGCAGATCTGATATTACAACCTTAGGTTTAACTTCAAAGAGTTTGGTGAGATGGTGGATTGTCTCCTTGAAGTATTTGTAATTCTGGTATTCATCGAGGTCTCCCAGAAACTGGCTTGTGATTACATAGCCATTTTTATAAAGAGAAATTGTATCCTTAAGCTCTCCTCCAAGCGCCAGAATTTGATGAGGGATTCGCAGTTCTTGTGGAACTCTCTGAGGGTAGGGGACATAACCTCGGGCGCGTCTTAGAAAAAGAGGTTTGTCGTCAACGACTCTGAGCACTGAATCATCGGCTCTCATATGGATGGGCCGATTATGAGTCAAGATATAGTCACAGAGTTCTCCTATTCCTTCTTCCTCATCCTTCATGATAGGAGCATCTTTTTTGTTGGAACTTGTGGCCACGATTAGATCAAGATGCTCGAGTAAAAGATAATGAAGGGGAGTGTAGGGAAGCATAAATGCCATTTCATCAAGGAAGGGAGCGATTCCTTTGATTCCTCTTTTTTTCTTGAGAAGAATGATAGGGCGCCGGGCTGAGAGCAGCATTTTTTTCTCTTCAGGACTGAGTAAAGCGTATTTTTCTATGGTTTCAATATCACGGGCCATGAGAGCCAATGGTTTTGTTTTGCGTTCTTTTATTTCTCTTAAGCGGCGAACAGCCCCATAATTTCTGGCGTCGCAGATAAGATGAAACCCGCCGAGTCCCTTAATTGCCAAAATTTTTCCCTCTTTTATCAGGGAAGCGGCTTTGTTGATTCCTCCTTTTATCGCTTTCCCAGTTCTGGAAGCTGACAGGCTTACGTGAGGACCGCATACTGGACAGGCGATAGGCTGGGCATGATACCTTCTATCAAGGGGATTGGTGAATTCTGTGTTGCAGTCTTCACACATTTTGAAACTTTCCATGGTGGTTTGCTTCCTGTCGTAGGGAAGGAATTTGACAATCGTGTAGCGAGGTCCGCAATTTGTGCAGTTGATAAAAGGATATTGAAACCTTCTGTCCGGTTGACTCATCATTTCTTTGTGGCAGTTCTCACAGATAGAAATATCAGGAGAGATGAAGACAAAGCTTTTCCCTTGCTTGGATTTTTTTATGGTGAAATCTTTGGTGTTTTGAAAAGATGCAGATTTATGACTGATTTCTTCAATATGAGAAAGAGGAGGTTTTTTCTCCTGGAGAGCTTTAAAGAAATCTTTAAAATCTGTTTTTCCCTCAGATTCAACATGTATTTCTACACCAAAACCAATGTTTTTTACCCAGCCTTTATAATGAAGCTCATGAGCCAGCCGGTAGATAAAAGGCCTGAATCCAACTCCCTGGACTACCCCAAAAACCACTGCCTCAGCAGCATATCCTTTTGGTCTTTTCCTGTTACTTGTCAAGTCATTTAAAAATCTAACCGTAGGGTTTTTCCTTTTTTTCATGCTTTGTTTTATTATTATTCGTCCTTTTTTATGTCATTCTTTATTCATATTCTGTTTCTGTAGGGGCTTGATTTATCAAGTCCACCTTATAAATATATAATTTCTTATGTAGATTTTATTTATATTCTGTTTCTGAAGGGGCTTGATTTATTAAGTCCACCTTTTTTTAGAGAATATAATTTATTAAATCCACATTATTTATATAATCAAAATTGTGGGTTTGATGAATCAAACCCCTACAATATAAACAAGGTTGGTTTGATAAATCAAACCCTTGCATTGATTTAATCTAATGCCTTTCTCAGTATATACATAATGAATACACACACATGGTAGACTCATGTTAACATCATTAAAGTTTACAAACATCGTAGACTACAGAATACAGTCTTTCATACTGTATTTACATCCACAGTGGTTCTGGCGGTAGAGTCCATGCCTTTTGCTTAATTCGACACTTTTTCTGAAGCCATTTTTCTTTTTGAAGTTGGCCTCTAAAAAATTTATTTTATATCTATGGGCAAACATTTTTCCTAACCGGTTGAGAACATCGGCTTTTTTCCAGGGGCTAAGACTCATGACCGTGGCGAACATATCGAATCCAAGTTCAGATGCTTTCCGGGCTGTCTTTTCAAGTCTCACCGCGTAGCAGACGTCGCATCTTCTTCCTTTTTCAGGTTCATCTTTAAATTTTTGGGTGATCTTGAACCATCTCTCATCATCGTAGATTCCCTCTAATAGCTTGACATTAAGAGTATGAGCTACTTCTCTTGTGTCTTTCAGCCTCAGGTCATATTCTTCAGAGGGATGGATATTGGGGTTATAGAAATATCCGCTTACTTCATAGTCTTCCTTAAGAAGATCCAGGACATACAGAGCATCCGGGGCACAGCATATATGAACCAGCAATTTAGGCTTATTCATGATTTTATTTTAAACTGATGAAAGGGAGGATTAAATGGAATTTAGCCTTCTGGCTATAAATTTTGTATGTTTGCTTCTATCTCCTGAATATTTCCGTTCGTCCTGTCTATTTGGGAATAAAAGATAGCCAGCTTATTGTGCTGGACTCTAACTTCATCAATTATTTTCCCCAGACT
>DRHQ01000069.1 GCA_011049545.1 Candidatus Aminicenantota bacterium | reverse complement strand
CAAACTCGAACGGCTTCCTTGAGGAATACGAGCAAACATTTTGCGGCCTGAGTATTGGCCTGCTGGCTGGAGGAACAGACAATCAAGTTGAAGACTATTGGTCCTCCTCAAAGCTCCATTTCAAAGAGTTAGATTCACCAGAAGAAGTCGCCAAAAAAGCAGTGGAGAGAACAGTGCGGCAAATTAAACCCAGGAAAATAAAGACACAAAAAGTTCCTGTTATCTTTGAACCCACGATGACCTCCTGGCTTCTTGGTTTTCTTTTTGGCTGTGTTTCTGGGGTGTCTATCTACCAGAAAACTTCCTTCTTAGTTGATAAGCTGGGAAAAAGGATTGGGAATGAAAGAGTGACTGTTTATGACGACGGTCTTATGCCCGGGAGGCTGGGGACAAGACCGTTTGACGCAGAAGGTGTACCCAGCCAAAAAACTCTTGTTATGGATAAAGGAATTCTCAAAAACTACCTGTGTAACACTTATGCCGCCCGGAAGCTGAAGCTCAGATCAACAGGAAGCTCAAGCGGTACCAGTGTCAGCCCCAGTAATTTTTACCTCCAAGCCGGAAATACCTCTCCGGAAAAAATTGTCTCCTCCCTGGAGAAGGGCTTAATCCTGGTCAGAACCATCGGGCACGGGCTCAATCCTGTAACCGGGGATATCTCCAGAGGAGCATTCGGCTTATGGGTTGAAAAAGGAGAAATTGTCTATCCGGTTTCAGAAATAACTATCTCCGGGAATCTCGGTGAAATCTTGAATAATATAGAAGTTGTTGGAAATGACCTTGACTTCCGGAGCTCCCTAGCCGGCCCGACAATAAAAGTAAAGGAACTGACAGTAGCCGGCCAGTAATGAAGCAAAAAATGGGAAGATTAGAAAAAATGTAAAATAACTTCGTGAATTAAGTATAAAATTAAAATATTGAAGGAACGAACTATGATCAAAAGTCCGTTGATTTCCCCTGGAAGAAAAAGGAAAACGAATATTGCATCCAGAATCCTGTGGGTGGCATTTTTGGCTTTCCTACTCGTGGGCGCAAGAACCCCAGCCTCCAAGAAAACGGAAGAAGGGCCCCCAACGAAAGAAAATCCTGTTATTAAAGAAAGTACTGTTGGGAAGAAAATAAACTTACTGGGATTTGCGAAAGAGTCGGGGGCCAGACAACTGGCGCTGGAGCAAAGAATAATCGGGATGCCTTCAGCCGAACGAATGACAGAATATCATCGTGCTATGACTTCCAAGCCCCACCCTGCCGGAACAGAAGCCAACTTTGAGACAGCTGAATATTATGCGGAGCAGCTGCGGGAGTTTGGCTTCGATGAAATTATCATGAATCATTACGAAGCATTAATTCCGCACCCTATCACCCGTGAGATTTCATTACTTGCTCCTGAATCTTATAAGCTGAAATTAACCGAACCGTCAATCAAGGAAGATCCGGATTCATATCATGAAGGTGTTCTTCCACCATTCAACGCTTACTCGCCGGATGGAGATGTCACAGCAGAGATCGTTTATGTCAATTACGGAATTCCTTCCGATTACGAGGTGCTGGACTCGCTGGGTATTTCTGTTGAAGGCAAAATTGTGATTGTCCGATATGGCCATAGCTGGCGTGGGATCAAGCCCACAATAGCCGCAGAACATGGGGCGGTTGGCTGCTTAATTTATTCCGATCCAGCGGACGATGGATTTGTAAAAGGTGACGTCGTCCCCTATGGAAAATGGCGGCCAGAACATGGAGTTCAGAGCGGTGCAGTTGGGAACGAAACCGGTTCCGGCGGCTATCCAGGCGATCCTCAAACGCCGATGTGGCCTTCTAAAAAGGGCGCAAAACGAATACCGCTTCATGAGCTGACTACAATCCAAAAAATCCCTGTGCATCCGATATCCTACTCCGATGCCTTGCCCATTCTGCGCAACTTAGGAGGCAAAGTCGTACCAGAGGATTGGCGGGGGGGATTAAGTATTCCCTATCATTTTGGACCAGGGCCTGCACGCGTGCACATGAAACTAAAATTTGATTGGTCAGTACACCCGATCGTTAATGTGATTGGCATTTTGCGGGGTAGCGATGAGCCAGAAAAAATTGTCATGGCTGGTGGACACAGGGACGCCTGGACATTCGGTGGGCGCGATCCCATAAGCGGAGCTGTTTCCCTTCTTGAAAGCGCACGCATCATCGGCACTCTTGCAAGGGAGGGAAACCGGCCAAAACGCTCAATCGCCATCGCCAGCTGGGATGCAGAAGAATATGCTTTGATTGGTTCCACAGAATACGGTGAAGAATTTCGGGACAAATTGCAGGGAAATATGGTTGTTTATTTGAATCGGGAGAGCTATACAGCAGGCAATTTCAGTGCCTCGGGAGTCCACTCCCTGCAGCCTTTTATCAACCAAATCACCCTTGCTGTTCAAATGCCAGGTTGTAGGAAAACCATTTATGATACATGGCTGCGAAAAGCCGGAGAAAGAGGCACCGTTGATTTCAATGGGAGCAAGCATATTCGCCTCGGGTCACTAGGCTCGGGCAGTGATTACGCCGTTTTTCTCGATCATCTGGGTATTCCTTCCATGGAATTTGGTTTTTCATCAGGCAACGGCATTTATCACTCACGCTATGATAGCCACTGGTTTTTCACGACTTTTGGAGACCCGCGTTTTGAGTACGGCATGAAACTCTCTGAACTGGTGGCCATCTTTTTGCTGCGTATGGCCCAGTCAGATGTTCTTCCTTTTGATTATGTTTGCACAGCTGAAATCATTGATCTCAATCTCGACAATCTGGAAAAAGAGTTGAATAAAAGCGGCTTTGCAGAAAATGTTGGCTTATCCAAAGTTCGAAAGGCTAATACTCAGCTCAGAGCAGCAGCAACATTGCTGAATGGAGAGATCGAGCGCATCACAGCAATGGATGCAAGCAAATTGCGGAAATATCAGAAACCCCTTCAAAAACTGAATGATTTTATTCTGGCAATAGAATTGGCTTTTCTATCCCCTCAGGGTCTGCCTGGACGTCCTTGGTACCGCCATCAAATCTACGCTCCTGGATCCTATACAGGCTACTCAGCTAAAACACTGCCTGGTGTGCGAGAAGCGATCGAGAAAAAGGATGTGGAAGAAACGAAAATGACAGTGCTCGCTCTGGAAAAATGCTTGAAACAGGCTCGTTCCACATTGATGAATGCAATCTTCGTAGCCGTCGACTCCATCAAGTAATACACGACCTGACCTTTATCAGGAATGGTCATATAGCGCTCTAACAAATTCCAGACCTGCAGCCCCAGTAGCACCCAAAATGCCAACTTTTAATTTTTTTATGTCGCTCAGAATAAAGCAAAATTATATAAATCTTACTGAAAAGCAGTTAAATAGTCGGGCTCAAGTTCTATTTTATCAACCGAGTCCCTACCGGGTCTACTTCAGTGATGATGCTTGTTGACTTGACTCCAAATTGCTTGAATGTTCTTACCATGGCATCTTCAATTAGCCTAGCTTTACTCATATTATTTGTTATTGCAAAAACACTTGGTCCTGATCCTGAAATAGTCATTCCGTCTGCACCAGCTCTAATAGCATTTTCCTTAACCTTATCAAATCCAGGAATTAGCTTAGCCCTGATTGGCTCAATAACTGAGTCATTCAGGCTTCTTGCAAATAACTTATAATCATCTTTTGAAAATGCTGCTGTGATTAGACACGAGTTTCCCATATTAAAAACAAAATCCTTCATAGGTACTTTTTTTGGCAGGATTTTTCTTGCATCTTTTGTAAGGATAACTTTTTCTGGTGTTACAATAATTATTTTTAATTCCTTTATAGAACCAATCTTAGTAACATCTAGAGGTAAGCATGACCTGGTTAGAGTAGCGCCGCCTAGTAATGAAGGTGCAGTGTTGTCAGCAAAAAAACCTCCTGAAACAGATTCCTCTGCCTTGGTGGATGGGAGGATAAGCTCCTTTTTGCTTAATTTATTACCATAGAGATAGTTTGTTGCATAAGCAGCTGCAGCAGCAGAGGCAGCGCTTGAGCCCAGTCCAGAGCCAGATGGTAAGCCCTTTTTTAGTTTTAATGTAACTCCGCTTTTTACATTCAGAAGCTTTAACACTTCAGAAGCTGCAATGCCTGCAGTGTTTTTTTTAGGATCTTTGCTCAGTTTGTATTCTGACTCAATTGAACTTATTTTAACTTCTGATTTTATTTTTCTCGCTTCAACAATATCCCCCAATCCTTTAATAGCTAGTCCAAGCACATCAAAACCAGGGCCAATATTGCCTATTGTCCCTGGTGAAAAGACCTTTATACATTTCATTTTCTACCCTTTTTTTAGTAAGTACTCTTTAAATATTCCATAATCATTAGGCAAATAACCTGGCTTGCCTTTTCTTTTAATTATTTTCATGAGAGATTCTGGTATTTCAGGAGAGATATTCAACTCCTGTTTTATTATCTCTGGAAATTTTGCCGGGTGTACTGTTTCTATGCATATAGATAATCTTTTCTTGTTCTCTTTAAAATATTTTATTAAGGCTGCAATACCCACAGCACCGTGTGGTTCAACAATGATTTTATGCTTCTTGTATATTCTATTGATCGTTTTAACTGTATCTTCATCACTTATTGCTGTTGAATATAAATGTTTTCTCATCTCTTTGAGATTAGGTTTTTTGTGGACAATACCATCTTTATCCAAAATACCATTGTATAAATCAAAATATCTTGCTAGATTGCTTGGATTCCCAACATTCATTGAATTTGACAGGCATTTTCTTGAAGGTTCTACTTTTCTATAGATGCCGCTTTTTAAAAGCTTTGAGAATTCATCATTTTCATTAGTAGCAAGGATGATTCTTTTTACAGGAAGCCCCATTCTTCTTGCAATCTCACACCCTAAAGAACTACCAAAATTCCCTGAAGGGATTGAAAGGAGTGCTGGCTGAATCTCATCCACGATATTTACGTAAAAATAGAAATAGTAAACGGTCTGAGGCAGAATCCTTCCTATATTGATTGAGTTGGCGGATGTTAAATTTAATCTTTTTAGACTTGAATCTGAAAATGCTTCTTTTACTAACTTCTGGCAGTCATCAAATGTGCCATCAATAGCTATGGTCCGCACATTTTTTCCTATTGAATCCAATAGTTTTTTTTGAATAGGACTCACTTCTGACTGGGGGTATAAGATATGCACATCAATCCCATTAAGACCCCTATATGCTTCGCCCATAGCACTTCCAGTGTCTCCTGAAGTAGCTACTAAAACCGTAATATTCTTATCTTTCGGTTTAATTTTATGCATCAATCTTGCCATTAATCTGGCTGCAAAATCTTTAAACGAAGCTGTTGGACCTTTGTCAAGTCTGACAATATATGTATATTGGTCAAGCTTCTCTATCGGTATGTCAAAGTTGTAAGCATCCTTTGTTATTGCTTTCAGTTCTTTATCTTTGATGTCATGAGAAAGAAATCTTCTTAGAATTTCATAAGCAACCTCATGATAAGGCTTTTCTTTTAGCTCTAAGATATCTTTTTTTGATAATCTAGGTATTCTTGTTGGCATAAACAAGCCCTTATCAGGCGCTTGTCCCATGAACAAAGCTTGTTTAAAGGTAACCTTTTTTCTAAATCCAGTAATCTTATCAGTATTTAAATGCCGATTAGTACTGTGATATAAGATTCTATCTTTCATAATTGATTTTATTATTAACCATTATTAATAAATGTTGTTTTTTATCCTGATTCTTAAACAATAAGATTCACAAGAACATATATGATTATCATTGGAATGAATAAGAGCCACCTCTTAACTTTTCTCCATTTATAGATATTTCTTCTGCATGACGAATAATTCCTAAACGCCATCTCTGCTTTCTTGAAATCTCTTTCTCTGTCATAAAGCGCCTCCTTATTTAACGAAACATCTAATATACAGAAATATGCTCTATATGCAAACAATCTTTCTCATTTTTACATTAAGAATAGAGAAAAAGCAGCAAATACAGCAAAACGGTCAACAGTAAGATAGACTCCACCCCTCATTCAGTCAGAAAAACCTTTCCAACCCGGTTTCAGAAATACTCTCCGCTCTCTTCGTCCGCCATCAAGAGTTTCTATCGGACAACTTGAGGTGGAGGAGGACATTCGGCTTGGAATCCGAGTGTAAGGTGGTCGATGATATTATCTATGACTTTATGATCTTCCATAAAAGCAATGGCTTTCATTTCTGCACCGCAGTAGGGACAGAGGAGCAAGTCTATTTCATAGACTTTGCGGATTTACTCGGCCCAGGCTTTGAAGGGCACAGGGCGGTCCTCTTCCTCAATGATCAGAGGGTGGGAGGGATCGACACTGGCCTTACGCATCTTTCCTCCTTGATTTTTAGGCCTAAAATGCTTGACATCCTCCCCCCCCTTAATAAATATTCTGATTCTGTTATAATATTTAAAAGGCCAATTATGACGATAAGATTTCTTTGGAAATTTAAGAACGCTCTAAAAATATTAAAAGCTCACGGCCATCATTTTATCTTTATCCTTTCCATCCTTGCTCTAGGATCTTTGGTCGTCTGGTGGTCGATTTTTATTCGCAACTCCATTCAGCTTCAGCGTCTTTACCACTATGACAAACTGGAGGCGGACTTAAAATTTATAGCATTCAACCTGGGGACAGACGGGAGTTACCAGCCCTCAACAGGTGTCTTTAAAGAGGATACACGTTTTGAAGTTATTGCTTGCCAATCAGGCAACAGTATATTTTCTCGCCCTCTCGAACCGCACTGGCCGGAGCTATGTCTCAAGGTGCAAGCTAATATTCTTGGACAAATCGAAAGCAAGACCCGCAGCTTGAACCTCATGCTGGTTGGCGAAGCCAGTGTCCTGATCCTTATTGTATTGGTCAGTACTGTTTTTCTTTATCGATTCATCCGTCTAGAGAAGCGAACTGCAAGAGAAGTCAATGCCTTCTGGGAACGTTCTGCTCACGAAATCAAAACCCCGATCACCGGCATAAAAGCTTTCTTAGAAAATCTGAGGGCCGGGGCTGTTGATTCGAAAAAACTGGCGATGTATATCGATATAGCCCTTGGACAGGTAGAAAGACAAGAAAAGCTGGCAGAAAATATTTTATCCGGTTATCAGTTAAAAAGGAGAGAGCTACGCTTAAGATTTGCCGATCTGGAGATGACTGATTTTTTTATAGATTATTTTGCCAAGGATTCATCTCGACTTGCCGGAGCAAAGATCATCTTCAAGTTTAATAAGGACAACCGAATGATCCTGCGGGCAGATGTTAACGCCCTGAAGGTAATCCTGGATAATATTACTGACAATGCCGTCAAATATTGTGCTTCCTCTCCTGTTTTACAGGTTGACTGCATCGGTTACGAAAATAAAGCCGTTATCGTGATAAAAGACAACGGCCCCGGATTTCCTTCTCATTTCATTGAAACTATCTTCGAGGCCTACAAACATCTTGATGAAGAATTGCCGGTTAAGCGCCAGGGAACAGGATTGGGTTTGTATATTTCAAGACAATTAGCCAGAAAAATGGGCGGAGACTTGGAAGCTTACAGCGAAGGAGAAGGCCAGGGCGCCGAATTTCGTATCATTCTCCCTCGGGTTAACAAAAAATGAAATATAAAGTTGCTATCGTTGAGGATGATGAATTGATTAGGGACATGGTTAAAATCCATCTGGAAAAAAATGGATTTAAGGTCCAATGTTTTTCTTCCTCCGAATCTTTCATGGATGTGTTCCATGATGTTATCTACGACCTCATCATATTGGACCTTATCCTGCCAGGTCTCTCTGGCGAGCAACTGTTGGATAAACTCCGAAAAAGTGGGGATGATACGCCGGTCTTATTGCTGACTGTAAAAGGCGATTTTCCCTCACGGATAAGTGCATTCAACGCTGGTGCGGATGATTATATGACCAAGCCCTTCAATTTAGATGAGCTCCTGGCTAGATCAAAGGCCCTTATTCGTCGAAGTCAGGGCAGGCGCCGCATCCCCTCCAGCAGGATTCTGGTGATAAATGGCTTCAAGATTGATACGACAACAAGAGTGTGTGAGAGCAACATGAGAGATGTTGTGCTGTCAGAGAAAGAGGCGAGGTTGTTGATTTACCTCACACAGCATTCCCATGAATCATTGCCCAGAGCAGATATTCTGGAAGAAGTCTGGGGCATGGATGTAGCTCCAACACCGCGGACCGTTGATAATTTTATCCTGAAATTCAGGAAGCTTTTCGAAGATAATCCAGAGCAGCCGAAGCATTTTCTTTCTGTAAGAGGCAAGGGCTATCGGTTTGAATACTAAAGGTCACGCTTCCTCGATTTAATCCTATCCATTAACCCTCGTTTGTCATGAGTTTGTCATACATAATTGAATATAAATAGATATTATTAATATAATTTGATTTCCGTATTTATTTGGAGGTAGCTATGAAAAAGCAATTGTCTAATTTCATATTGTTGCTCAGTTTATTAATAATAATTTTAGCACTCGCAGATGTACCTATTCTTGCTATGGAGGTGAAGCAAACAGATCAGAAAAATCAGAAGGAGGAGGCTGAGAAACAGGAGAAAAGCGACCAGAAAAGTGAAAAGGAGGAGCAGAAATTTGTCTTGCATAACGAGATTGTTGTCACGGCCACACGGACCAAAAAAACTGTCTTCAATGCTCCCCAGCCTGTAACTGTACTGAATCGGGAAAAGATTGCGGAAAGAGCTCCTAATAATGTTTCCGAGCTCCTTTCTGAAGTGCCTGGAACCGATATTGTCGGTGTCGGACCTAACCAAGGTCGTCCTGTTATTCGAGGGATGCGCGGCCAGCGGATTCTGTTATTGTCAGATGGAATTCGATTGAGTAACTCCCGCAGAACACAGTCCTTTGGAGAAATCCCGGCCCTCATTGATGTTTCTGGACTTGAGCGTGTGGAAGTTGTTCGAGGACCGTCCTCAGTGCTGTACGGCTCGGAAGCGATCGGAGGCGTGATTAATTTAATAACACATTTGCCTGATTACAACCGAGAAGGCACGAATGTGTCGGGAAATCTGGGTTATCGTTATAGTTCAGCAGACGAACAGCACAAGGGCTTCGTGGATATCAACGGCAATGTTGGCCGCCTGGGTTTTAGGTTCAGCGGGTCATCCCGCAAAGCACAGGATTATTATGCACCGTCCGGTACGTTCGGAAATATCACACTTGAAGAGGCTACCAACGTGATTGATTCGAGAGTACAGGATAGTAATTTTAATTTTTTCCTTGGATATCGCTTTTCAGATAGTAATGATATTTCTCTGAAGTATGAAAACTATAAGGCCAATGATTCAGGTTTTGGATATGTCGACCCTGCAGTCTATGCTCCCGGTGATCCCACAATCCAACTTCTTTATCCTAATCAAAAAATGAGGAAACTCACGCTCCGGTATGAGAACCGTTCCCTCAGATTTATCATGGCTGACGGCATAAGTTTTACAGGCTATTACTTAAACAACGAGCGTACCTTTGATACAAATATCACGATTCCGTTTTTCCCAGGCGCCGGCATCAATATTCAATCCAGCAATTACACCGATGTCGATACTTACGGGATGCGGCTGGAGTTGACTAAGGTTCTTTTTAGCAAGCATATTGTAACCTACGGCTTGGATTTCTATCAGGACGATTCGCAGAATACAGACATAAACACAACAGAGATGTTCGGATTCGGACCGCCCATGATCGATGTGGATAGTGTTTCCAAGGTTCCTAATGCATCTTTTCGCAGCTTTGGTCTGTTTATGCAGGATGATATTTCTCTTTTTAAAAGATTCTCTGTGGTTTTGGGGCTTCGCTATCAGAATGTGAATGCAGAGACGAAAGAAACAGAGGGCATCACTGATCCTTTAGTGAACAGCACAGATAGCACATTCGTCGGAGCTGCCAACTTTATCTACAACCTTTCCAACAATTTGAATCTAGTGCTTTCGTTGGGGAGAGGGTTTCGTTCTGCAAACCTCCCTGAGAGATTTTTCAAAGGAGTGACCCCGGACGGAACAGGTTTTCAGATTAGGAATCCTGCCCTGAAGCCGGAGACTAATTTTAATGTCGATCTTGGATTACGCTATAGGCAGAGTAACTTTTATGTTGAAGCCTTTTATTTCAGGAATATAATCTATGATGGGATCCAGATCAAATCTACGGGGGAGTGGATAGGAGGACTTGAAGAGTACCAGAATGTCAATGTCGACAAGTTGCGGCTGCAGGGAGTTGAGATCCTTGGCCAATTCAGCCTTGATTTTGGTCTTTCCGCGACTGCCAGCTACTCCTATATGACATCTAAGAATCTAACCGACCCTGCGGAATTAAGGTATGGGGATACCTACGGATCAAGATTGAATCTGAATGTCCGTTACACATTTCCAAATAATCTATTTTATGTGGAATATCATGTCCGCCACAACGGAAGAAGAAAGGATGTTGACCTGGGAACAAATCCGATCGGTCTGTTTTTACCGAGATTTACCGTTCATTCACTGCGAACAGGGATTACACTTTTCAAGAACAGTGCTTTCCCGCAGCAGCTTGGAATTATCATAAATAACTTAACAAACACTCTCTACGCTGAATTCTCGAATGCTAGCTTTTTCCGTCCCGCAGCCAAACGACACATCCTATTCACCTGGCTTTTCCGTTTTTAATCAGGTAACTGGTCCACAACTTCCGTGCTTGGTTTAAGGTCACCGGACAGCACTGGGCATTTATTCCTTCTTTTCTCTTTTCAATTTTCGTTTTTCCTTTGGACTAAGCTTGGCTTTTTTCTGATGTTCCCTTTTTCCTTTATCTTTTTTTCCCTTGTCACCCATGTCTATTTTCTCCTTGCTTTAAAATAACTTACGCCGAACTACTCACTATCTAACTGGATATTACCAATATTACCGGTCAAAATCAATATTGATTTCTGCGATTCTAAGAAATAGATTTATTTCAATACTGGACTTGAAGTACCTCCCTAAAATCCGAAACATTCCAAAATTTTAGACCAAGAAAAAATCATCACCAAAATTAAGCTGATATCACTCTTTTTTCACTCGGCGAACATGAAGAATTTCAGGACTTCCATGAAGTCCTTATGAGTGTAAGCGACTGTCCTCTCTCCTGTCCGTTTGGCTCCCGGGAACCAGGAAATTTTGGCTGCATCGTTTTCATCCTTGTAGCGGATTTCCATGGTGATGGGAGTGGTGAGTTTAAAAGGTTTGAATTTTTTAAGGTTTGTTAGGGCTTCATTGGTTTTCCTCTTTATCATCTCCTGAGCTTTTGTGGGATGGAGCATTTTGGCTGCCTTACCTATTCCTTCCTTGACAGCCGCACACTTCACTCCGGGGAAAAGCTCCTGGGCCTGTTTGACGAAAGCTAGATCGCCAGCTGCCATAACCACTGGGACATTAAAATACCCGGCAATCGCGCCGTTGATTCCGGCTTCTGGCATGTTTTTCCCGTTGATAAAAACATCCATGGTGCCGGTCATAGTGTGTTTGAGCACGCCATTAGGTGTGCCCTCCCTGGCCGTGGTAGCCAACAAAGATCACAGCATCATAGGTCTCATCAATCCCCTCCATCATACTCAGGAGGCCACCCGACCAATCCCTGAGAAGTATAGCCTCAGGATGGAGTCGGTCAGGAAGAATATTGCGCGCGCTTCCATGAGAATCCCGCACAAGAATCTCAGTGGCTCCGGCCTCAAGCGCCCCTTCTACGGCTGCGTTAGTCTCGTCTGTCATCAGCCTGCGAAAGAGAGAATAATCCTTGCCGTTCCGGCTGACATCTTCCCAATGAATGACTCCTCCGACACCCTCCATGTCTACGGAGATAAACACTTTGAGTCCTTTCTCTGCTCTGGCAACAAATGCCATGAGAAAGAAAGTCATACACACAAGAATAATCTTCTTTTTCATTTTTCCTCCTTTTTATTACTCATTTTGTCCTCTGCTTTCAGATATTTTGGCCATCCTGCGAGTCTGCGTCCGCAGGAAATCCAGCCCGTTAAACGACCAATCCGAATAACAAAAGCCAGCTCCTAAAAATATAATAATTTGCTTTTTGTGCTCGCCACAAATCCCTCGCAATTTTCCACGATTTTCACCGGCTGATGTCCTAAAATAGACATATCACACCCAAGACGGCAAGGTCAATTGCCAAAAAACAGAGACAAAGCAACAAAGACAGCAAAACGGTCAACAATAAGATAGACTCCACCCACCATTCAGAAAAAAAAATTTCCCAACCCAGTTTCAGATTGAAATAAATCCACCTCTTAGAATCGCAGAAAGCAATATTGATTTTGACCGGTAATATTGGTAACATCCGTTTAGACAGCAAGAAATGCTGCAAAACATAAACGGCAAAAAGTGGATTGTTCCGACAAGACGGATTATATTCAATAAGTTATCCCCTGCTTCGTTCAAACTGGATAACGCAATAGACTGCGCTAAATGCCGTATTTGCACAAGCAAAACGGCTGTGTAATATATGTTAGGCCGCATAAAGGCATTTTTAAATTAAGCTTGTTTGGAGGTGAGATGTTACATCGAAGCATTACACTAACAATTATTTTTGTAATGATTATATTCATCGCTTGCCAAAGACCTAATCCTGATACTAATGGATTGTCTGATCAGGATATTGCCAGTATTCACTCATTTTTCAAATCACATGATGAAAACGCTCTTTCTGCCGATTGGGCCGCAGATGCTCTTCTTTATACTGAAGATGCGATTAGATTTCCACCAGGTGGTGATCCGATTCAAGGCAGAAAAGCTATTCAGCTAGGTTTAGAAGCCATTGATACGGTCTTATCTTTCACACCTGAAATTATGGAGATAGATGGTTGCGGTGACATTGCTTATGCATTGGTCAAATATTCGTTTTCAGCGATTCTGGTGGGATCAACAGAACCGGTTATTTCTTCTGGCATATCATTAATGATTTTAAGGAAGCAACCCAACAACTCCTGGAAATTTTTCCGGGTCATGTGGAATTAAAAATAAACCTAATACCAATTTGTATCAGAACTCAATACAAGTATTGGAATCATTGCATATAAGTTATAATTAAAATCAACAGTTTATGACCTAAAAATGTACGGCCTAACAATGCAAATTAACCCGACGCTTTCAGCGCAGGTTATTTGCAGCCGCTAGCCTTTGAAAGGAGAAAAGTATAGTGAGCGATGGAAACAAGCGTGTATGCCCGGTTGAAAGAGCGGGCAGGCTCGATAACAGAATTCGAAGATGGTTACAAAACCCTCATAAAATAGTGGGACCCTATATTGAAGAAGGGATGACAGTCCTTGATCTGGGTTGTGGTCCAGGCTTTTTCTCTATTGAAATGGCTCGAATGGTCGGCAAATCCGGTCGAGTTATTGCTGCTGATTTGCAGGAAGGGATGCTTCAAAAGCTAAGAGACAAGATTCAGGGAACTGAACTTGAGGAACGTATCACACTTCATAAATGCGAAGAGAACAAAATAGGCGTATCAGAGGAGATTGATTTTGTTCTAGTTTTCTATGTGGTACACGAAGTTCCCAATCAAGAAGAGTTTTTTAATGAGATAGGAGTAATACTCAAACCCAAAGGGCAAGTTCTCGTAGTAGAACCACCATTCCATGTATCAAAGTCGGCCTTTGAAGAAACTATCAGCCAAGCCCGAAACGTAGGACTTACACTTGTAGAAAGGCCGAAGGTGCTTCTTAGCAAAACAGCAGTTTTGAAAAAGAGCTAACAATATAATGCACCTGACTTTAATTCCGCTATGCTTCATAAAAGCAGGCGATTTTGACGTTAGCTGTCAAACCTTGATAAAAAGAACTTGATAGTCGGTCTAAATATGGTATCATAAAAAGACCGGAGGTTTAAACATGAACATTTCAGAAGATATAAAGTCTATCACTTACCTTAAATCTAAAGCCGCTGATCTATTAAAACAGATTAACGACACGCATAGACCTGTGATTATTACTCAAAACGGTGAGCCTAAAGCAGTTTTGCAAGACCCCAAGAGCTATGAGAATATGAGAAATGCCATAGGCCTACTTAAATTGATAGCTCAAAGCGAGGAGGAAATTAAAAAAGGTAAAACCAAACCCCAAGCAGAAGTATTCGCAAATCTTAAGAAAAAATTGAAGAAAAGTGAATAATAAATATGAAGTTATTTGGGCCAGCATTGCAGAAAATGATCTTGCCAGAATAATTGAATATATAGCCAATAACAGTCCTGCGAATGCGCTAAAAGTATTAAATAAATTAAAGGAAAAGGCCGCAAATCTTAATCATTCGCCTAAACGTGGTCGGATCATTCCTGAGTTGCAAGAAAATGGAATTTATCAATACCGTGAATTAATGGTAGCTCCATGGAGACTAATGTACAGGGTACAAGAGGCCAAAGTATATGTTTTAGCTGTTCTGGATTCTAGGCAAAATATTGAAGATATTCTTCTGAAAAGAGTTCTAGATGTTAAATTATAAGCCAGCTAACAAGTCTAAGATGAGCTAGCTTAAACTAATCTAGAGGCGAAAATTTGCCACTTGATTAAAAAAGCGATTTCAAGCTTTTGGCATAATCTGATATTGCTTTGCATGAAGTTTACAGCTTTTATATAATAAAGTTGGGAATCAAAAATGCTTAAGGGCAATCTCGTTATCAGAATTTGTATTTATTTTTTTCTCTTTTCTCAACTCATCTTTATTGAACCATTACTTCCTCAAACAAAAAAAACTGCAGACAAGCAAGAGTCTCTTCAGTATGAAGTCACTGTAACTTTAAAATTAATTCATGTTTATGTGACTGATAAGAAAGGAAAGCCTGTTACAGATTTAACTCAGTCTGATTTTGAGCTTTACGATAATCGTAAGCCTGTAGAAATTACAGAATTTGAAAAACACATCTTAACCTTGCCTGAGAAAAAAGCACAAGAGATAAAGCCAGCTCCTAGGCCAGAAACTCCCTCCCGAATGAATCGTAAGTTTTTTCTTTTCTTTGATTTTGCTTTTAATAGCACCCAGGGGATCTTGAAATCAAAGAAGGCAGCTTTATATTTTATCGACACCCAGCTCCATCCGACCGATGAGATAAGTGTTATTTCTTACTCTGCAAGAAAAGGTTTAACTCTTCATGAATATCTTACTACCGACTATCAAAAGGTTCGCCAGATTGTAGAAGGACTTGGGTTGAGAAATGTTTTCGGAAGAGCAGAGAGATTGGAAGATGTTACTTCCGGTTCTATCGAGCAAGTCAGCCCTAAGGACCTTAACTTAAATAAATCAAGTGGGCTAACAGGTGGATGGGATAAGAGAATGGAAAGGAATATAAGGATAGCCGAGAAAAGAGCTTATAAACATGATGTGTCTCGATTTTGCTCTGAGATAATAAATTTTGCTAGATCTCTTATTTACATTCCTGGTTATAAACATATTATTCTCTTTTCGAAAGGAGTTGCTGATTTTATATTATATGGAAGACGTTTGCCAGAGGGGATGCTTGATTCTAAGGAGGATCGATATGGATCTGTTTTATTGCGCACAATATACGAAAGAATGACCAAAGAATTGGCTGCATCGAATAGCGCGGTGTACGCAGTGAACGTAGAAGGACCAAAACTTAGAATAAGTCCTGGGAGTAGAGATATGATGGGAGACAGCTCATTAAGACAGTTATCCAAGACGACAGGTGGAAAATACTTTAGCAATTCAATGGATTATAAGAAGGCTATAGAACAGATTCAGCGTGTAACTAGCAACTATTATGTCTTAGGATACTATATTGATAAAAAATGGGACGGTAAGTATCACAAAATAAAAGTCAAAGTCAAAAGAAAAGGATACATTGTCTCCGGTCAGAGAGGATATTTCAACCCAAAGCCTTTTACTGAATACACGGAAACAGAAAAGCTACTCCATCTCATCGATTTAGCTTTAAGCGATAGACCTCATTTTCAGGAACCACTCCATTTTCCTTTGATCACCTTGCCTTATTCTATTCAAGAAAAATCAAAGCTTCTCCTGCTTACAGAAATACCCGCAGAAAAAATAAAAGAAATTGCAGGAAAGAAGGTAGAGATTGTTACTCTCATCTTTGATAATCAAAATGAAATAGTCAAGTTTAACAGGGATGAAGTCACTTCATCAAAATTTGCCAAGGGTAATGTCTTCTATTATGCCACTTCATCTCTCTCTCCTGGCGAATATGATTGCAAGATCGTCATTAGAGACCTCGAGACAGGAAAAGGAGCGGTTGCTTCTTCATCAGTTTTCATCTCCGAGGCTCCTGAATCCGGGGTGATACTCTATCCGCCTTTATTGCTTGTTCCTGAAAAAAACGCTTCTTATTTAAAAGAGCTATCGACAAAGAAGAATGAAGAGCAAGGGAAATCAACCAATTTATTTGATATATATCCTTTTGATCCTAATCAATATTCACCTCTTGTTAAGGAATTAAATAAGGGTATATCGAAACTTTTAGCTGTGATGCGTTATACAATTATTGATATCCGAGAACCTGAATTTCACCTTTCCGCCAGTCTTACTAAGCCTTCTTCTGGACTAAAAATTCCATTATCATTTTCTACTCTACCAACCAAAAAGAAAGAAGAAATATCTATACTTTTAATCGAGTTTCAAACTCCTGAATTACAGCCCGGGAAGTACTTTTTAAACCTGACTGTAGAAGAGCTAAAAACTAAATCAAAATCTCAAATAAGCTCAGAAATTCAAGTGAGATAAAAAGAAAGGAGGCGTTAAAGAAAGGACTTGCATCACATCATCATCTAAGAAATTGCTTTTTGTGCTCGCCGCAAATCCCTCGCAATTCTCTGCAATTTTCACTGGATGACGCCCTAAAATAGACATATCACACCCAAAACGGCAAGGTCAATTGCCCTGCAAATAGATCCAAAGCGGCATTCATACCTCAGGGACAAGAATGCACTTCTATTAGCATCTACATTTTCTAAGAAGATAATAATCTCCCGATGATAGAAGAAGATTTACGACAGGTCCCCCCCCCAAACCGGGCGGATAAGATCAGGAAGGTTTGACTGTCTAAAGGGATTTGTATAAGAAGGCTGAATTTTATATTATAAATTATATATAAATTATAGATAAAATTATGGAAGAAATTACGACCCTTTTCGTCTAAATATGTAAGTTGCTTAGAGTACAATTCTACCTGTTCAAGAAGAACGGAGTGAAAAATTAAGGAGTTCAGATAGTTACCGTAATAACCGAGCTGGTAAGAGAAAATGTACCGCGAAAAATAATTTATTATGTATCGTTAAGTGAGTGATTATGCGAAAATTAACCATCATCATACTGATCGCATTCCTGGCTCTTGCTGTGAGCTGTGGAAAATCGGGCGACGGCAGCATGGACAAAGGGACGAAGCCGGCAGAAAAACAACAGGCTGAGAAAAATCCAGATAATAAAGGCAGGCCTGGCCAAAAGCCTGGAGCCAAATCTCAGGATGGCAAAGAGATCGATGTCGATAAGCTTGATATTCCCGACCACATGAAAGAGGCCATAAAATCAGGGCGCATCCCGAAGGACCAGATCCCGCGGATCATTGCCCGATTTAAGGGTGGTGGAAGTGCGGCAATCCCAGTGAGCGTGATGCCTATCCAGCGCCAAAATCTGAACTCCTACCTCGTCCTCAACGGCATCGTCGACCCCGAAAGGAAAGTCGAGATTTACTCTCATCTTTCCGCCTATGTCAAGAAGATCGTGAAGGAGGAAGGAGATTACGTCAAAGAAAATGATGTCCTGGCCCAACTCGATGATAAGGAAATCATGATCAGCTACAACCAGGCAAAGATCCAACTGGACCAGGCCAAACTAAATCTTGAGGAAGCAGAAAATAACTACGTCCGCAGTCAGGAGCTTGTCAAGCGCTCGCTCGTTTCCGAACAGGATTTCCAGGCTACCGAAGCGCAGTTCAAGCAAAGCCAGTTGGAGTACCAGAGCCGTATGGAGAATTTCAATAATCTCAATCTCCAGTTGGACTGGACTAAAATTCGGGCACTTTCCGAAGGCTATATCACCGAGCGGCTCATCGAAGCCGGAGATCGCGTTAACGCCAACACGCAGGTGTATACGATCGAAGATTTCAATCCTTTGCTTATCCGTGTGTACGTCCCCACGTCTGATGCTATCAATCTCGCTCTTGGTATGTCCGCGGAAGTGACCACCGATATTCTTAAGGGATTAAGGTTCGAAGGCAAGGTCAAGCTTATCAACCCTCGGATCGATGTCGAGACCGGAACAGTCAAAGTCACCGTCGAGATCTTTGACAATTCCCTCCGTCTGCAACCGGGGATGTTCGTGAAAGTCCAGATAGCCATCGGAGTGAAAGAGAACATCTTGATTATTCCTCGGAAAGCAATCCTTTACAAGCAGAACAAGAGTTATGTCTTTGTTCTGAATCGGCGCCAAGTGTCTCAGCGCGAGGTCTTTCTCGGCCTACTCGAGGAAGATCACGTAGAAGTGACAGAAGGGCTGAATGAAGGCGAAGTCATCGTAATAGTTGGAATCGAAGGGCTCAAAGACGGCCAAAGAGTCGACGTGATTCAATGAAAATCGTTAAGTTTTCCATCAATCGTCCGGTAACCATCATTATGTTCACTGTTGCCGCAATCATCTTTGGTTTTATCTCCTATTCCAAACTAAACCTGAATTTACTGCCAAAGATTTCCTATCCCACTCTTACCATCCGGACGGAATACCCGGGCACCGCCCCCTCGGAAATCGAGAACATCATCTCCAAGCCGATTGAGGAGACCTGCGGAGTTGTTGACAATGTCGTGCGCATCTCTTCGGTTTCCCGTGCGGAACTCTCCGAGGTCACGGTCGAGTTTGCCTGGCACACCAACATGGATTTTGCTACCCTGAAACTCAGAGAAAAGCTGGACCTGCTTCGCCTTCCCAGGGACGCAACTAAGCCGGTCATCCTTAGGTACGATCCTAACCAGGAACCCATCATGAGATTGGGATTGACCGGAGATACTGATCTAGCCCGCATCCGTTATATCGCAGAGAGGGAAGTTAAACAGGCCTTGGAGAGCATCGAGGGAGTTGCAGCTTGCTCCATATCAGGAGGTCTGGAAGATGAAATCCACATCGACATCGACGAACAGAAACTCAGCCTTCTCAACATCCTCATCACTTCTGTGGCCAACCGTCTTGCACAAGAAAACGTAAACCTCTCTGCCGGGATCCTAAAACAAAAAGACAGCCAGTTTCTGGTTCGGACTGTTAACCAGTTCAAAACTGTGGAGGAAATTAAGGATATCATCATCGAAAAACGGGGCGATGTCCAGCTCACCCTGGGTAGCATTGCGGATGTGTACCGTGGCCATAAAGAACGGAAAGTCATCTCGCGCATCAATGGTCGAGAATGTATCGAAGCTGCTATCTACAGGGCCGCGGATGCCAACACTGTCGCAGTAGCGAATGCTGTCACCGACAAGCTGAAGGCAGTTCAAGCAAATATCCTGAAGCCCAGGAATATGGATTATTTGATTATCACCAACCAGTCAAAATTCATCAAAAACACCATCCATCAAGTCAAGCAAACCGCCATTATCGGGGGCATACTGGCCATCCTTGTTTTACTTTACTTTTTGAAAAACTTCCGCAGCACCCTGATAATCGGGGCTGCCATACCTATTTCCGTCGTCATTACGTTCTTTCTCATGTATTCCTCTAATATCTCCTTAAACATAATCTCGCTTGGAGGATTAGCGCTCGGGATCGGGATGCTGGTTGACAACTCCATCGTTGTCTTGGAGTCTATCCAGCGTTACAGGGAAAAGGGCGCAGACTTGTACAAGGCCGCCTTGCAGGGCACTTCCGAGGTAGCTGGCGCCGTAACTGCCTCCACTTTCACAACGGTAGCGGTATTTTTTCCGATTGTGTTCGTGGAGGGAATTGCGGGTCAGCTTTTTAAAGATATGGCCCTTACGGTGACCTACTCTCTGCTGGCTTCTTTAGCAGTGTCCCTGACTCTCGTTCCGATGCTCAATGCAACCCTGCGCCGTGAAAATTCTAAGGAGCGGCTGACCGGATGGCTGAAAGTACTTTTTAAACCACTGGATAAGATTTACAACCAATTTTATCTCTCTTATAAAAAGATCCTGGATTTCTCCTTTGGGCATAGAAAAACCGTTTTCATTACTGTGATAGTGCTCTTTTTCACAGCCATCTTCATGTCCAGCTTCATGGGACAGGAATTGATCCCGGTCATTTCACAGGGAGAATTTTTAATCAATGTCGAGTTTAAGCCTGGAACAGCCCTCAAAGAAAACACCGCTATAATCACAGATATATATGAAGTCCTAAAAAAACACAAAGAAATAGACAGCATCTACGAGCTCATAGGGAAAGGCTCCAGGGGCGGCATCTCCTTTCAAGAAGAACGGGAAAACCTCTCCGAGTTCACCCTCCGCTTGAAACCGGGAATCCTGGGAAAAAAGGAAGATCGGATCATGGATCTGGTCAGAGCCGACCTGGAAAAGTTTCCAACAACCAAAGTCAAAGTCTACAAACCCCGCTTGTTCTCTTTCAAAGCTCCTCTCGAAGTTGTAGTCTTGGGAAACGACCTCGAGATGATCAAACAGGTCTCAGAAGAACTCCTGGAGAAAATCCGGGGTGTGGAAGGAATCATCGACCTGAAATCAAGCATGGAAGAAGGCTATCCGGAAATCCAGATCATTTTCAACCGGGCCCTGCTTGCTTCTCAAAACATGACCATAAACTCGGTAGGAACCCAGATCAGGAGTAAAATCGAGGGAGATGTCGCAACACGCTTTATCGAAAGCGACCGTGAGATAGACATCCGGGTTCGCCTCTCGGAGCGTTTCCGGGACCGCGTGGATAAGATCGGCCGGATCAATATCCGCAACGGTTTGGGCATGATGGTGCCGTTGAAAGCGCTGGCAGAGATCCGAATTAAAGAAGGTCCGGCAGAAATACGCCGTATCCTCCAGCAAAAATCTGCGGTCATCACCGGAAACATCTCCGGAATTCCCCTGGATACCGCCAAGGAAAAAGTCATGGCAGCAGCCGCGTCCATAGACTGTGGTCCCGAATGCTCGATCTACCTGGCCGGACAGAGCATGGAGCAGGACGTGGCCTTTTCCTCCATGATTTTCGCCATTTTCCTAGCCGTGTTTCTGGTCTATCTGGTCATGGCCTCCCAGTTCGAATCCTTTAAAAAGCCGTTTATCATCATGTTCACCATCCCACTCGCTATCATCGGGGTCGTTATCGTCGGACTCGTGTTCAGCATGTCAATCAACGTGATCGTGCTCATCGGCCTGATCATTCTTTCCGGTATCATCGTGAACAACGCCATCGTACTGGTCGATTACATCGGAAAGCTCGAGAAACAAGGAATGTCTAAGATGGAAGCCATCAAAACCGCTGCGCAGGTAAGGTGGCGGCCGATCATCATGACCTCGATTACGACAGTGCTGGCACTTTTGCCCATGGCACTGGATTTTAATGAGGGGTTCGAGATCCGTATCCCCCTGGCCCTGACATTGATCGGAGGTTTGGTCTTCGGCACCTTTCTAACCCTGATCTTTATCCCCTTGGTCTACAGCATGATAGTCAGGGAGGCAAAGGTTACCGAAGAGAAGCAAACTCCCTTCTTGGGTTTCCTGAAGAGCTTCAAAATGACCCCGTCTTCAGCTAAGGCTAAAGCGAAAAAACCATGAATTTACCTGAATTTTCCATAAAAAAACCTGTTTCCATTATCGTAGTCATGATTATTTTCATCACCATTGGGGTGATATCCATACTCAAACTTCCGCTGGAAATGATGCCCGACATCTCCTTCCCGGGACTCATGGTACAAATTCCATATCCTTCCTCCTCTCCTGAAGAGGTGGAGCGCACCATTACCCGACCCATGGAAGATATCCTGGCCACTATCAACAATCTCGAGAATCTCAGATCTACTTCATCCTCATCATCCTCCCGTATCCATCTTCAGTTCAAGGGAGACACAAACATGGACCTGGCTACAATGCAGATCCGGGACAAAATCGACCAAATCCGGAACGACCTCCCCGATGACATCGAAAATATTAGAATCCGCCGCTTTTCGATGAGCGACCGGCCTGTGATCCAATTCAGTTTGGCTTTGTCCGGCAACCTGGAAAACATGTATTATTGGTCCGAAAATTACATCATGCAGCAGTTGGAACGGATAGAGGGCGTGGCCAACGTGGAAACCCGGGGGATCCGTAATAAAGTGTTGACCATCTATCTTAAGCCCGAGGTTTTCTACTCCTCATCTATCCGTATCGTGGATCTTATCGACACTATCCGTAACAACAACATCAACATATCAGCCGGTTATGTGGAAGAAGGCCCCCTGCGCTTAGTGACACGCATTCCGGGGGAACTGAAGATTCTTGAGGATGTGAAAAACCTCCCTGTCAGCAACAAAGGTCTTACTATCGCCGACGTTGCACGCGTAACCTACGATTACCCTCCCAAAGAAGAATATAACCGCCTGGACAGGAAAGAAACTGTTCGCTTCCAGATCTACCGTGCTTCCAACGCCAATATCGTGGATGTATGCAACAATGTCAAAGTGGCTATGGCACGGATCAAAGAGACAGAGCCTGAGCTTAAAGATATGACCATAATATTCTACCGCGATCAATCGAAGGATATTTTAAAGAGTCTCAGAGATCTGAGCCTTTCCGGAATCGTCGGCGGCCTTTTAGCTGTATTCGTCCTTCTCTTCTTCCTGAGAAAATTGCGCTCCACCATCATTATCGCCATGGCCATCCCTATGGCCATAGTCTTTACTTTCAGCTTTATGTACCTTTACCGCGACATTTTCCGCGCTGATATTACCATCAACATCATATCCCTCAGCGGACTTATGATGGCGGTGGGAATGCTGGTGGATAACAGTGTAGTGGTCCTGGAGAACATATTCCGACTGCGTCAGGAGAAGAATTATTCCCCCATAAAGGCTTCTATGACAGGATCCAGTGAGGTGGCCATGGCTGTCACCGCTTCCACTTTGACTACTTTGGTCGTTTTTATCTCACTGGGTTTCATGGCGCGGTCGGGATTCGGGCGCTTCATGAAGGACTTTGCTCTGACTATCTCCCTGGCCCTGATTGCCTCCCTGCTGGTTTCCCTGTCGTTCATTCCGCTAGCAGCAAGCAGATTTCTGGCCGGTAAAACCAAGGAGAAAGCTCGCTGGCTGGTAAAATTAACAACGATTTACGAGCGTATCATCAGCTTCACTATTAAAAACTGGAGGACCAAGCTTCTTGTTGTTGGTCTGGCCTTCGGGATCTTTTTCGTCTCCTTCCAGATTTTCAAAAACATCGAGCAGGAGTTCATGCCGAGCAGTGACCAGCGGGAAATAGACATCTCGGTCTTTATGCCGCGCAGTTTCACACTGAACGAGATGAAATCCCTTTTCTTTAATATCGAGGATATCCTCCTTTCTCGAAAGGACGAACTTGCCATCAAATATCTGGAAACCGAATTCGGCGTGGAACATATGAGGCAAGGACGATTCCGCGGATCAATAGAACTGGAATTGGAAGAAAAAGGAGCGTCAGTAACCGAAATCAAAGAAAAGCTTAAGAACCTGCTTCCCAGGCGGGCCGGCATCACCTACGAATACGGGCAGCGCTGGGGCCGTCACGGATTCCACCGCGGAATTTCTGTGGAATTGATCGGTTTGGATTACACAAAACTAACCGAGTTGGCTCCGATGGTAATCGAAAAACTGCGGACGGTCGAAAATGTGGAGGATATTACCAGTGACTTGGAGGGTGGAGACACGCAGCTTTTGGTCGAAGTGGACCGTGCCAAGGCGGAAAGTTCAGGTGTGAGCAGCCGAATGGTAGCACAGACCATTTCCTCTTCTATTTCTGAAAGGGCTATCGGAAAATTCAAAACAGAAAACCGGGAGATCGACATCATCTTGAAAATCCGGGGAGAGGATGGGTTTACCGAAGAGGACCTCCGGAATATCAGCCTGCGAACCCGCTCCAAACGGATTCCCCTCTCAGCAATATCGACTATTTCTTACCGTTTAGGATCGACTTCCATCCAAAAAGAAAATAAAAAATCCAAATTGAACATACGGATCAATACAAAAACAGAGGGCATGATGGCTATCTCCAGCGACGTTCGCCAGGTCATGAGTACCATCCAATTCCCCGAAGGCTACACATGGAGCCTGGGATCCGGGTGGAGGCGTTTCCGTGAATCCCGGGGAGAATCCAATATGGCCATCATCCTCGCCCTTATCTTTATCTATATCATTATGGCCTCTCTATTCGAGTCCTTCGTGTATCCTTTTACGATTCTTCTGACTGTTCCCTTAGCATTGTTCGGAGTTGCTGTATTTTTCTCCCTCACGAATATCACCTTGAATACTACCTCCTATTTAGGGCTTTTGGTTCTGTTCGGGATTGTGGTGAACAACGGGATAATCCTTATCGATCACATCCAGACCCTTCGAAAATCCGGGATGGGAAAGAACGAGTCTATCGTCCAGGGCGGTAAAGACAGAATGAGACCGATCGTCATGACGGCCATCACGACTATTTTCGGGGTGCTGCCGTTGGCGCTCCCCTTCCTTCTACCCCAGTTTTTTCAGGCTGCAGGACGGAGAGCACAGATGTGGGCACCTATATCCGTGGCCATTATCGGCGGGCTGACCACCTCAACTTTCTTTACGTTGATCTTCCTGCCTACTTTTTACTCCATCTCGGATACAGTGAGGACTAAGACCAAATCCCTCCTTGGATTCAAAAGCACCAAAATCTAATTATTTTCAGGGATATTCCCACAAAATAATTCAACTTATGGGTTGAAGAAAGAGAAACCGTCTATCCTGCTTCACGAATAATCATCCCCGGGAATCTGGGTGAATCCTGCATGATGTGGAAATAGTTAGAAATAATCTCGACTTTTGGATTACCCTCCTCGGTCAGATAATTAAGACCAGCAAAATGACCGAAGCCGGGCAGTAAGAATGTAATCTATTATTTTTTTCTTTTTTATTTTTTCTTAGTCAAATAAGAAATAATAACAATTACAACTCCCAAAACCATCAATATCCAAGCAAGGATGGACAAGGTTGGGGACTGCATTGAAGGATTTAGCTGTGTTGCTAACCTTATAAGAAAACCTCCGATCAGGAAAACCAGGCCAAGAATGCGCATTTCTTCTCCTCCTCCTACCCTCTTTATCCCTTAATACCCCCCAGTTATAATAATCAATTCTATATGGGCTTGATTTATCATGCCCATGTATATTTATGTAGGGGCTTGATTCATCAAGCCCACCTGTATTAAATCTAAGAAAGCTTATCATAAATTCATTTTCATTGTTTAAGCGTGATATAGCCATCATGGGCAATCAATCAAAAAATATTAAAATGAATGATATCCTTTAATTTTCTCTTAGGGACATGAAGACATTCCTGCTTGTCTTTCCAATATTTTAAGGAGCCCTCCATATCCTCCACTACAGGTTTCTCATCAGGGTATCCTAAAGCCAAAACAGAGTCAATTTTATAATTCATGGGAATTTTCAGCATTTCCTTAATATTTTTTCTTTCCACGGACAGGAGCCAGCAGCTCCCGATTCCTTCTGCCCAAGCAGTAAGGATCATGTTTTCAACTGCTGCTCCTGCGTCCCACTCATATCCTTTATCTTTCACCTGCAAATTTACAATAACGACAATGTAAGCAACAGGTTCATGTCCCGGTTTGGGATTACCTTCTGGCGCAATATATCCTGCCCATTTTAAACAGGGAAAGAGCTGCTTTCTAAGCCCTGCTTCAGCGACAACGATAAACTCAAGAGGTTGAAGATTGGATGCTGATGGAGCTAATCTTGCAGCGTTGACAAGTTTTTCTAGAATTTCCTTGGAAACAGGCTCAGGCTTAAACTGACGTATCGACCTTCTTGAAAGAATCAACTCGTATAAGCTCATCTTTTTTTATGTATCTCACAGATTTTTTAAGGTTCTGCTTATTTTTTTACGGATATTAATAAAATATATTCAGATTGTAAAGGAAAATAAAAAGGTTTTGGAAAAGGTTCCTGCAGGAAATTAATCCTGGGCAAGAATTGATTTTAATTTTTTTGCATACTCGCGGCTTGTTTTATCAGGGGTGATGAACTCAATCTGATCAGGCTTGCTTATCCCCAAGCCTAACTCAACTGCTCTTTTAATTTGCTCTTGTTCAAAGATTTTGCATTCCATTATGGCTTTGTTCGAGCCCAACTCTTTTAAGATAGCCACTCCTGCTGCGTCCACAGCAATACGGTCGCTTCCTCCTATGAAAACGTTGGCTTCTTTTCTGGTTCCTTTCGAAGGACCTCCATCAACAAAAGTTTCTATTCCGTCAAGAACAATTAATTGAGGTTTATAGCCGAGATTTATCTCAGCTATCATTTTCCTCATGGCATTATCCCTTTCACCATGAAGCTCTCTCATCAGTTTCTTGGGTGTTAATCCTACCGCTAATTTTATTGACAAAGTAAAGACACCTCCGTACTGATGTGTCTTCAGACAGCAGGTAGAAACAACATACTCAGACTCAACAACTGGGCGTGCTACATAAAATCCCTCTTTCCAGTGATTTCCAGGCGGATTAAAGTGAACCCAATCCTTTTCTTCCAGTTCTTCGAAATTTATAATCTTGAAGTTTAATTCTTGGGCCAGGTCGAAAATCCCTTTATCTTTCAAAACACTCTTGGTTGAGGGTGGGCCACTTCTTTCGCCGACTGTAATCTCCGAAGCTCCCCTCTCTTGGAGTTCTTTAATCAACTGGCTCAAAGTATCGTTATGAGTTGAGCCAGGTGTCGGATCAGCCGTATTGAAATTAGGTTTCAGCATAACTTTCTTACCGTCTACAGAGGCGAAATCTAAAAGTTCTAAAACTTTCTGAACTCCTTCCTTCCTATCGTTGGTTTTAAAAAGTGCGATTTTAGCTTTCTTGCTGGTTTCCTTTGCCATCAGAGGTTTAAAGCTTAAGGCAGGCAAGCTTGCCAAACCTACAACAGATCCTTTGATAAATTCACGGCGATTAAAAGTCAATATTTTGCTTTTTCTCATATTTTCCTTCCTGAATTTGTCTCATAATTTTCTCTTTCGTGACATATATTATATTTGGAAATTTTCTTTTTTAAAACTTTTTTTTACTTTTTTTCATATCCTATTCATATTTTACTCGCCACCCATAGCGCAAAATCTGCCTCAGGAAGAGCGCCGCTTGTTCGGCCCCTCTCGTAACCTTTATGAAGAATAACAAATGTCGGAACACCTTGCACCTTGAATTCGGACGCCACTTGAGGATTCTCGTCCACATTAATCCTAACCACCATTATTTCTCCCGCCCTTCTCTTGGCAAAGCTGTCCACCACAGGATGCATCATATGGCAAGGCCCACAAGTCGGCGAGAAAAAATCTACAAGAATAGGGAGTTTAGAATTCTGGAAAAAGACTGAAGCCTGGCTTGCAGGAAGTTCAAGGACACTCCCTGGCTCTGGAAGGGAATATTTGCAGCGACCGCAGACAACCTTTTTCCCGCTAACACCTAGGGGATAGTTATTCGTAGCCCCACAGTTAGAGCACCCCACCTTTACCTTTTCTTCCAATGTTTCATCCTCTGGGGTCAGACTTGCAAAAATTCAAGTTTTGCAGGTCTGCCCCCATTTACACAATAAATCAGCGGGCTTGATGAATCAAGCCCCTACAAATAATCCAATTCAATACGCAAGGATTTGATGAATCAAATCCCTCCATTAATAAAATATCTATTTGTCCTTCTTCTTATAGGGAGGAATTGGAGGAAGTTTTTTTTCTTTTGTTTTCAACTCTTCAAGAATAACTTCAATGGCTTTATTCAGTTGTTGATCCTCTCCTTCATATTCTTTAGCTGGATCGTTATCCACATAAATATCCGGCTCAACACCATGCCCTTCAATAATCCACTCTTTTCCATCAACACTGTAAGAGGCAAACTCGGGTTTATAGAGAGAGCCACCGTCAACCAGCGGTAGAGGGCTACGAATTCCGACAACACCACCCCACGTGCGCTTTCCAATCAATTTGCCGAGCTTATGCTTTTTAAAACGATAGGGAAAAAGGTCTCCATCAGAGGCAGAAAATTCATCCATCAAACAAACTTTAGGTCCTAGCATTATGGCTTCAGGATCAGGTCCGGGGATTGTTGTATCACGGGACATACCTATCATCGCTATCTCTCGCCTCAGTCGCTCTATAAGCATTGGTGAAACATTTCCACCGCCATTACCACGCACATCGATGATGAGAGCCTTTTTCCGCAGCTGAGGATAAAAATGCTTGGCAAATTCGTTCAATCCTTGGCGTCCCATATCAGGAAGATGAATATAGCCGACTTTCCCTTTTGTTGCTTTGTCAACCTTCTCCATGTTGTTCTGGACCAAATTGTAGTAAACGAGCGAGAGCTCATCTTTAATAGGAACAACAATCACTTTTCTGCTTCCTTTTTCTACAGGCTTCGAGTTCACCCGGAGTGTCACCTGTTTTCCAACAGTGTTGAGCAGAACTTCATACAAGTCAGCCATTTTGTTTGTCTGTTTTCCGTTGATGGCTATTAAATAATCTCCCTCTTTCACATTGATGCCAACTTCAGTCAAAGGTGACCGCAAAGATTTATTCCAATTCTCTCCTTTCAGGATCTTCTTGATTTTGTAATAGCCAGAGTTTGCATCACGCTTAAACTGAGCACCAAGCATCCCCACAGGAACTCGTTTTGGCTGGGGTATATCACCGCCGCCAACATAAGTGTGCCCGACATTCAATTCACCTATCATCTCTCCAATAACGTAGGTTAAATCTGCCCTATGGCTAACAGCCTCTGCTAAGGGTTTGTAGCGTGCTTTCATCGCCTCCCAATCCACTCCGTGCATATTCGGTGCATAAAAGAAGTATTTCATCTGACGCCAGCATTCGTTGAAAATCTGGTTCCACTCCTGCCTTAAGTCCACTTTGGTCTCCATGTTGGATAAATCCAGCTTATCCTTTATTTTCAGGGGAGCTTTTGGTAGATCGACAATGGCATAGGATTTCTCTTGAGAGACCAGCATCTTCTCTTGATCATGGGAGATCTCATAATCGCGGATATTTCCAAGATCTGTCTCTTTCTGCTCTTTCAGATCATACATTTTCAAAGAAGACTTCCTATCCCCGTCACTTCTCATCATGTAGTAGATTTTCTCTCCAACAGAGGTTATGTGCCGGTAATTAGCAACTCCGATTGGCAAGCCAATGATGCGATCTTTTAAGCCGGAAGGGTCAACTTTTATCCATGCCCCTTTTTTCTGGGCACTCTTCTTTTCCTTATCTCCCTTTTCCTTGTCTTTTTCTGCTCCTTTTTTAGACTTTTGACTTTTCTCGCTCTCTTTCTTTACAGTCACCTCATCACTCTTCGGCTCGAAGGGAGACTTCACATCTTTGGAAAGGGTAACCAGGTAGACTCTGGCCATGGATAAATAGGCATGATTCCATTCTGTTTCGCTGTAGATAGGACTGAAATCTCTGTCTGATATAAAAAAGAGATACTTTCCATCCGAACTAAAGGAAGGTGAATAGGAAGAGTACCACCCCTCTGTGACTTCATAGGTTTTTTTTGTTGTGCAGTTGTAAAGATAAATTTTTGTCATTGATTTTGCTTCAGGCTTTTCGTAAGAAATCCAATTGCTATCAGGGGACCAAGCGTAGTTTCTTATTTCCCAGCTTTTTGCCCTTGCGACCTCAACAATCTTTTTCGCCTCAACATCAACATAATTGAGGCGAAGCAGCTTATCACCCCAGAGAATTTTTCTTGAATCAGGAGACCAGTAAATCTGATATTTGTATGTGTCCCCTTCTTTTGTGATTTGCCTTGGTGCTCCTGAGCCATCCTGCAACATAATACAAATTTCATCCTCGCCACTTTGATCGGAAATATAAGCAATCCACTTCCCGTCAGGAGACCATTTTGAATTCCTCTCATGAACCCCAGAAGTGTTGGTCAGGTTTCGTGTGTTTCCATGTTTAGCCGGTACAGTAAAAATCTCTCCGCGTGCACCGAATAAGGCTCGCTTTCCATCTGGAGAGATTTCATAATTTGTTACCTTCTCACCGACTTTGACAAATTTGTCGCGGCTGGACATCATATCATCGGAGATATTAACAGGAACTTTTTTAGCCTCTTTTTTCTCAAGGTCAAAGCGATAGATAAAGCCTCCATTTTCAAAAACAATGGCCTTCGGGCCAAGGGAAGGAAACTTAATATCGAAATCATCGAAACTTGTCAGCTTCCTGGTTTTTTCGGTCGTAAGATCATAGACAAATAGATTCATCTTTTTATTCTCATCCCTGTCTGAAAGAAAATAGATACTGTCGCCGCTCCACATGGGGATAATATCCTGAGCAGGATTATTGGTAATGTTTTTGACTTTCTTTGTCTCAAAATCATAAATCCAGATATCGTCTGCCATGCCGCCCCGATAACGTTTCCAAGTTCTGAATTCGCGGAAAACTCGATTATAGGCCATCATTTTATCATTGGCAGAAAACGAACAAAATCCACCCCGGGGCAAAGGAAGCTGTTCGGGTGTTCCCCCCTCAACAGAAGCCAAATACAGCTGGCCGTTAAAGCTATTCCATTCCCTCATGCGTGAACGAAAAACTACATGTTTTTTATCATGTTTCCAGGTCATCACTATATTATTCGGTCCCATCCTATCTGATACGTCATCACGACCGAGAGTGGGAGTGTAGGTTAGTCTTTTGGGTATTCCACCTGAGCTGGGAATCAAATAGACCTCACGGTTTCCGTCATACTCACCTGTAAAAGCTATGTACTCTCCATCGGGTGAAAAACGGGCAAAAACTTCAAACCCATTATGACTCGTAAGCTTTCGGGCAAGACCTCCTACAGAGGAAACTGTGTACAGATCGCCAGCATAGGTAAATACAATCTGATCATTGTGGATAGATGGGAAGCGAAGTACGCGAGCTTCTTGTGAAGCATAGGTAATACCCGAAAACAGTAATAAAATGCAAAATATAAATAAAAACACTTTCGTTTTCATCTTTCCTCCTTACTGAAAAATGACTTGATATAAAAGAGCTAAAATATAGCACACAGTTTTTTTCGGGGCAAGCTTCATAGCCAATATCTTAATGGGCGAACTCATCGATTCCCATCGATTTGTTGATTTTTCGAGCGGAGGGAATTACAATGTTTAAAAATGAATGTGGAAGTAAAAATATGGAAATATTAAACAAAGAAGTCGTAGAAGCGACAAGGAAAAAATTCGATGAGGAGATGAAAGAGAAAGTAACTCTTCTCCTTTTTACCCAAGAACCAAGTCGACTGACCGTTCCTGATCATCTAAAAGGACAGGAATGTGTCTTTTGCAAGGAAACAAGAGAATTGCTGAAAGAAGTCAGCGCTCTCTCTGATAAAATAGAACTTGTAATCTACGATTTCAGTGGGGATAAAGAAAAAGCAGCCGAGTATGGAATCGACAAGATCCCGGCTACAATCATCTTGGGCCAGAAAGATTATGGCCTAAGATTTTTCGGCATCCCCTCTGGATACGAGTACACAAGCCTTATTGAAGCCATCCTTGATGTTTCCAAGGGAAAGACTGGACTGAGTCAAAAAACCAGAGAAGCTTTAAAAACTATTGACAAGGATATCCACATTCAGGTCTTTGTGACTCCCACCTGCCCTTATTGCCCTCAGGTCGTCCACTTAGGTCATCAATTTGCTCTAGAGTCTCCTCGAATAAGGGCTGACATGGTCGAATCCACAGAATTTCCTCATATTTCACATAAGTACAATGTCTTCGGAGTTCCAAAGACAGTAATAAACGAGAATATTTTCATAGATGGTGCCGTTCCAGAAGAAACATTTCTTGAGCATGTGTTAAAAGCCCTGAAATCTCAAAGCCAAAAATAAGCAGAAAAGGTTTGATTCCTCAAATGATAAGTTAGCGAGGTTTATTGCCAATGGAAAAATCAAAAACACTAGATAAGACCGCCGGCAAACTTAGCTCGATTTTCTATCCTAAAACCATGGCTATCATCGGTGCTTCAAGACAGCAAGGTTCTGTTGGCCAAGCCCTTCTCGCCAACATAATCGACAGCCGCTTCCAGGGAATCGTCTATCCTGTTAATCCACGAGCCAAAGGAATTCTCGGAATAAAATGCTATGCCACAGTGATGGATATTCCTGATGAATTGGACCTGGCAATCGTCATAGTTCCTTCGCGCTTTGTCCCCGGTATTCTAGAAGAATGCGGAAAGAAGAAGATCAAAGGAGCCATCGTTATTTCAGCCGGATTCAAGGAAATAGGAGGAAAGGGAATAGAACTGGAGAAAAAGGTCCAAAAGATTATTCAGAAGTATGATATTTCCCTTGTAGGACCGAATTGTTTGGGCATTATGAACACCGACCTTGAGTCATCTATGAACGCTACATTCGGCACACCGATGTCCAAAGAAGGAAATATTGCTTTCATCTCTCAAAGCGGCGCCCTCTGTGTGGCAGTACTTGATTATGCCAAAGAGTCCAACATCGGATTTTCCAAATTTATCAGCATGGGGAATAAAGCAGGCTTGACTGAGAATGAGCTTTTGCTCTACTTGAAAAATGACCCGAAAACAGACGTCATCTTGATGTATCTTGAAGACCTTGTCAACGGAAGAGAGTTCATGAAAATAGCCCACGATATCACCAGCAGCCCTACGAATCCCAAACCTATCATCGCCCTTAAAGCAGGGCGCACTCTGTTAGGTGCCAAAGCAGCTTCATCTCACACCGGCTCCCTGGCTGGTTCGGACAGAGTTTATGATGCCATCTTTAGCCAGAGTGGAGTGCTCAGGGGAGAAACTTTGGAAGAGCTCTTCGATTATGTCAAGGGTTTCTCCAGCCAGCCTTTACCCAAAGGAGATAATGTCGCCATCATCACAAACTCAGGAGGACCAGGAATATTAGCCACTGATTCCTGCATTCGCCATGGCCTGAATATTGCCCCCCTTAGCCGAAATACAGTAAAAACTTTAAAGACGATCCTGCCTCCCCAGGCAAGTTTAAATAATCCTATTGATTTGATCGCAGATGCCCAGCATGAACAGTATGAGGCAACTTTAAAGGAAATATTGAAAGACAAAAACGTTCATTCTTCCATCATTATCCTGACTGCTACTTCCTTCACCAACGTGGATAAAATTGCCGATTCAATTGTCAAAACAACCAAAAAATTCCAAAAGCCGGTCTTATGCAGTTTTTTGGGAGTTTATGATGTCTCTACGGGAATCGAGATCCTGGAAGAAAACGGAATTCCTTCTTACAGGTTTCCTGAATCAGCAGCCCGGGTGCTTTCTGAGATGACCAAGTTCAACTTGTGGCTCAACCGGCCAAAAACTGGAGTAAAAAAATTCAGCGTAAATAAAGCCAGGGCCAAAAAAATCATAGATTCTGTTAAAAAAGAGGGCCGGCTTTTCCTGTTAGAGCATGAATCTTACGAGGTTCTTAAGGCTTATCAATTCCCTTTAGTCAAATCCTCTCTGGCTAGAACCAAAACAGAAGCAGCAAATGCAGCCCAAAAAATCGGCTTTCCTGTAGTCCTGAAAATCGCCTCTCCTGATATCCTCCATAAATTTGATTTCGGCGGAGTCAAACTCAACTTAAAGAATAAAAACGAAGTCCGTGAGGCCTACCAAGAAATGCTTAAGAATATCAAATCTAAAAAACCTAAGGCAAAAATTAGAGGTGTACTTGTAGAAGAAATGGCCTCTCAGGGAAAAGAAATTATTTTGGGAATGAGCAGAGATCCTCAGTTTGGCCCAATTCTGATGTTTGGCCTGGGAGGAATTTATGTTGAAGTCCTGGAGGATGTCAGTTTCCGCCTTGCTCCTATTCGTGAGCGTACAGCAGACATGATGATCGCAAAAACAAAAACTCATAAAATCCTGGAAGGATTTAGAGGTGAGCCGCCTTACGACATAAAGGCTGTAGCTGAATGCTTGAAAAGACTATCTCAGCTCGTTACAGACCTTGAGGAAATCAAAGAACTGGATATAAACCCTCTTTTTGTCTATGAGAGAGGGAAAGGCTGTGCTATCGTCGATGCCAGGATCATCCTCGGATCCAGAAAGGCTCAGGCTATATAGTTAAAAAACACGTTGCTTTTGCCCAGAATAAATGGGCCCTGCCCCCATTTTCTTCAAGCTGGCAAAAATTGACATCACCATGTCCCCTGTTATAATAAAGAGCTTCATGTCGCTTTTTAAGAAAAAAAAGAAAGAAAGAGTTTTAGTGATAGGCCTGGATGGAGTTCCCTACTCTCTCCTGCTTGAGCTCGCTCAAAAAGGTATCATGCCCACAACTTCAAAGCTTATTGACTCAGGCTACATTCAGCGGATGAAGGCAAGCCTTCCTGAAATTTCTGCTGTAAGCTGGACAAATTTCATGACTGGAACAAATCCCGGAACTCACGGCATCTTTGGCTTTACAGACTTCAAAAAGAACTCTTATGACCTTTGCTTCCCGAATTTCCTGGATCTAAAAAAAGAGACATTCTGGGATAAGCTGGGAGACCAAAGGAAAAAATGCATCATCATCAATCAACCCTCAACTTATCCCGCCCGCAAAATTAACGGAATTCTGATTTCAGGTTTTGTAGCCATTGAACTCTCTAAGGCAGTTTATCCTCCCTCTTTCCAAGCTCCTCTAGAGAGGGTGGGCTACGAGATCGATATTGACACCCAAAAATCAGCAGAAAATACTGAATTTCTCTGGAAGGATCTGGCTAAAACCCTGAGTGCACGCCTGAATGCTTTTAATCTCTTCTGGAAGGAAGATTGGGATTATTTTGAATTTGTCATCACCGGCACGGACCGCCTCCATCATTTCCAGTGGGATGCTTATGAAGATGAAAGCCATGTGTATCATCAAAACTTCCTAGATTACTACAGTCAGATCGACCGAGTAATCGACGAAATCGTTACGTCTTTTCGGAAGTTAACTGACAATGATAAAGGTCTCTATCTTCTTTCAGATCACGGATTTGCCAAGATCGAACAGGAAGTCTATCTTAATACTTGGCTGGAGGAGCAGGGCTATTTAAAGTTCAATAATCCTTCTCCCGAAAGCCTGGCCGAGATCTCTCCTTCATCGAGAGCCTTTGTCATGGAGCCAAACCGTATCTACCTGAACTTGAAAGAAAAATTCCCTGAAGGTTGCGTTGAACAATCAGAAAAAAAAGCTCTAAAAGAAGAAATCAGCAAAAAATTGGATAAGCTTGAATACAAAGGGAAAAAAGTTGTGAGATGTGTGTTTGATGCTGAAGAAATTTACTCGGGTCCCTATCTTGCCGAGGGCCCAGATTTAATCGTGCTCTCAGAATGTGGCTTTGATATGAAGGGTTCAGTAAAGAAAAAGGAAGTCTTTGGCCACTCAAAACTGCAAGGCATGCACACATGGGATGACGCTTTTTTCTTTTCAAAAAAAGAACAAGGCCAGGACCTCTCCATCTCTGATTTAGCCAAGATAATCCTGGATGACTTTTCAAGTAAATAAAATGAGGACAGGCTATTTTTTCTTCGTGCAATTTAAATCTTGGAGAACTCAACTTTTTCCAAGAAAAAGAAAAAAAATGGTACAGGCCGCTATTTCTATGCGGATCCTGCATCTTGGCAAACTAAAACCTTTGCCAGAAAAAGTAGCCTGTCCCCTTTTCTCTAAAAGTGGCCTTTCGCTTTTTTTTCCTTTTTTCATTCTTTTACTTGCTTTTTCTCTACCCCTCCAAGCTTATATCGGTCCAGGAGCAGGATTTGCTTTTCTTAGCTCCTTTTTTATCCTTTTTCTAACTTTTTTCCTGGCTCTTTTCTCCTTTTTCTCATGGCCTTTTCGTTTTCTCTTGCGGGTCATAAAAGGGCAAAGAGCATATAAGAAAAGCAGTATCAATAGATTTATAATCATCGGGCTGGATGGTCTGGAGCCGACTCTTGTCGAAAAATATATGTCCGAAGGGAAACTTCCCAATTTTTCAAAATTAAAAAAAAGAGGAACATACGCTAAACTTCAAACGACTATTCCGTCCATATCTCCGGTCGCCTGGTCTTCTTTCATGACAGGTTCCAATCCTTCCAAACACAACATCTTTGATTTTCTCAGCCGCGATCCAAAGACATACCTTCCAGATCTTTCCTCTGCGCGGATCGGAAAGCCTAAGAAAACTCTGTCTCTAGGAAAATACAATATTCCCCTTTCAAAACCTGAAATCAAAGGTCTGCGGAAGAGCATTCCTTTTTGGAAAATATTAGGGCAGAAAGGCATTTTCAGCACTATTCTGAGAGTACCAATAACCTTTCCGCCAGAAAAATTCAATGGACATCTCCTCTCTGGCATGTGTACTCCTGACCTACAAGGAAGCCAGGGAACTTTCTCTTTTTACACCTCAGATAAAGAGAGAATAAAAAAGCGGGAAGGCGGAATGAACATCCCTGTGACCCTAAATGGCGATAAAATTGAAACCTACATATCAGGCCCAGAAAACACCCTTCTGCACAATGATGAAGAAATTCGCCTCCCTCTTCGAATTTCCATCGATAAAAATAAAGAAGAAGCTTTACTGGAAGTCTCTGGCCAAAAATTCAAGCTGGGAAAGCATACATTCTCAGAATGGAAAAAACTGACATTCCGCCCTGGCCTGGGAATAAAAATAAGAGCTATCTGTCGTTTTTATATTTCTCAAATTCAGCCTCATTTCGAGATGTATCTCACTCCGCTAAATTTAGACCCGGAAAAACCAGCTCTGCCTATTTCCCATCCCTTTATCTATTCTGTCTACCTGGCAAAGCTCCTGGGAAGCTTCATAACGCTTGGGGAAGCAAACGATACCTGGGCCCTGAACGAAGGAGTTCTCAGCGAAGAAGCCTTCTTAGAATTGACTTATTCAAACCATGAAGAATGGGAAAACATGCTTTTCAACGCTATGCATAAAACAAAAAAAGGCTTGATCACCTGTGTTTTTGAGACCACGGACAGCATCCAGCATATGTTCTGGCGGTATCTTGATGAGAGCCATCCTGCGCTCGAAAGCGGACAGGCTAAAATGAGCGCCAAGGTCATCGAAGACCTTTATCAAAAAATGGATGGACTGGTGGGGAAAGTTCTCGGTAAAACAGATGAAAAAGACGTTGTAATCATCATGTCAGATCATGGCTTTAAGTCCTTCCGCCGTGGAGTGAATCTCAATTCCTGGCTTTATCTGAATGGCTATCTCTCCCTTAAGGAAGGAAAAAAAGGAAGCGATGAGTGGTTTAAGGATGTCGACTGGGAACACACCAAAGCATATGCTTTGGGTCTTGGGGGAGTTTACATAAACCAGAAAGGCAGGGAAGCAAAGGGGACTATTCATGCCGGTGAAGAAACAAAAGGCTTAAAGAGAGAGCTCATAAGAAAGCTGGATGGTCTAAAAGACGAAGAAAGAAACTCTGTAGCCATCAATAAAGTATTCGACCGGGATGAACTTCCATCTGGGCCTTATCTAGATAATTGTCCTGATCTTGTTGTAGGATACAATGAAGGATACAGGATTTCCTGGGATTCAGTAACTGGAAAAGTCAACAACCTTGTCTTTGAAGATAACATCAAAGCCTGGAGTGGAGACCACTGCATCGATCCCAGGATTGTCCCCGGCATATTTTTCTGCAGCGAAAAAATAAACACCAAGAATCCTTCCATAATGGATATCGCTCCTACAGCACTCGAATTATTTGGCCTCCAGGTGCCCTCGCACATGGACGGGCTGGCACTGCTAGATGCCCAGAATTTTTCCTTGGATAAAAATAGAAAGGAAGAAAAAAAATGAACCACATAGACCGAAGAGAATTTATCAAATTAAGCTTGGCTGCGGGGTCTCTTCTGACTTTGGGAAGCTCAGACCTGGCTACAAAAGCTTTTGGAAAGAGGGAGACTCCCCAAAAAGTCCTTATCCTTGGACTTGATGGGATAGATCCTCGCCTTCTTCAGCTATGGATGAAAGAAGGAAAACTACCTAATTTCCAGAGGCTGGCGCGCCAGGGAGATTTTATGCCCCTCCGAACAAGCATTCCACCTCAGAGTCCCGTGGCTTGGTCAAATTTTATCACTGGAATGAACCCCGGCGGGCATGCCATATTTGATTTTATCCACAGAGATCCTAGCCGCTACTTCCCTGTGTTTTCTGCATCCGAAACTACAGAGACAAAAAAAACAGTTCAAATCGGAAACCTTGTGCTTCCCCTTTCAGGAGGAGAAGTAAATAACATGCGCCAAGGAAAAGCTTTCTGGCAGATTCTCGAAGATTATGATATTCCGGCAACTATTTTTAAAATTCCGGCTAACTATCCTCCTGTCCCTACAAAACAGAGAACAATATCCGGCATGGGAACACCAGATATACTCGGAAGCTACGGTATATTCAATTACTACACAACAGAAGCCAAAGAACTCAAGGAGAATATAGGTGGAGGAAGAATACATCCGGTCAATGTCATCGGCAATAGAGTCGAAGCGAAGCTTCTCGGGCCTGTGAATGCGTTCAAAAAGGATAGGCCGGAATCAGCAATAGAATTCAAGGTCTTTATCGACCCGGTGAATCCGGTGGTAAAAATTTCGTTCCAAGATCACGAATTTATCCTCAAAGAAAGAGAGTGGAGTTCATGGAAAAGAATTAACTTCAGGATGATCCCCACCCAAAGTGTAAACGGAATCTGCATGTTTTACCTTAAACAGGTTCGGCCAAACTTCAAGCTTTATATTTCACCAATCAATATTGACCCCGGTCGAGCTGTCCTGCCCATCTCCACTCCCAAGGGATACTCTGAAGAGCTGGAGAAAAGGTTCGGTCCATTTTTTACCAAGGGTCTTCCGGCTGATACCAAAGCTCTTGACAATGACGTTCTGGATGATGGCGAGTTCCTTGAGCAGGACGATCTTGCCCTCGGAGAAAGGCTGGATATGTTCGATTATGAACTGGCAAGGTTTTCCTCCGGGCTTCTTTTCTATTATTTCTCCAGCACTGATCAACGCCAGCACATGTTCTGGCGCCATATTGATAAAGAACACCCTGCTTACGATCCTACCCTAGCAAAAAAATACGGAAACACGATTGAAAATATCTATAAAGAGATGGATAAGTTACTGGCAAGAGCCATGGAAAAGGTGGATAAGGATACGGTGTTCATCGTCATGTCTGATCACGGATTCTCTTCCTTCCGCCGCGCTTTCAATCTAAACACATGGCTTAAAGAAAGCGGCTACCATACCTTAATTAATCCCTGGAAACAAGGTCGAGAAGATCTTTTCATGAACACTAACTGGTCTAGAACCAAAGCTTATTCTTTTGGTCTGAACAGTCTTTACATTAACCAAAAGGGAAGAGAAGCTGAAGGCGCTGTCAACCTTGGCTCAGAAAAGGAAGCTCTCGTTCGAGAAATCGCTTCTAAATTAGAAAATTTCCACGACCCCAAAACAGGGGAAAGACCGGTTTTAAGGGCATATATTGCCAAGGATGTTTACCAAGGTCCGTATGTGGACCTGGCTCCGGATATCATTGTCGGCTACAACCATGGCTACCGCACGTCCTGGGCTACTCCATTAGGAAGAATCCCCAAAGAGATTCTTGAGGATAACACTGAAAAATGGAGTGGAGACCACTGCATGGATCCAGAAGTTGTTCCTGGAATTATTCTCACTAACCGCAAGATAAAGGCCAAAGCTCCGGCTCTTCATGATCTAACGCCGACAATACTCAAAATCTTCGGTGTAGAAATACCAAAGAAAATAAAAGGGAAACCGATATTTTAGATTTCAGGAGATAAAAAATGGGAAAAGGCAAAATAAAACTGGATAAAGATTTAATGGATAAAGTCAAAAAATACGCCAAAATGGCTGGCTATTCTTCTCCAGAGGAGTTCATCACCCATTGCCTGGAGAAAGAGATTGCAAAACTCGAAGAATCCGATTCAGAAGAGGAAATCAAAAAAAAGCTTAAAGGACTTGGATACATTTCGTAATTATTAAAAAAGATGATGTGGATATTTAATTCTGTTTTCGGCAAAATCTTTGATTTCATCTTTTTCCTTTTCCGAAGCATGAACCCCTGGATTGGCATGATACTCATCTCAGTTTTAACAGCGCTCTTGATGCTTTTTGTCTTTCGCTTCACTTCAAACCAAGAAGGAATAAAGAGAGTCAAGAATAAAATAAAAGCCCATCTCCTCGAGCTTCGCTTGTTCAAGGATAGTATGAGCCTCTCTTTTAAGGCGCAGGGAAACATTCTCCGCTATAATTTAAGATACATCAGCTACTCGACAAAACCAATGCTGGTGATGATCATTCCTCTCATTCTGATACTTATCCAGCTTAACTTCTGGTTCGGCTACGAGGCTTTAACTCCCGGGCAAGAAACAATCTTAAAGGTTAAACTGGAAGAAGGTCACAACCCTCTTGACATCGATATTTCTCTCGAACCCTCCTCAGGTTTTGACATCCAAACTCCTCCCCTCAGGATTGAAGAAGAAAGGGAGATAAACTGGCGTCTCCAGGCAAGAGAAAAAGGTGTTCATGATTTAACGTTTATAGTTAACGGTCAAAAATTCACAAAAAAAGTGTCTGTCGCTCAAAGACCCCTGAGTAAGATTTCTCCTCTAAAAGTTAAACGTAACTTCATCAATGAACTTATCAATCCAGGAGAATCTCCCTTTCCAGGAGACTCGCCGATAAAAGCTATAGAAGTGAAATATCAATCCAAGGATATGAATCTTTTTGGCTGGAGCATCCCCTGGCTCTTTGGTATCCCTCCCTGGCTTGTGGTTTATTTCGCTCTTTCTATTATCCTTGGCTTCGTCTTAAAGGGCATTTTCAAAGTCCAAATCTGACCTTTTAATCCTTTTATTTTAAGGTCTTGATCCAGTTACCTGTTGCTTTTTGCCGAATTTGAATTCAATTTTTTCCCATGATATAAGCCAGAGAGGCAGGCATGGCAGAAGATCTCAGGTCTAAGTTCGCTATGATAAACGGAATGGAACTCGACAAGACACCTGAGAGGAATCACCTAATAAAGATATTTAAATAAATCTTCAATCACGGAGGATATCATGAAATTGAAATCAGTTGTGCTTGTATTGTTTCTATCAATCTCTTGGGGAACGTATGTTTTTGCACAGGAAAAAACAGAGAAACAGCCAAAATATGGCTGGCGAAAAGAGATGGTTGGAGGGATCAACTTAACTCAAACCAGTTTAAGCAATTGGACCCAGGGAGGTGAGAATTCTCTCGCCTGGCAGCTAAATTTTAATTTCAAATTTATAAATAACCAGGAAAGGCTTAATTGGGCTAACTCCGGTAAGCTTACCTATGGTTCAACTAAGATCGGTGATCAGGAATTCCGCAAGTCCATCGATGAGATTAAATTGGAAAGCGTCCTTACGTATAAATTTGGAAAACTTATTAATCCTTACGTTGCCTGTACTGCCGAAACTCAATTTGGACCAGGTTACAATTACGGTACGGAGCCAAAAACGCAGATATCGTCTTTTATGGACCCGGGATATTTCCGGGAAAGTATTGGTGTCGGCTATCAACCAAACGATATCGTAAAAAGTCGTTTGGGTGTTGCACTCAAACAGACCATCACCAGCGATTATCCCATACCGTATGCCGATGACCCGGATACTGTAGATAAAATTGAGAAAACAAAGAATGAATTCGGAGCTGAATCGGTGACTGATATAAGTTGGAAAATCACTAAAAATTCACTTTTTACCTCTAAATTAGAGCTTTTTTACGCATTTAAGGCTTTTGATGAAACAGACGTAAATTGGGATAACGTTTTCACTATAATGATCTCCAAATACATTAATATAAATATTAATTTTAAGTTATTCTATGACAAAGACATCTCCAATAAACGCCAAATCAAGCAGGCTATTGCGTTTGGATTAAGCTATAGCTTTTTATAATCATAAAGCTATGGAGACGACTATCTGATGAAAATTATATGAAAAATGGGAAAGAAGAATTGCGAACAGTTCTGATTTTCCCTGTTTTAGGAAACGCATCAAAAGAGGATGAGGGTTAAACCAGGTTTTTCCCCTAGTCCTTTTCTTTAATCTTGTTGAACCAGGCTATTTCTTCGAGTTTCTTCCTTTTCTTTTCTCCCGAAGGTTTTTTCTCGTAGTAGCCCATGGCCATAAGCGAGACGATCTTATATTTACGAGGAATTTTTAAAAATTTCCTGGTTTTTCTGGGATTGAACCAGCCAATCCAGCACGTGCCCAGACCGAGTTCCTCGGCTTGAAGCACGATATGTTCACCAGCTATTCCCGAATCAATATAGTAATATTGGATGTTCTGTATTTGTTTACCTATTCTGTTGGCAATAATATCCAGCTTAGCCAGTATCACAATGATAACCGGAGCCTTGGCTGCAAATTTTGTGATGAAATATATTCCTGAAAAAACCTCTTTAGCAAATCGAGCCTTAAGATCTGGATCGTCAATAATTAAAAACCTCCAGGGTTGGACATTATCTGCAGACGGTGCCAACCGGGCAGCTTCGATGCAGGTCAAAATCTTCTCTCTTTCAACAGGCTTTTCCAGGTAGCGGCGGATACTCCTCCGGCCCTCGACAAGCTGCTGAAAAGGATTTTTGGATTCTTGTTTTTTCTCTATCATCTAATTTTTTATTTTATGATGTGGAGTTTGGTCTGACGTCCGTCAATGAAGTATACTCCTTTCCTGGTGAAGGTTCCATCCTGCTCCAGAGCAATACGAACTTCCTGACCTCCCCACTCTTCAAGGTTTGTTTTGATGTTCAGTTCGATTGCATAGCAGGTGTCATAGTTGAGGCGGTAATCTCCTTTTCCAGGTACGTTAACCTGGTTATCCCACAGGCCAATGGTTGGTCCTGCTGCATGACCATGAAAGCCCAAGGGATGGCTGTAGATGCTGGCTTTCAGGCCAGCTTCCTTGGCTTTTTTCAAAGCAGCAGCAAGAATTTCGTTTCCGGTTCTTCCCTCCTTGAACTCCCCGATCAAAATATCCTGGAGCCGATTTCCCAGCTTCAACGCCTCTTTTAAGCCACGAGGAGCATCAGATTCTCCCTCCCGCAGGACATAGGCGTGTTCCTGCGTATCTGTGTTAAGTCGGAGATAAGTTATTCCGATGTCGCAGTGCAAAAGATCTCCTCTTAAGATAACACCTCCATTATTATTGCTTTTTTTAAAGCGCTGTAAAGACACGGAAGGATGAAACCAGTTGCTCAATCGCAGCTCCCGGAACCTTTCCCTGATCCACCAGGAGACATCCTGAGTTGTCGTCACCCCTGGCGTGATGATTTCCCGGGAGAAAGCTTCGGTGATGATTTGATGGGCTATGGCTACAACATGGGGATAGACTTCAAGCTCTTCGGGTATTCGCCTCTCCAGCCACCCGACAGCAAGTTCATCTGCTGAATGAAGTCGCGAAGAGTATTCGGGTCCAAGAATTCGAAGAAGCTTTTTTTTCAATGAGGATGAGAGACCATCACCAAAAGCAAATGTATCAGACTCGTTTATCCCGATTCTTTTGGGATTTCGTTCTTTTATTACCTTTGCCAGGCATTCCCACTGCTCAATTTTATCAGGCTGCCATACTCCTTCGTAAAAATCTCCGATCCCGTAACGGCTAACAGCCAGCTTTTCCATACCTTTTTTTCCCCTGTCATAAAAGACTAGCATTGTTAGACGACGAGCAGCGATGGAGTTAAATGGGACCAAGGAAAAAAAGACAGGGTCCTCATTGTACTCACGACAGATAACTACCCACATATCAAATTTCTCCCGCCTCATCAGTTCAGGAAGAACTGTTTCCAGGCGAATTTTTAACCAGTTATTAACAACGGCATTTCTTTCCCGCATACTGAGAATAGAAGGCGTCTCTTCCTTTCCAGACAAAACGGGAAGAAGCGCCAAAATAAGAAAAGATACGAGAAGAACGGTTTTTCTTTCTTTAGACATGATTCCTCCGTTCCAATCCAAATATCAAGGTACTATTTCCTCTAATTTATAACAGAAAAAAGAATATTTTAGAAACTTTTAAGTCTTTTTTTTCGTATTACACTAGTGAACCCAGGCTAAAAGCTTTCGAGTAAGCTACAAAGCAGTTGCCCATGTCAGGAATTTTTTGGTATAGTGCTTAAAGCTTTTGGGTTTTTTAAAAAATTTATTAGCTAATAGAGGAGGAAAAACAATGAAAAAATTTGCGGTGATTGGAATTATGGTTATTTTCGCTATATGTTCTTTTACATCTTGTGAAGGAGGTTTGTTTGTTTCAAAGGCTGGCCCTGCCGATGCTGAAAACGCGCTTAAGCTCATTCCCAAAGATGTAATAGCTGTCTTCTTTATAGATACCCAAAGATTAATGACAATTGATTTTATAAATAATCTAATCAATGAGAAAGAAAGCGATGAGACGTCAGATGAATTAACGGATTTTCAGGAATTTAAAGCAAAGACAGGAATTGATCCCGCCAAGGATATCAATTTCATCGTTGGGGCTATAAAAGAAAAGACGGAAAAAGGAAAGAAGGAAGGCGTCGGAATCATAAACCTCACCTACAATAAAGATCTTTTGCTCTCTACGATTAAAGAAGAATTAGCGAAAGAAAATGAAGAAGAACATGGGGAAGAAGAAGAGGGAAAAGAAGAACATGAGTTGATTGAAGAGGAATACAACGGCTTTACTATTTACACAGTTAGAGAAGAATGTGAAGAAGAAGAAGAAGAAGAACACGGGGAAGAAGAGAAAGAGCATGGAAAAAAGCATGAAAAAGGTGGGAGCTTTTCATTCCTTGATGATTCGAACATCGCTGTAGGAAATGAAAATTCAGTCAAATCTGTGATAGATGTTTTACAAAAAAAGAAAGAGAATGTTTTTAAAAACGAAGGATTTTCTTCTTTGCTCACGAAAATTGATAAAGAGGCCATCTTCTGGGGAGCTGCTTTTATCCCCACTGATGCGATAAAAGAGGCTATATCGGAAAAGCCTGAACTCGTCATCCTGGAAGCCGTCAATGCTGCCTCTGTTTCTCTTGATTATAAAAATAAAAACATCATTGCTGACATAAAAATCATGAGCAACGATCCGACGAAGAACCAAGAGTTGGCTGATAACTTGAACGGGTATAAAAGCTTGGGAGCTTTGATCCAGATTCAGGATCTAAACATGGCAGAGATTTTAGATAGGATAGAGATTACCTCCTTCCCAGATCATGTAAATATTTACACCAGTTTTCCCGAAGATCTCCCTCAGACAATCATTGATAAGCTCAAAATGGAGAAGACGAAAAAGGAAAAAAAGGATATTTAATAGTTTTCTCTACTCGATTTTCTCGCCTTTATGGACTGGAATCTTCTTCTATTAATCTCCAAGAATATATTCCTTCTGAGAAAAAAGAATGCAGGCTAAACAGAGAAAAATGACCGTAATAAGAAAAAGCATGAAGATAGAGGTCCCTATAGGACTTGGCTCCAGCCTGAACATCAGAAAGGAAAACCTTCCTGAGCTAGAAGTTGGCAGCAAGGATTTGAGATAATGAATGATGGAAAAGCGCTGGGTGGAGCCTGGAAAATATTGGATCACGTTTTCCCAGCCAAAGCTGAAAACTAGCCCGACTATGATAGATTTCTTTAGAAAAGCCCCGATAAAAGTAAAAAATGCTGTATAACAGATAAGGCCCAAGCCTAAAACAACCACATCTCTCAGAAGAATCTTATACAAGGAAAAATTACCCAGGTTATTCACGTTCAAGATAAGAAACGATAAAAGCACCCCAACACTCATCATCAATATGACCAGAGTCGTGTAGGCCGAATACTTTCCGAGGACGATTGCGGATTTAGAAATCGGCCGCGTTGTCAAATAGACCAGTGTTTGTCCTTCTGTTTCCTCTGAAGTAACCGAGGTCCCGAAAAAAAGCGCCAGGATTAGGATAAGAAATTGAAGATAGAAGACTACAATCAAGTTGGAAAATATATAAATTCCCTGGACGTTGCTGCGGCCCGAAAAAATTTGATTAAATTTAATAATAAAGGCAATCACAACTGGTAAAAAACTGAATAAGAAAAAGATTTTTGTCTTCTTCGCCCTTCTTCCCATTGAAAAGAAGATGGAATAAACATTTTTCACTGAGTCCAGGAAAAAAGACAATCTCCGCGTATTTTTTTGAATCATCCTACCTTCCTACTAAATAATCAAAAACGGCCTGAAGGTTGTCATCAGGCGATGTGATTTCGTCCACTTTGATTTTGTTCTCTATAAAAAGAGAGGGCAAAAGGCTGAATAACTTATCCCTGTTATTTGTCTCGATAAGAAGAGAATCATTCGACGAGCCGAAATGAACTTTCAAAACATAGTCTTGTTGAATGAATTTCGAGGCGAGCTGGCGGGCATTACTGCACTTAATAGATATAATATGGGGATGAGTATCGATCAGATCCCGGATGTAATGAATATCACCTTGGGCAAAAATCTTACCCTGATGGATAAGAATAATCCGCTTGGTCATAGCTTCGATTTCAGGCAGGACATGGCTTGAGACGATGATAGTTCTTCCCTCTCCCTTATATGATTTTATAAGGTGAATAATCTTCCGCCTTCCCAGAGGATCAAGGCCGCTCAAGGGTTCGTCAAGGACGATAATTTCCGGATCATGGGCAATAGCCTGCGCAAATTTTAGCCTCTGACGCATACCACGGCTGTAAGACCTGATAACTCTATCTTTATCTTCGACCAATTTAACGATTTCCAGAGCTTTTTGAGCTCTGGTTTCTACATCAGGTTCAGAAAAATGATGAAGTTTTAAAAGACTGGTAACAAACTGCCAGCCCGTCATCTCATCATAGAAGAAATCCTGTTCTGGACAGAATCCTATGATGGAGAATAAGTTGTAATTGTTCCTAATTTCTTGTCCTTTTATTCTAACAGTACCGATGTTTGGCTTTATCTGTCCGGTTATGAGCTTTAAAAAAGTGGATTTCCCTGCACCGTTTGGCCCCAGAATCCCTGTAATCCCAGGCTCAATCTGGAGGGTGACGTCACTCAGCCCCAGAACATTCCCGTACCATTTGGAAAGGTTTTTGGTTTCGACAATCGGCTTCATTTTATAACTTCAACTCCCTTGACTTTACTTTTCAAAACAAAACCAGCTAAAACACAAATACATAAAAGAACCAGGAAGGAAAAAATCCAGGGGATATCATACGGAGTTTTCTGACCAAAAATATGGGCACCCACCTGCTGCAGATTCGCTCTCAGGGAAACAAGCGAAAAATAGTGACTCCGGAATTCCGAGCGAAAAATCAAATAAATAATGTCAGAGAGCATGTAAATTCCAAAAATAAGAATAGCCACTAATCTGCTGTTTTTACTCAAAGAGGAGAGAAGAAGTGCATAAAACGAGAAAAATCCAGTTACGATGATCGAATAGGCGATGATCGAAAGAGGAAGCCAAGGGTAGGAGAGAAAAAATTTGAGACTGCCTGAGAAAACAAGCTTCATGATAAAAAAGACGAGGCCGGGAATCAGGGTAATAATAAATAAGAAGAAGACAATAACAGCGATCTTTCCCAACAAATAGTCTTTTTTCTTTATGGGCCGAGAAAAATACAGTTGAAGAGAATTATGTTTGAGATCATCGCTGATAAGACTTGCACCACAGAAAATCACTATCATGAGCATAATAAAAAGCATAAAACCCAGAGTGAAATACGTTTTAAAATAGCCCGGGTTAATCTGAAGGAACTGTGAGGTTTCTCCTCTTAAGAAGGGGAAATCCTCTAATCTCTCTGAAATATATATTCCGGTTAGAAAGAATACGGCAGGAAGAAGACTCATAGGGAGGGTAAACTTAAAGAACCTTCTCATGAAGGTTAGCTTAATCCCATACCTGGTGATCGGCCACCAAGGAAACTTTTTGACAATAAATTCTCCGTCCCAATGGCTGTAACCTTTCTCTTTGATAGTCATTAATCCACTCCTACTACTTCAGCAAATAGATCTTCGAGTGAAGTCTCGCTTTTTACAAAATGTCTTAGTTGAATCTTTTCTTCAGCAGCAATCCTGAAAATTTCCTGCCTGTCTTGATCAGGGGGCCAGTAAACCTTAAAAATTCCCTCTTCCGTTTCTTCCAGTTTACACTTCATATCCTTAAACCTACGGAGGAAACCGCCAGTTTCACCTTTTAATTTCATTTCATAAAGATCTCTTATTTCTTTCAGTTCGCTGATATCGCCCTGGGCTGCAAGTTTCCCTTTGTTTAAAATCACCACATAACTACAGGTCAATTCTATATCGGGAAGAATGTGAGAAGAGATCAAGACTTGAATATCTTTCTTTGAAGAGATATCCATTATAAGTTCCAATACTTCCCTTCTCCCATTTGGATCTAAGCCGGTTGTGGGCTCATCGAGAAAAATAAGTTTAGGATCATGGACAAGTGCCTGGGCGAGCTTGAGTCTCTGTTTCATCCCTGACGAATAAGTCTCTAACTTACGGTAACGGCTCTCCTCAAGACCTACATAATAAAGGACTTCGTGAGCGCGCTTCATGGCCTCCTGGCGCGGCATCCCCGATAACTCGCCAAGATAAGAGGTGAAAGAAACTGCATCCAATCCGGGAATAAAGCAGTCATCTTCGGGCATATAACCTACATAGCGCCGTATCTTAGGCTGTTCATCTTTGATGTCATAGCCAAGGACACGACCTCCACCCTTATCCGGAGAAAGAAATCCAAGGAGGATACGAATTAGCGTGCTCTTCCCGGCTCCGTTGGGGCCCAAAAGACCAACAGCTCCTTGAGACAAATCAAGACTTACTCCTTCCAGAGCTTTCACTTTTCCGTAGCTGAAATGGATATCCTTAATTTCAATGCTCATCTTCTGTTTATTATCCTAATATATTATCCTTAGTTCTTTTAATAAATACGATAATTTACAAGAAAAAGTTTCTTGAAGCAAGCATTTCTTTTTCCGCGGTAGAAAACATAATGTTTGATCAAGCTGGGTGTTTCGAAAACACTCATAGAAAAAGGGGACTGTCCCCTTTTTTAGAGGGGGACTGTCCCCCTTTTCTGAACTCGGATACAGGCTTCGCTCGGGGTCAGACTTTGACATCATGTTGAGAATTGGGCTAAATATCATCTCTGAACATCACTTCATGATAAAGTCTGACCCCAGCTCAGCCTTGCTCACGGTTTTCTCAATCACCCAGCCTGATCTCTTCATATTCTCGGAATTGGAAATCCTTCCTTTCTTGAGTTAGATCTTTCATCTATACCATATTTTATTTATTGTAATGAGAAATACGAATTCCCTCACCATAAACCAAAGCTCTGTAAGCCTTTTCAACTCGATTCCAGTTCTTCTCTCTGTCTAATGCCCAGAATCTTCCCATTACAGTGACGACTTCACCTATGGAAAGAGATTGGCACATCTCTTCCACTTTGGCTACATAAGCTGCACCGCTCTCAGGTTTCTCCCCTCTTCGACCGATTAAAGAATGAACGAAAACGGGCTTCACATCGAGCTGTTTAGCCAAGCGAAGCAAAGCAAAAAGATGCTTGATAGTGCCGTGAGAACTATACTTAGAAACAATTCCCAAAAGATGAAGAGGCTTATGATCTTTTTTAGCCGCCTGCATAGCCCAAAGAAAAGCCTCGTTGCGGAAAAAGCTCCCTTCCTCTATGGCTCGGTCTATCCTCACCCGATCAAGCAGGATTCGCCTTCCAGCCCCTAGATGAAGATGCCCAGCTTCAGAATTGCCCACAGTGTTGGATGGCATTCCCACTGCTTCTCCCGAAGCTTTAAGCAGGACACGGGGAAAATGAGCCCATAGTTTATCAAAGTTTGGAGTCTCAGCTTCAGCAATTAGATTTGCTTCTTTTTTTTCTCTCATTCCCCATCCGTCAAGAATCAGGAGGAGCACTCTTCTCTCTTCGTTTCCCTCTTGGGGAGAATGAAGGATTAAGCTTTCACCGCTCATCTCCACGGGCTTCGCCAGGCCCAGCAGGACTAATAGAGTTGGAGCAACATCAGCAAGCTCCCCTTCCCGCTTCAAATCCCAGCTCTCTTGCGCTTCAGCAGAAAAATCTGCAAGCACAAAAGGAACTGGATTCTTCGTATGGCCGGTATTTACCGTGCCATCCGAATAGAGCCATTCTTCTACTGTTCCATGATCAGACGTGACAATAAGTGTTATGCCCTGAGTGCGGCAATCTTCGATGATCCTTCCTAACTGGCGGTCAACTTCTTCCACAGCCTTAAGCGCTGCAGATTTATCATCAATGTGTCCCAAAACATCCACATTTGCCAGATTGGCCACAATAGCTCGATAAGAAGGATCATTAAGTTTTAAAGATATTTCTCCTGTAACCTGACTGGCACTCATCTCAGGCTTGAGAGCATAAGAGGAAACTACCTCGGGTGAAGGGACGACTATCCTTTCCTCTCCTGGAAAGATCTCATCACTTTTGCCGTTCATGAAAAAACCGACATGTATTTCTTTTTCAGATTCGGAGATCTTGAGGAGGCTTATCCCCGCTTCAGAAAGAACTTCAGCGAAAGTGTTCTTGATTCTTCCCTCCGGGGGAAAAGCAACCCTAACCTTGAGGGAGGAATTATACTCAATCATTGTTACAAAATTCAGGTGCAAATTTTTCTCTACGGGGAACTGAGTGAAATCCCTGTTTATGAGACACTCGGTTAGTTCAACCTCTCTCTCACCTCGTATGTTATAAAAAATGACATATTCTCCTTTCCCGAGTCTTCCCGAAGGCCGGCCTGAGGTATCAACCATGACCATGGGATCTAAAGCTTCATCTTCTTGACCAGCATGATAAGCTTTTTTCATGCTTCTTATTAAAGGAGAATTCCAGGCGAGATTTATATCCTTATCCATCCATTATCCTCATATTAAGCCTATACTATAGAAACGAAGAAAGTGTATGTCAATGGGGTCAGATTTGCAAAATTTGAGTTTTACAGAATCACTATAAATGAGGTTAGAATTAGAAAAGTTGAGTTTTATGGGATGTTAATATAATAAGCCACGCCCTAAAAGAAGAAAAAAAATCAGGTCTTTTGATCTAAGCCCTATTGAAAATATGCTAGAAATTATGTTAAGTAGGAATATCTCTTGAAAATGAAAAAAAGGAGGAATAATGAAAAAAACAAACATATTCATCTTAATGCTTTTGCTGATAGCCCTTTATATCCAGAGTGCCCCCAGCACCAGGCCGCTAACCTTTGATGACTTCATTCGCCTCAAGCGAGTCAGTGATCCTCAAATTTCCCCGAAGGGAGATCTAATCGCCTTCGTAGTCACGGAAATGAATAAAGAGGAAAACACAAGCAATAGCGATATCTGGATCATTCCTTCCAGAGGAGGAGAACCGTGGAGACTCACCTCAAGCCCTAAAGCCGACAGCAATCCTCGCTGGTCTCCTGATGGAAAGAAAATTGCATTTATCTCCGCAAGAAAAGACTCTCCTCAAATATGGATGATCGATCCCAAGGGAGGAGAAGCCTATCAACTTACGACTATTTCGACAGGAGCCAGTGGTGTCACCTGGTCCCCAACCGGAAAAAACCTGGCTTTTGTCTCTTCTATCTACCCGGATTGTAAGAGCGATGAATGCAACAAAGAAAAAGAGAAAAAGAAAAAGGAAAGTCTGGTCAAGGCCCAAATTTTCGACCATCTGCTTTTTAGGCACTGGAATTCATGGCAAGATGGAAAAAGAAGCCATCTTTTTGTTGTCCCGGCCGAAGGGGGCAAAGCCGTCGATGTCACACCAGGTGACTTCGATACTCCACCCATCTCTCTGGGAAGCCGTCTTGACTACGCCTTTTCTCCTAAAGGCGAACAAATCTGTTTTGTTCGGAATATTGATCCGGAATTGAAAATCTCACTCGGAACAAACAATGATCTTTTCGTAACTTCCGTCCAAGGAGGAAAGATTGAAAGAGTCACAGAGAATAGAGCTAACGACAACTCTCCTCATTACTCTCCAGATGGACGGTATATCGCCTACAGGGCAATGGCCAGGCCAGGATTTGAAGCGGACAAATACAGCCTTATCCTCTATGACCGAAATAATCAGAAAGAGATAAACTTAACAGAAAACCTGGATCGATCAGTGAATGAAATTCTCTGGTCTCATGATAGCACTTCTCTCTATATCACTTTTGAAGAAAAAGGCCGAATTTCTTTAGCCCGAATTTCGCCTAAAAACAAAAAGACAGAGAGAATTCTGGAAGGCCACCACATCGGTTCACCCAGCCTTACGCCTGACGGAAGAAAGCTCGTCTTCCTCAAACAAGCTATCAATCAGCCTGCAGAAGTTTTCTCCCTTGATTTAAGAACAAAAAAGCTAAATCAACTGACTACGATGAACAGCAAACTTCTCTCAAAACTAAAGATGAATCGCGCTGAAGAATTCTGGTTTGAGGGTGCAGAAGGAGATAAAGTGCACGGTTTTCTGGTCAAGCCTCCTTTCTTTGATCCATCAAAAAAATATCCTTTGGTTATGCTCATCCACGGGGGCCCGCAAGGAGCATGGTCTGATAATTTCCATTTCCGCTGGAATGCCCAGATGTTTGCCGCGCCAGGTTATGTAACGGCCATGATCAACTTCCACGGCAGTACCGGGTACGGTCAATCATTCACAGATTCAATAAGCGGAGACTGGGGAGGAAATCCCTATGAGGATATCATGGGAGGTTTGGATTACCTTCTCGCAAAGTACGATTTCCTAGACAAGAACCGGCTGGCAGCTGCTGGTGGCTCTTACGGCGGGTACATGGTCAGCTGGATTGAAGGCCATAACAACAGGTTCAACTGTCTCATTTCCCATGCTGGAGTTTACGACCTGCGGTCCATGCACGGAGCGACTGAGGAGTTCTGGTTTCCGGAATGGGATTTAAAAGGAACTCCCTGGACTAACAAGGAGATGTACGAAAAATGGTCGCCCAGTTTCTATGTGAAAAATTTTAAAACTCCTTGTCTGGTTATCCACGGTCAGAACGATTTTAGAGTTCCTGTCACCCAGGGATTTCAATTTTTTACTTCCCTCCAGAGGATGAAAGTCCCATCAAAAATGCTTTATTTTCCTGATGAGGACCATTTTGTGCAGAAGCCACAAAACGCAGAGCTCTGGTGGAAAACTGTCCATGAGTGGCTCGCTAAATACTTGAAATAAATTAATGGCGTCAGATTTTATTCAAAGGTGAGGCTCAAGATAGAAAAAGGGTCTACACTAATCCCAGACACTTTAACTGCCCAGTGAAGGTGTGGCCCTGTCACTCTGCCTGTGGCTCCTATTTCTCCGATAATTTCTCCCTTCTTGACCAGCCTGCCCCTCGTTACCCTGATTTTTGAAAAATGACAGTACATAGTAAAGACACTCATTCCATGATCGATAATAACTGTTTTTCCAGCAAAGTAGAGATCACTCGCCAAAACAATCCTTCCTGAATTCGAGGCTTTAACAGGTGTTCCATAAGGAACCTTGATGTCAATCCCCCTATGGGGAGAACGAGGCTTGTTGTTAAAGATTCTCCTTTCGCCAAAATTGGGCGTGGCTTTTCCCGAAGAAGGAAGGATAAAAAAGCCTTTTCCCAGCCACTGCTCAGTGGTTATTCCATAAATAACTTTAAGGATTTTCCCTTCCCTTCTTATTCTCTCATTGAATTCCGGTGGAGGAGTTACGAATTTCTCATCTACCCACAATTTCTTTAAAGGAAATTCCTTGGCTAGAATAGAAATTTGCTTTTTTATGTACTCCCTTTCACCCAGCGCCTTATCTATGAAGATTTCCATCTCATAAGAGCCCGGCTTAAGGCCAAGATCAAGGCCTATGAAAGTCAAAAGCCCGGCGTTCGTTTCGCTTTTCCCCATAGGATATCTTCTTTCTAAGAACCGGATCCAAGCATTCTTTACACTCGAGTCATCTTTTATGGCCACAACAATGACTTCACCCGGCTTGAAAGCTCTGCAGACAAAATCTACAGTCACTCCAGAGGGAGTCAAGAGCTGCTCTTCTTGCAGAGAGAAAAGAAAAATCGGGTTCAGATAAATAAAAAGGAGAAAAAGTAAGAAGACTTTTTTCATTGCTTTACTACTTCAAAAAACCAAGCTCTAACTTGTTAAATTTTCCTGGGAGAGGGCATCCATGTTGACCTGCCACAATGCCAACGATCCACCCAAGCCATGAATGAGCATAAGCGGAAATCCGCTCCCCTCTTCTTAAAAAGCGGATCTTGTATCCGCTGATAGAAATAAATGATCCTTGGAATGGAATCGGGAGTATCAAACCTTCTCTTTTCTCAAGACTTTTCCAGGCAAATCTCCAGTATGCTCTCCTTCTTTGATAACTACCCTTCCATTGACGAGAACATACTCAATTCCCTCTGGATATTGATGAGGATCCGTCCAAGTAGCCTTATCAATAACTTTATCTTGATCAAATATTACGATATCGGCAAAATATCCGCTTTTAAGAGCTCCTCTCTTCCCAAGGCCAAATTTTTGAGCAGGTATAGAGGTCATTTTTCTCATCATCTCAGGCAGGGGAACAATTTTTTCTTCTCGAACGTACTTTCCCAACACCCTCGGAAAAGTTCCATAATGCCGTGGATGTGGCTTTCCTCTATGCAAGATGCCGTAGGGAGCAACAGCCGAGCCATCTGTTCCGACTCCCACAAGCGGATGTGCCAGAATTCTCTTTAAATTCTCTTCTTTCATCATGAAAATAACCATACCAACCCGGCTTTTTTCTTCTATCAGGAGGTCTTTCATAAAATCATAAGGACTTTTTCCTGTTTCTTTAGCTCCTGCCAGAACACTCTTGCCCTCAAATTTTTTGTTTTTCTCGGTAACAACAGATGAAATGACAACCTTATCCCAGGATCCAAGTTTCTTTTCCTGTTCGGCGAGATGAGCCCGGAGGCGGCTTTCGAGAGCAGGATCTTTTAGCTTGGCCAAAAACTCATCAGTTGTTCCCTCTCTTGCCCAAAGAGGAAAATAAAAGCTGAGCCCGGTTGACCCAGCTATATAAGGATATCTGTCACAGGATATCGAAATACCATCTTTTTTTGCCTCTTCAATTTTAGCTAAAGCAGCATCAATCTTATGCCAATTCTGAGGATAAGCAATTTTATAATGGGAGATCTGAAGACTCACACCAGTCTTGCGGGCAGCCTCTATTGACTCATCGAGGCTCTCGATCAATTCATCTCCTTCATCCCGCATATGAGTGGCATAGACTCCACCATATTGGGCAGCAACCCTGCATAATTCGGTTATCTCATCAGCTTTAGCATAACTACCCGGTGTATACTCAAGACCGGAGGATAATCCTACAGCTCCAGACTTTATGTTCTCGGCCACCATCTTCTTCATTTTTTCGAGTTCTTCCTGGCTTGGCGGGCGATCATTGAATCCCATCGCAGCTCCCCTGATTGCACCCTGCCCGACCAAAGTGGAATAATTTAAAGCTATGCCCTTCTCCTCTAGTCTTGAGAAAAAACCGTTGATATCCCTCCATGTTAAATCAAGCTGGAAAAGTTCTTTTAAATTTTCCCTGGATTCTTCATATATTTCCTCAGCTACAGGAAAAGGCGAACTACCACAGTTTCCGCTGACGAGAGTGGTGATGCCCTGCCGGATTGCACTCTCTGCTTTGGGATTGGCCAAGAGCCCTACATCAGTATGATCGTGAGCATCTATAAAACCAGGGCAGACAACAAAGTCTTTTGCTTCGATTACAGACTTTCCCCTAACACTCAATATTTGTCCTATCTCTTTGATGTAATCTCCGCTTATTCCAACATCAGCTTCAAACGCTTCTCCTCCTGATCCATCTAAGATAAAGCCTCCCCTTATGATGAGGTCAAAATCCTTTTTTAAGGCGCACCCTTTAAGCAGGATCCCGCAGCCACCAAAACCGGCTGCTGCAACGAATTTTGATGATTTCTTAAGGAAGTTTCTTCGCGTGATTGTCTTTTTCATCTCCTCTCCTTAATAACAGAAGTGTCTGTAATATATAAAATCAGCAAAAAGATGTCCAGCGGGATCATTATCGGGATCTAATCCCACTTTTTCCGCATTTTTTCTAGGCTTAGTTTAGGTTGGCTCTAGCTTAAAAATTAATCTAAAAATAATAAGTAAGAGAGAAGGCTTGCCTTTGTCGAGAAAATTGGAAGCTGAGTTTCACTTTCTTTGAATCCCGGTTTCTATCTAGGGCTGATATTTTCTTGGCGACAAAGTAGCCAATAGCAGAGCCTACCAGAATATCGGATGCCCAATGTTTGTCAAGATGAACCCTTGAAAATGCAGCCATGGTTGCCAGACTGTACGCTATAATATCGATATAAGCTTTCTTCGATTGATCGGCTATTACAGTTGCCATTGCAAATGCCGTAGAGGCATGACCCGAAGGAAAGGAAGCAAAGCTTGACCTCGTAGAAAATGGATGAAAACTGTGACTGGACTCACCCGTCCAGGGCCGAGCTCTCCCTACAACAGACTTTAAACCCCTGACAATTATCCCTGTTGTCAAACAGCTTTCCAGGCTCAACAGAGCTGTCTTCCTCAGGCTGTTGTTATCAGAAACCTCACCGGAAACATATAAAGCTGTCACCAAACCTAATAAAACGATTCCGTTGCCAAGATGACCAATAGTTTTAAAATAATCTTCTGATGATGAACTGCGATTATCCCGGGCCCATTGCTGAATATCCTGGTCAACAGAATAAAGAAGGAGTCCTGCCCCTAGGACAGCTGAGAAACTTAAAAAATCTCCTCCCTTCCAGCTTTTTGGGGAAGCAAGAACATCGACAAAATCATCTCCAAAATTTAATAAAAATTCCTTGTTGAGTTTGTCCTCATCATCAGAAGATGTCTCTGCCAAAAGAATACTTTGAGAGGGAGAAAAAAATAAAATACTAAGGAGGATGAAAACACACAGGTTTTTCGGAAGATTATTCATCTGACGTGTTCGTTAAGAATCTGCCATCATAGCTTCGATAGCCTTGATTGTTTTTTCTGTTGCTCCCTGCAATGAATTTAAAGTTTCCTTGGCGCTTCTTCCCATTTTTTTCAAGGATTCCTCGTCTCGAATCAGGAACATCTCATCCAAATCTTTATTTTTATTTATTATTCTAGCTGCTCCGGACTGGACAAATTTCTCCGCTAAAAAGGCAAAATTATCCATATGAGGCCCAAAAAAGATAGGCTTTTTGTAAAAAGCGGGCTCGAGTAAATTTTGACCTCCCCAGGGCACCAAACTTCCTCCGACAAACGAAACATCAGAAAGAGCATAAAAATGAGCCAGTTCGCCTATTGTATCCAGGATCAATATATCCCATTGTTTATTCGGCGAAACCTGTGTCCTCCTCATCACTTTAAAAGGAAAATCCTGGCAAATTCTTTCCACTTCATCAAATCTTTCCGGGTGACGGGGCGCCAAAATCAACAGGAGGTTTTCTTTTACACTTTTTGCCCTTGAATACGCTTCAATCAGTTCCTTCTCTTCTCCCTTCCGGGTGCTTCCGGCTACGATTACTTTATTTGTCGCGGGAATGCTCAAATTACTTTTTAATTTTAGAAGATCCTCTTCGGTTAAGATGGGCAGATTAACCTCGGATTTCAAGTTTTTGACCACTTCAACCACACCTGAATTCACACCTATTTTTTCAAAGTTTTCCTTATCTTTTTCTGTTTGAACAAGAAAGAGATCTATGTTTTTTAATATTTTTTTCGCTACAAACTTAAACCTGGAATACCTTTTAAAAGAACGCGAAGAAATTCTGCCGTTAATAAGGAGAACACCTTTTGTCTGTCTTTTTGCTTCTCTTAAGAGATTGGGCCACAATTCCGATTCAGCCAAAACAAACACTCTTGGTCTAAGTGTATTAAAATATTTACGAACAACATATTTGAAATCTAAAGGAACAAAAAATATATTATCCGCATCAGTCAATTTCTCCTTGGCTACTCTCATGCCTGTGTTTGTAAGAGTAGAAAAATGAATAGTCCAAGCAGGGTGCTTCTCCTTAATTTTTTTGATTAAATTCTGGAGCGAGATAACTTCCCCTACTGAAACAGCATGAATCCAAAGTGATTGTTTCTTGGCACAGTTATCATTAAGCCCTCGCCCTAATCTATCTCTCAAAAAAAAGCTCTCTCTTCTTAGCAGCTTTATTCGCACAAAATTAACAGGGATATATATCAAAAAAGATATCAAGAGAAGGAATGAATAGAAGACGTACATGTTCGATGACTATACTAAATTCCTTATTCTTGTGCAATATTCCTGGGGGCGTTCCGTTCCGAGAGACGTCCCTGAAAAAAACAATTGCTCTTCTGCCCCAAATTTTGATAGTCTACAAGAGAGATATTTATATTCAATGATATGCATTCATTGTAAAAGGATAAAAAATGACTGAAGAGAAAAAAGAATCAACTGAAGCCAAAAACAAAAAAGATCTTAAAAAAGAAAAAGAAAAGAAGAAAGAAGAGAAAGCAAAAGCCGCAGTTTCCGCTAAGGCTGAAAAAAAATTAAAAAAGGCAAAATCCTCCTCCGCAGAGAAAGTCAAAAAAGAAAAACCTGAAAAAGAGGAAAAAGCAAAAGCCAAACCTGAGGCCCCGCCTGATATGGAAAAACCAGCTGAGCCGGAAAAGCCACCCGAGCCTAAAGAACCAGCTGAAGTAGAAAAACCGGCAGAACTCAAAGAACCAGCCGAGGGAGAGAAGCCTCCTGAGGAAGAAGCGCCTCCCGAACCAGAACAACCAACAGAGCCTATAAAGCCCCCTGAAGCAGAAGCTCCTTCTGAACCAGAAATGCCACCCAAGACAGAAAAACCGGAAGAACCTGAAAAACCAGCTGAGCCTGCAGAACCTCCTGAGTTAGAGGCGCCATCAGAGCCTGAAAAAAAGCCTGAGGCAGAAGAGCTAGAAAAGCCACCCGAGCCTAAAGAACCAGCCGAGGGAGAAAAGCCCCCTGAAGCAGAAGCTCCTTCTGAACCAGAAATGCCACCCGAGACAGAAAAACCGGAAGAGGCGGAAGAACCAGAAGTGCCAAAAAAGCCCGCTGCGGTAGAAAAACCTCCAAAACCAGAAAAACCTGAAGCTGCACCCTCTGCCCCCCCTGCCAAGAAAAAAAAGATTAATAAAATGACTCTTGCCGAGATCGAAGCAAAATTAGAAGATGTCAAGATTAAAATGGGAGGCTTGGATTCTAAATATGCGCAGCACCTTATCCTAAGAAAAAATTATCTAAACTCCTTGAAGTAAAACATACAAAGTATTAGCCCCAGTTTAAAACTGGAATCTTCAAGAAAGAAAAAACAAATAAGGTCACCGCTTTTTTCCCATTAGCTCGACTAACCTGGATTATTCAGGATAATAGATATTTAAGACTTTGAAGAGCGGGAAATGAAAGCTTTATAAAACCTCTCATATTTGCCGTTTTGCCTTTAAAGCTATAGATAAATAATAATTTACATTCCATGGCTTTTTTGCTACTATTACAAAATAATTCCTAAGGAGCTGATTTTGACACTGAGTAAAGAAGAAAAAACAAAAATCATCAAAGAAAACGAAATCAAACCTTCTGACACAGGTTCACCAGAGGTCCAGGTAGCTCTTATAACCAATAGAATAAGTTATTTAGCTGAACACTTTTCAACACATAAAAAAGATCACCACTCCCGGACGGGCCTTTTAAAAATGGTCGGGAGGAGAAAAAGACTCCTGGAATACCTAAAAAAGCAAGACCCCAGTCGATACGAAAATCTGATCAAAAAGCTTAAGCTCAGAAAATAGGCTAAGGTCTCGGAGTAAAAATGCCTGACAATAAAACCAGCATAGAAATAAATAACCGCACTCTATCTTTAGAAATAGATAAAATAGGCAAACAGGCTGATGGTTCAGCTTTTCTCCGCTACGGAGATACAATCATGTTTGCCACCGCAACCTCCAAGAAAGAAATGAAAGAGGTGAAGCCTTTTCTTCCCTTGATAGTTGATTATAGAGAAAATACATATGCGGCAGGAAAAATACCCGGCGGCTTCTTTAAAAGACAGGGGAGACCTTCAGAAAGGGAAATTCTTGTCAGCCGTCTAATAGACAGACCAGTAAGAACTCTTTTTCCAGAAGGCTATCATTATGATACTCAAATTATTGCCCTTCTTCTCTCTGCTGATCTAGAGAATGAACCTGACGCTCTCGGTGTTATCGCAGCCTCGGCCGCCCTCTATTGCTCTGACATTCCGTTCACGACTCCTGTGGGAGCAGTGAAAATCGGCTACCTCAATAACGAATTTATCATCAACCCCACTACGAAGCAGCTCGAAGAGAGCCCTCTCAACATGATGGTCGTGGGTACGGAAGAAGGAATAGTTATGATAGAGGCAGGCGCCACTGAAGTTGAAGAAGAGAAGATCGTAGAAGGTATTATCTTAGCTCAAAAGACTATAGATGAAATTATCAAAATGCAGAAAGATCTCTACGGTAAATTAAACATACAAAAAAGAGAATTCAGTGTTAAAGAAATTGATCAATCGAAGCTGGAAAAGATCGAAAATAATATTTCTTCTTCTCTGCGCAACGCTATCCTGGCCAAAAATAAAAAAGAAAGAGAAGAAGCAACAAAAAAAATCCTGAATGACCTGCTAGAAACCATTCCCGAGGAAAACGAAGACGAAATCAACGAAGCTAAAGACATATTCCATTCTATCCATAAAAAATTAACCAGAGATTTGATTTTAAATGAGAATAAAAGATCTGACGGAAGAGATTTCAACGAAATAAGACCGTTGTCTATTGAGGTCGGGATTCTGCCTCGTACGCATGGCTCAGCACTTTTTACACGAGGAGAGACTCAATGTCTTGCCACCGTAACCCTAGGCACATTTGAAGACGTCCAGAGATTGGATGGACTTGGAGAAAAGGCTGAAAAAAGGTTCATGCTTCACTACAACTTCCCTCCTTTTAGTGTGGGGGAAGTTGCTTTCCTAAGAGGTGCAGGAAGACGCGAAATCGGCCACGGTGCTCTTGCCGAAAAGTCTATCCTCCCCTCTATTCCTGGTGAGGAAGATTTTCCCTATACTATCCGTATTGTCTCCGACATCTTAGAATCGAATGGTTCTTCCTCGATGGCTACTGTTTGCGGGGGCGTCCTCGCCCTGATGGATGCAGGAGTCCCTCTCTCTACGATTATCGCAGGAATCTCCATTGGGCTGGTTAAAGAAGATAACCGCCATGCTTTGCTAACTGATATTGAAGGCCTTGAAGACCATTTCGGAGATATGGACCTCAAAGTTGCTGGGACAGAAAAAGGAATCACAGCGATTCAAATGGATTTAAAAGCCCCTTCGATTCCTGTCGAGATTTTAAAGGAAGGACTTTTAAGAGCCAAAGACGCTCGCTTAAAGGTTCTTTCCAAGATGAAAGAGGCAATTGCGCAACCTCGACCGGATATTTCTCCTTATGCTCCCCGAATCATAAACATAATGATCAACCCAGAGAAATTAGGAGATGTTATCGGACCAGCCGGAAAGATCATCAAAAAAATCATTGCCCAAACAAACGCTAAAATTGATATCGAAGACAGCGGGAAGATCACTATTGCCTCCTCTAATCCTGAGTCAGTAGAAAAAGCGATAGAAATGATAAAGGAACTAACCCAGGAAGCAGAGGTTGGCCAAATCTATACAGGGAAAATCGTTCGTCTTGAGGAGTATGGAGCGTTCATTGAAATCCTCCCCAACTTGGTTGGTCTCCTTCATATCTCTGAAATCGCTCATCAGCGAACCAGGAATATCAGGGATGTTTTCAAAATGGGACAAACAGTCCGTGTTAAAGTTATGGCTATTGACGAAGGTAACAAGCTCAAATTGAGCAAGAAGGCCTTGGAATCCAATTCCTATCATCGATCTGATCCTCTCGCACCTAAGCCAAAAAATTCTGATTTTTATCAAAACCGGGATCATAAAGATAAATCTTAATTCATTTAAAAGGGAATCAGCGAGCATGAGCAAATTATTCCCTCGAGCGAAAGGATTTACCCTAACCGAAATGCTGGTCACCCTTACTATTCTGGCAATTCTAGCAGCAGCAGTCATGCCTCTGGCCAAAACTGCCATAAGAAGAGAAAGAGAGATTGAGCTAAAACGGAACTTAAGAATAATAAGAGAAGCTATAGATGCCTACAAAAAGCTTGCTGATGAAAAAAAGATAGATGTTGAAGAAGACACTGAAGGCTACCCTCCAGATTTAGAAACCTTAGTTGAAGGAGTTGAATTAAAAATTGAAGAAGAGGGAGAAGAAGACTCAGATACAAAGATCATGAAGTTTCTGAGAAGAATTCCCATAGACCCGATGATAAAATCTCATGAATGGGGATTAAGATCTTACCAGGATGAGCCTGATTCAGATGTCTGGGGAGGAGAAAATATCTATGATATTTATACGAGAAACCCGGGCACTGCTCTGGATGGAACTAAATACAGAGAATGGTAGAGATATGACAAGAAAGCTTTTGACCCATAAGAATAGGAATAGTGGCTTTACTCTCATCGAAATGCTAATTGTCTTTGCTCTTATTGGAATTCTAGTTGGTATGGGACTTCCTCAGTATAAATATGCCACCAAACGAGCGAGAGAATCTGTTTTAAAGGAAAATCTCTTCCAGATGAGAACATTGATAGACCAGTATTACGCAGATAAGGGTAAATACCCCTACTCTCTCCAGGCTCTTGTAGATGAAAAGTATTTAAGAGCAATACCCATAGACCCTATAACCCGCGCTTCAGAAACCTGGATAGAAATGCCAGAAATACAATCTGAGGAAGATCTGATATTAGCCGTGGAGCCTGGAATATCAGACGTTTTATCCGGATCAGAAATGAAATCTTTGGACGGAACACTCTACAGCACGTGGTGATTTCTCGTTACCCTAACCTTTCTTTTTATGACTCATGAATAGAAAAGAAGGCTACATACTAATTATCCTCATGGTAGCTGTCTTTATTATGGCGATTGGATTTCTTATTGCCACGCCGATCTGGAAGACACAGATTCAGCGCGAAAAAGAGGAAGAGTTGATTTTCAGGGGAAAGCAGTATGTAGAAGCAGTTCGACTATTCCAGATAAAATACCCGGGCAGTTTTCCCAAATCCTTCGAAGAATTAGTGGAAGAGAGATGCCTCCGCAAAATGTTTAAGGATCCTATGACCGAACACGGGGAATGGGATGTTATCGTTCCTTATGGAGGAGCCTCAGGACGACGAGAAGGAGCTACTCAAAAAATTCTGGTGGTGCCTCAGAGTGCTCTCTCTTCGGTCGACAATCCAAGGATTATCGGAGTTGTTAGCTCATCCCCAGATAAATCTATAAAGATCTACTTTGACCAAGAAACCTACGATAAATGGCTATTCTACTACGGCTTCGACCCTGAAAAAATGCCGGAGATTGTCTATTATGGGGAAACAGAAAAGCGCTGATGGATTCCATCCTCATCATAGCTGGAGAAAATTCTGGAGAAAAATACGGCGCTGACCTCGTCCATCAGTTTAAAAAACTCCATCCTTCTCTCTCCTTTTTTGGTATCGGTGGAAAGCACATGGAGAGAGAGGGAGTTAATCTTCTTTTCCCGGTAGAAGAGCTGGCTGTTGTTGGGGTATTCGAAATCATCTCTCATCTTCCCCGTATAAAAAAGATCTTCAACAAAATCAAAAGAGAAATAAAACGCCAAAAGCCTTCAGCAGCAGTTCTCATCGATTCTCCAGATTTCAACCTTCGTCTAGCCAAGAAACTCAAAAAACTATCAATTCCCGTCCTCTACTACATAAGCCCTACGGTATGGGCTTGGAGAAAAGGGAGGCTGAAAACCATAAAAAAAACAGTAGATAAAATGATGCTGATCTTCCCTTTCGAAGAGAAGATCTACGAAGATTACGGGATTCCGGCTGTCTATGTAGGACATCCCCTTAAAGAAAGAGTAAAAACCTCTCTCACCAAAAATGAATTCTTGGAGAAGCACGGGTTGAGTGCTCAAAAAAAGCTTATTTCTCTCCTCCCCGGAAGCAGGCGAAGCGAATTAAAATATCACCTACCGGTCCTCGCCGAGGCTCTGGAGAGAATAAAAAATGAATGGGACACGCAATTTGTTCTTCTTCTAGCTGAAAGTTTTGAGAAGAATTTTCTCTTAAGCCTTATTCCTCCCTGGCTTAAGGGCCTAAAAATTCTAAGTGAAGATCATTATGAAGCGATAGCCTCAAGCGATCTCGTTCTCTCTGCCTGTGGAACAGCCAATTTAGAAGCTGCACTCCTTGAGACTCCGCTCGTTTCATTTTATCGCATCTCGCCCCTCACCTATTTTTTTGGACACAGGTTGGCCACTATAAAAAATTTCAGCATAGTCAACATCCTTGCCGGAGAGAGGATTATCCCTGAGCTGATACAGCGAGACTTTACTCCTCAGAATATTTTCGAAGAAATAAAGAAGATATTTGACTCTGAAGAACAAAGATCAGGAATGATAACCCAATTCAGAAGAATAAAAAAACTTCTTGGGGATAAAACCGCCCCTCAAAACGCCGCCCAGGAGCTGGGAAAACTGATAAAACAAAAACAGGATACAGCCAAAAGGCAACTGGAAAGTAAATAGAATTACATTGCGATCGAGATGAGGCAATCTCGTTTCAGCACTCTTCGCTACGAATAATTAAACTCTATTAAGCAAAAGGCTGATCGATCGACGGGCTGGGCATTGTGAAATAATGGGGGCCCTCCTCTGTTATGTAGAAATCATCCTCCAGCCTGACTCCGAATTCACCGGGAATGACAAGCATGGGTTCATTGGTGAAGCACATCCCGGGTTTCATGGGCTTCTTATTCCCTTTGACCAGGTAAATCCATTCATGGCCGTCAAGTCCGATGCCATGGCCCGCTCTGTGGGGGCACCCTGGAAGTTCGTATCCTCCAGGAAGGCCGTGGTCGATATAAACCTGGCGGGCAGCTGCATCCACATCCTCACAAGGAACTCCCACGCCGGCTTTGGCAAAGACAGCGGTCTGGGCCTTCTTGGCCAGAGCCCAAATTTCCTTCTGTCGTTTTGATGGCTCTCCAAACACGATAGTCCGGCTGATGTCCGACCTGTAGCCGTCAACACCGCATCCGCCATCCATAAGGACGATATCTCCCTCTTTCAATTCGATGTATTTGATGCTTCCATGAGGATTGGCTGAAGCCTCGGCAATTTGAGCTCCGATTCCGCCATCCACACCGAGGGCCCTATGGGCGGCAGAGGAAATAGCCCGGAAATCGTTTTTGGTCATCCCCTTTTCAAGTCTGGCTATGGAGGCTTTGTAAGCATTAATTGTGATGTCATTGGCCTTCTGCATCAATGCGATCTCGGTTGGGGATTTAATCACCCGGCATCCGATAGTGACGGGATCGGCACTGACATACTCGAGGTGTGGAGCCTCCTTTTTAATCCCGTTGTAGAGAAAAAAACGAACCCGCTCCTCGATTCCGACTTTCCCCTCTTGAATGCCTCGGTCTCTCAGAATCTCAGCAACCCTTTTGTAAGGACTTTCATCCTCCTCCCAGGTCCGGATATCCTTCCCGAAACGGATCTGTTCGTAAGCTCTATCTTCTTCAAAAGCAGGACAGACCCAGCCGATATCACCTTTTACCGGGATAACGAGGGCAAACATCCTCTCGCTATTCCACCATCTGACTCCTGTGAAATAAAACATCGATGTACCTGCTTCCAGATAGATAGCCCGGATGGCAGTGGCGACCATGAGACGCCTGGCCTCTTCAAGTCTTCCCTGACGCTCCTCATCTGAGATGGGAACGACATCTTCCGTCATCGGACGGAGCTCACTGAACATGTCCTGACCTGAACCGGCAGAAGACTTATCCTTTTGAGTGCCACAGGATACAGATGCAAAGGCCGCTCCTGCAGCTCCGGCTGATATTTTCAGAAAATCCCTTCTGTGCATACTCACGCTTCACCTCCAGTAACATTAGGAAATAAAGAAAAAATTCTATTATGTCAGGTCAAAGTAAGACCGCAGGAATTCATGCGTTTGTTCACTTGCATGCATCCCCAGGGTATTGGCAAAATCAAGACAGAGCCTTCCTGCGAAAAAGTTTAAAGTTCTAATACTTCTTGTTTTAAAAATTCTGTCCTCTGTTTTTATATGGTAATAGTGATCTTAAACAGAATTCAGCACAGAAAGGGTCTCCTCAATTTCACTCAGAGTGTTATATAGATGAGGTGCAAATCTAAGATGTTTCCTTCTTAAAGAAATGTAAATGTTCTGCTTTTTTAGCAGCTCGAAAATTTCTTCGTTCCTGGATTTATCTTTATGGGAGATTACCAGAATTGTTGAATTATCCGAATCACCCTTTGGAGTCAAAACCTCATATTTATCCGGGCAAAGGCCTTCTCTCAAGTGATTGATTAGTTCATCATTGTATGCTTTGATTCTTTTGATTCCTTTTTCTAAAAGATATGCCACTGACGCTGTCCATGGAACAAAATTAAAAAAATTCGCTGTTCCAAAAACATCATATTTGCGCGCACCCAGATTTTCTTTGATATCGGGCCACGATTTGGATGTTTTTAGATCATCAGCTGTCTGCATGGCCAACCAGTAAGCTTGATTATAATCCAGATCCTCGCGAAGTTCAGGATCAATCCAGCAGAAACCCGTCCCATATGGCCCACACAACCACTTGAAGCCCACACAGGTGATAGCGTCAGCCCATCTCCATGTAATATCGAATGGCTGTGTCCCTATGGCTTGGGAACAGTTCAACACAAGTTTTATCCCTTTTTTCCGGCATATTTCACTTATGGCAGGAAGGTTGATAATATGTCCTGTGTAAGAATAGACCCAAGAGGTGCACAGAAGTTTTGTCGCATTTCCAATATTTTCCTGGATTTCTTCAGGCTGCAACCCCATACCTTTTGGTTTGACAGCACGGATTTTAACACCCTGTTTTTTCAAATTGAGCCAGGGTAGGATATCGCAGGGGAAATCACCCTCAACCAGGAGAATCTCATCTCCTGAAGACCATTTAATCCCGTTAGCTAGAAGATGAAGGCCATAGGATGCTGAGTTGCCCAAGATGATATCCTCTGGGGGCGCATTAATAAGGCTGCCCAAGACATCTTTCAATCGACCGGGCACACTGTTGAATATGCTGCTGTTTGCCAGGTGATGCGGGGATATCTTCCACTGGACTGCCTCATTGAGTGCAGCCACGGCCGATTTGGGAAGGGCTCCTTGATGGGATGTATTTATCCAGATAGATGAAAAGGGTCCGAAATCATTAGAATATTGTTCCATTTTGACTTTCTCCTATGGCTACTGCAATTCAGCAATAGTTATAATAACCATCATTATTAGTTTTACCAGTTATAGTACAATCTGCTTGTACTAACTTGTCAAATAGTTTTTGATGGTCATCATCTGGAGAGGACTGTTTTCTACCGTGTGGTTTGCCATTATTTTGCTAAATTCAGAAGGCCATAAAGTCATCGACAAGATTATCGCTCACCTCAATTCACTTTCATGGCCGAACGCCCTCCTCCGCCTAAGGTTATGCAACATAAGCTCTTGATGGCAGCCGAGGAGAGGGGCGAATATTTCTGAAGGATTCCCTGGCATCTTTTGATTTAAGCGGTGTGTCCCTATAAGTCATCTCGATTCAGGCATTGATTTCTTCTCAAGGGGCAATCCTCCAGGGTCAGGCTCTATCACGGGGATATCCAGAGGATTATTGGCATATAGTATGCTCTCCTTCCCGGCAGAGTCTAACCCCGAGGAACCGTAAAAAGATGCGCACTCTTTTTTTCCCTTTCTGATGCATAATCCTTTATGATAGAATTTTCTCATGAAAAAAACTAAAGCAGGAAAAAAAATTCCTGCTATTAAAGTTATTCTCCCTATTACATTCGTTCTGATTTTCACGCTTCTATTCACTTATTTATTTCTCCTTCCAAAGCGTCCATCATTTTCTCGCCTGAAAAATGGCAAAGAGTTGAATTACATCTTGATTACTGTCGATACTCTTCGGGCTGATCGTATCCATTGCTATGGGTTCTCCGGGATAGACACTCCCTTTATGGACCTTTTCGCTTCTCGAGGTATCAAGTTCGAAAAGTGCATTGCTCCAACTCCCCTCACCTTGCCCTCCCATACATCCATCATGACAGGCATGCATCCTACTTTTCATGGAGTACGGGACAATGGAGGATTTCTTGTTTCCCCTGAACTCATCACGCTTGCCGAGTTCTTTAAAGAAAAAGATTATCAGACGTCCGCTTTTGTTGCTGCTTATGTTCTTGATTCCAAATGGGGCTTAAATCAGGGCTTCGATTATTATTTTGATCGGTTCGATTTAAGCAAATACAAATCTATTTCGCTTGGAAATGTTCAGCGCAGGGGCGATGAGGTTATAGATGAAGCCATCACCTGGCTGGATCAGCACAGGCATGAGAAGTTTTTCACCTGGGTTCATCTCTATGATCCCCATACGCCCTATGAACCGCCCTCACCTTTTAAAGAGAAATATCCCAATAGACCTTATGTGGGAGAAATTGCCTACACAGATTCTCAGTTAGGGAGGTTATGGAATTATCTGGAAGAGAACGGGCTTATTGATAGTACTGTTCTTGTTTTTGCTTCAGACCATGGCGAAAGTCTGGGTGAACACAGGGAAAGCACACACGGGTTTTTTATTTATCAGGAAGGGATTCATGTCCCCCTTATTTTCGTCACGCCTTTTGAAAAACTACATGGGATAAGCCGGACCAATGTGGTTTCGCTCGTGGATATTATGCCTACTCTTTTTGAAATGGACGGTATTCCAATTCCACCTCAGGTACAAGGAAAAAGCCTTGTTCCTTTGTTTTTTGAAGAGAAGAAGTCAAAAAAGAATTTTGCTTATGCGGAGTCTTTTTATCCACGGTTTCATTATGGTTGGAGTGAATTGAAAAGTATCCAGGAAGAGAGGTTCAAGCTGATTATCGCTCCAGAACTTGAGTTGTATGACCTGGTCGATGACCCCGATGAACGAACCAACCTGGTTTCCACTCATCCTGAAGAAATAAGAAGACTAGTGGGAATAGCCGATCAATTCATTGAAGAATCCAGCCAGGGATCTTTTGAGCTTGACTACCGCCATATCGATGAGGAAGCCCGGCAGAAACTTGCCGCTCTGGGATACATCGGTAGTTTTGCGGATCCATCTTCCCTAGAAGGCAAGAGATTGGGCGATCCTAAGGAAAAAATCGTTGTGTTTAACCAGCTTTCAAAGGCCAAAGAAATGATGCTTAAGGAAGAATTCGAGCAAGCCATCGAGCTAATCAATAAGATTATTGAAGAGGATCCTGACATCATTGATGCTTACTTTACTCTGGGAAACTTGTATTTTAAAATGCGGGAATTCGAGAACGCCTTAAAGAGTTTCTTTCAAGTTCTCGAAAAAAAACCGAGCGATGCTTTCACTGTTATCAACATTGCCAATTCTTACATGGGTCTGGGAGAAATTGATGAGGCAGAGAAATTTGTTTTGAGCGCCCTAGATTCTATGCTTCCAGATTCGCAAGTCTATTTCATCCTTGGAAATATCAAAAATTTAAAAAAGGAATATGAAGAAGCCATTAAATATTATCAGGAATGCATGAAGCTCAATCCTTCCTCGGCTTCAGCCTTCAATGCTCTTGGGGGTATTTATGTTGTTCAAGGCAATTTGGATGAAGCAGAAAGATATCTTCAAGAGGCGTTAGAGCGCAATCCTAAGTTGAGGCGTCTTCATTATAATCTCGCCCAACTTTTTGAGAAAAAGGGGAATTTACTCCGAGCGGCAGATGAGTATAAGATTGAGCTTGATTATATCCCTCATAATTTCATGGCAAGTTTCAATCTTTCTCGAGCCTACCGGCTTTTAGACGAAGTCGAGAAAGAAAAATTTTATCTTGAGAAAACCTTAGAAATAAATCCCTATTTCCCCATGAGCTATTTTTACCTTGCAAGAATTTACCTGAACCGGGGAGAAAAGTATGATGAAGCTGTTTCGTTAGCGAAGAAAGGAATAGAGCTAAAACCTGAAAAAAAGGACCTTCCTATAGGCTATTTCCTCTTAGCCGACCTTTACAACCGGCTTGGCAATCAGGCCTTATCGCTGGAGTATGCACGGAAAGGTAAGCAATTGGCAGAATCAAAGACTCGTAACCGTTAATTCACTGATTTATTAGTTTTTCAGCCCCAAAGAATTTTGATCTGCCTCGATTATTTGTCCTCTGCCGATTTTTGGAGTTGAAATTGGATCGATAATTTTTTCTTGATCCACCGTTTCGAGGTTTATTTCTGGGGCTGAATCCTAAGCTCATGTCCGTGGCAAAAAGATCAATGTCCGCCGTTTGAACGGGAATCTTCATTCCTATAAAAGATTCGATGGCCTCGAGGTGATCAGCCGTGCCTTCGCTGGCCAATGATATAGCCTTGCCAGAATTTCCAGCGCGGGCCGTCCGCCCGATCCGATGCACATAATTTTCGCGATCCAGGGGAAGATCGTAATTAATGACCATATCCAGGTTATCAATATGGAGCCCTCGGGCAGCAACATCCGTTGCGACCAGAAGAGCGAACTTTCCAGCCATAAATTCCTCAATTATCTTCAATCTTCGGCTCTGGGGAAGGTCCCCGGTCAGATGCTGACTGCGGAACCCGTTGCGTTGTAGTTTCTTGGCCACGCGAAAAGCGACATACCGCATATTCGTGAAAATCAAGGCATTGTGGGGAGCTTGAGCCTTGAGAATGCCCAGCATGAGATTCATCTTGATATGACTTTTCACATAGTAGAGTTCTTGAAAAATCGTATCTACCGTCAGCTGTTCCGGAGTGACTTCAAGGAATATTGGATGGTTCATGTGCTCGATGGCAATTTTTCTGGAGACACGGTTCAATGTCGCGCTGAATAGCATGTTCTGCCGGGCTTGACGGGGAGGCATTTTTTGAAGAAGCTTTTTGATATCTGGGAGAAATCCCATGTCGAACATGCGATCGGCCTCGTCGATGACCAGGATTCCGGTATTTCTCAGGTTTAAATAGCCTTTTGTGCTTAAATCCAACAACCTTCCTGGCGTACCGATGACTATGTCCAGGCCTTTTCTCAATAAAGACAGCTGGCGATCGTAGCCCACGCCGCCATAAAAGCTGCCGATCACAAACCCCAGATGGAAGTTCAAAAGCTTCGCTTCTTTTTCAATTTGAACAGCCAGTTCCCTGGTCGGCACAATAATCAACGCTATTTTTCCTTTGAGCGCTCTATCAAAGAGCATGCGTTCAAACAACGTTACCAGGAACGCGGCTGTTTTGCCGGTTCCGGTTTGGGACTGAACGGCCACGTCCAAACCTTGAAGTGTTTTTGCCAGAGTTTGTTCTTGGACCGCTGTCATCTCTCTATATCCTCTGTCCGCGATTCCATGCAGCAGACGGGACTCGAGTTTCAATTCGTTAAAATTCATTTATTTACCCTTTTATTTGATTAAAACATGAGGGGATGAATGTCAGAGTAAATTATCGTTCGGAAGGGAAAAACAATTTGCTTTGATCATTTCCTGCCATATGTTTGATTTTGTACTATACCCTATACTCAGATAATTAGCAAGTAAAATTATTTGACTTACAAAATCCGTTGAGCTCTCATGAGAACGATAAAATGAATGCGGTTTCTGGAACTGCAATTTTCATCAAAAGACCTCTTCCTTATAACAGCCAAGATACTTAAGCATTTTAGTTTTTAGCTTGACTTTGTTAAGAATATTCCTGACTCGACTATGGATATCATCACACTGAAAATCAAGAAAGAAGACATAGGTGCCAGGATCATTCCGGTAAGGAAGGGATTCAATGCGGGTTAGATTTATACGCTCCTCAGCAAATATTTTAAGGACCGCAAACAGAGTTCCTGCCTTATGAGATGTAGAAAAAATAATCGAGCATTTATCTGCAGAATTTTCTTGCTCCCTTCTTGATAGAATCAGGAACCTCGTGAAATTGTTTTTATGGTCTTGGATGTTCTCTTTTATCACTTCAAGGTTATACAGTTCGGCACAGAACTTACTCGCTATGGCTGCAGCCATCTTGGGTTTCTCCTTTGCAAGCATATTGGCTGCACCGGCAGTATCGTAAAAGGAGCGCGCTTCCAGCTGTTGCCGGTTCAGAAAATCACGACATTGGGATAAGGCTTGTGGATGGGAATATACAATTCTGATTTCTTGGTAATTCGACTCGGGAGATTTCAAAAGGCAGTGATTGATCCGGAGCTTTACGGCTCCGATTACTTTTAAATCAGTTCTGATCAGCAACTCGTTGACCTGGGTAATCGCACCACCTAGTGAATTTTCTACTGGCACAATCCCAAGTTCCAGATTCCCTTTTTCGACTCCCTCAAAGACATCCGCAAACTCTGCGCAGGGAATGGCTGCGAGTTCTTGGTCATAATACTCGGCCGCCATTTCTCCGAACGCACCGTGTTCTCCTTGAAACCCGATAAGTTTTTTGTTGGGTTTCTGGTTCTTCCTGCTCTCCCTCATGATCGCCTTGAAGAGTTTTTCGACAAAATCAGGCTTAATCAGGTTGTAGGCATGAGCATATTTTTTCAGTTGTTCCAGGATTTGAGTTTCTCTATCTTTGTCCTGTATCGCATTTTTAAATTTTTTTGTCCTGAGCCCCAGCTCCATTCTTTCGTTGAGAAGCTTTAGTATCTCATAATCGATATAGTCAACCTGCTCTCGGATTTTATCTAAGTTCATTCCCTTACCTCATAATTTTTGGAACTTTTTGCTCCCTATCTCTATTTGATCACCATTGATCGTTATTTCTGCCCCAATCTTGGTATCAAGGAAAACTTTGAACCTTAATCTTCGCTAACAGCAATCTTTCCGCTTCGCACAAATTCCTTAATACCATATGGCCTTAATAAATCAATGAATCTTTCAATTTTAAGTGTTGGGCCAGAAATATCTATGGTTATGTGAGTCCGCGTCATATCAACGACCTTTGCCTTGAATACATTGATAAGTTCAAGAATTTCTGAACGGTTTTTCTGGGCCTTAACCTTTATCAGTATGAACTCGCGGACAATGTAGTTCTTTTTATGAGAAATGTCCACGATTTTCACAGTATCGATGAGCTTATTGAGCTGTTTTGTCACTTGTTCTATTCTCTGTTCTGTTCCACCAACAACAAGGTGGATTTTGTAGATATCAGGATTTTCCGTAGGGGCTCCGATTATGCTATCGATGTTAAACCCCCTAGAGGAAAGAAGCCCCGCAATGCGAGCAAGCACTCCGATCCGGTTGGCAACGGTGATAATGATCGTATGTTTTTCCATTTCTTTCACCCAATTATCATTTCATTTATTGGCTTTCCACCAGGAACCATGGGATAAACGCTTTCAACCCGTCTGACCATAAACTCCATCAGAACCGGTCCTTTTGTCCTAAAACCTTCCTTTATGACAGAGTCGACCTCAGATGGCTTAGCGGCTCTGAGGCCAATAATTCCATTGGCTTCGGCAACTTTTACGAAATCAGGCCGATATACTTGGGAACAATCCTTTCCAGGCCCTTTGCAATCATGCGGACAGTGAAGGGTCTGTTTTAAGCAGGTCTTAGAGTAGTTTCTATCCCAGAATAATTCCTGCCACTGTCTAACCATCCCTAGGTATGTGTTATTTAGAACCGCAATTTTTACAGGTATTTCATTTATGGCACATGTTGCAAGTTCTTGAATATTCATTTGAATGCTGCCATCTCCTGAAATGTTAATGATCATACGGTCAGGATAAGCCATGGAAGCCCCCATGGCAGCAGGCAGGCCAAATCCCATTGTCCCTAATCCTCCGGAGCTTAAAAAAGAACGCGGTTTCTTGTGGTTGCAGTAGAGGGCAGCCCACATCTGGTGCTGGCCAACATCCGTGACGATGATCGCGTTTTGCTCCGCAAGATGGCTGATGCGGTCTACGACATATTGCGGCAGTATTTCGCCCGTTTTTTGTTGTTTGTAGCCTAATTTATATTTTTCTTTCCACCCTGCTGTCGTCCTGTTCCACTCATTGGGAATCCGTGGTTTTATCATACCCAAAAGGTCATTAAGAACATTTTGAATGTCACCAACAACGGGAATATCTGTTTCTACGTTCTTGCCGATTTCGGCAGGATCAATGTCAATGTGGGCAATTTTTGCATTTTTTCCGAACGTTTTTAAATCGCCGGTCACTCTATCATCAAACCTGGTGCCGATGGCGATGAGAAGGTCGCATTCGGTTAAGGCATAATTGGCGGCAACTCTCCCATGCATACCCGGCATCCCGAGGAAAAGCCTGTGGTCGGTGGGGATGCTGCCCAACCCCATCAAGGTTATCACTATGGGAATATTTGTCATTTCAAGAAGTTTTAGCAGTTCGTCGCTGGTTCCAGAGCTGATGATTCCTCCACCTGACATTATTAGCGGCTTTTTTGCATCCTTTATAGCCTGTGCAAGTTTTTTTATTTGTCGTGGATTACCCTTGATTGTCGGATTATAGCCAGGCAGATTGACTTTTTTTGGATAACTGTAATTCTTAAGCTTTGCTGTTACTACATCCAATGGAAGATCTAAAGAGACGGGTCCCGGCCGGCCGCTCCTTGCTATATAAAAAGCTTCTTTGATAATCTGAGGGAGTTCCTGCGTTTTCTGGACAAGATAGTTGTGTTTACAGATTGATCTTGTCAGACCTGCCATATCTGTTTCTTGGAATGCATCTGTACCGATAATATTCGTCCTTACCTGGCCGCTTATGACGACAATGGGTATGGAGTCAAGTTTAGCTGTAGCAATGCCAGTGATGGTATTTGTAGCACCAGGGCCGGATGTGACCAGGCAAACTCCGACTTTGCCCGAAGCACGCGCATATCCATCAGCGGCATGAGCCGCTCCCTGTTCATGCCTTGTCAGAATGAGATTGATTTCTTTGTCCCGGTAGAGGACATCAAAAATGGGAATAACCACTCCTCCCGGGTAACCGAACATGATGTCGACTCCCTCTTTTTTTAAGGCATCGATGAGTATCTCTGCTCCAGTCATTTCACATTCTCCTTCAAATTTTCATCCGAGGCTAAATTGAAATTTTAATCTTCTAAGATAGCTCCCGTATTGGCTGAAGTAACTATTTTTGCATATCTAGCCAAATAGCCAGTTTCTATTTTGGGTTTAGGAGCTTTCCAAGCTTCCTTTCTTTTGGCCAGCTCTTCTTTGGCAACGTCGAGTGTTATGGTCCCTTCCTCAACATCGAAGGCAATCATATCTCCTTCTTTCACCAAGGCGATGGGTCCACCTACTGCAGCCTCCGGTGAGACATGTCCTATCGATGCTCCCCTTGTTGCTCCGCTGAACCGGCCATCCGTTACTAGGGCAACATCCTTGTCTAATCCCATTCCTGCCAGGGCTGAAGTCGGTGCAAGCATTTCACGCATACCTGGTCCGCCTTTGGGTCCTTCATACCGAATGATCACAACATCTCCCTTATTGATTTGGCTTTCTAAAATTGCTCTTATCGAAGTTTCCTCTGAGTCAAAGACTCTGGCCGATCCCCGATGTTTGAGCATCTGCCTGGCAACTGCCGAGCGCTTGACAACACATCCATCAGGGGCAAGATTTCCATTTAGGAAAGCAATGCCTCCTGTTTCATGAAAGGGGCTTTCGATAGGACGGATGACCTCTGTATTTCGATTAACGGCTTCCTTAATATTCATTTTCACTGTTTTTCCGGAGACAGTCATCAAATCCAAGTTCAGCAAGTCCTTCTTCGCCAATTCTTTCATGACGGCATACACGCCGCCGGCTTCATACAGATCTTGCATATGATGTGGCCCAGCCGGGCTCAGTTGGCATAAATTAGGGGTTATTGCACTTATCTCATTTGCAATACTCAGATCAAGCTTGATTCCCGCTTCATGGGCAATAGCCAGCAAATGAAGCATACTATTCGTGCTGCAGCCAAGCGCCATATCCACTTTTAATGCGTTGTGGAATGCCTCCTCGCGCAGAATATCCCTCGGCCTAATATCTTTATTAAGCAATCCCATGACCGCCATCCCTGCTTTTTTGGCCAGCAAAATACGCCCGGCATATACTGCAGGGATAGTACCGTTTCCGGGCAATCCCATGCCCAGAGCCTCGGTTAAACAGTTCATGCTGTTGGCTGTAAACATACCAGCACAAGATCCGTATCCAGGACAGGCGTGTTCTTCATATTCATGGAGTTTGTTTTCGCTCATCTTTCCAGCTTTAACTTCACCTACGGCTTCAAAAACATTGGAAATACTGATGGCTTTATCGCCATCTTTTCCAGCAAGCATCGGCCCTCCGCTGACAACTACTGTAGGAATATTAAGCCTTGCTGCTGACATCAACATTCCAGGCACAATCTTGTCGCAGTTGGTCACCATGACCAGGGCATCGAACTGGTGGGCCATAGACATCGTTTCAATGCAATCTGCAATCAACTCTCGGCTGGCAAGTGAATAATGCATCCCGATATGTCCCATAGCAATTCCATCACAGACACCGATGGCCGGAAACTCTATTGGTGTTCCCCCTCTCATACGCACACCACTTTTAACGGCCTCTGTGATCTTGTCTAAATGAATATGTCCTGGGATAATTTCGTTTTTGGCATTCACGATTCCAATCCAAGGCCTCATGATTTCTTGGTCTGTATATCCCATCGCTTTGAAAAGTGAACGATGGGGAGCCCGTTCCAAACCCTTTTTTACCTTATCACTTCGCATTTTTTATTCCTCATAAATGGGCGTTCCATGATTTTGCGCATACTCGTGGAAAGCTAACGATAGCTTTTTTGTCATCGGCCCAGGTTCTCCATTTTATTTTGGGAGCACTAGCTAAAAAAACTCATCTTACATTAAAACTCCTCGATCTTAATCGATGGCTTCAACTATCAATCTTCCCATCTCTTTTGTCCCGACCAAACGCTTTCTGTGACTCATTATATCCGCGGTACGATAGCTTTGCGCGAGAACTTGCGCAACTGCCTTTTCGATCACGTTCGCCTCCTTTTCTAATTCAAAAGAAAATCGCAACATCATGGCAGCCGAAAGAATGATAGCAATCGGATTGGCCTTATCCTGTCCCGCTATATCAGGGGCTGAGCCGTGGATAGGTTCATACATACCCAATCGAGTCAAGCCAAGGCTTGCTGAAGGAAGCATTCCGATTGAGCCGGTTATCATGCTTGCTTCGTCCGAAAGGATATCTCCGAACATGTTTGTCGTTAGGATAACATCAAATTGTCTTGGGTCTCGGATGATTTGCATTGCAGCATTGTCCACATACATGTGTTCGAGTCGAATTTCTGGATAACTCACCGCAACTTCCGTCACTACCGAACGCCACAGTCTTGAGCTTTCCAGAATATTTGCTTTATCCACGCTGGTTACTTTTTTGCTCCGTTTCATCGAAATTTCGAAAGCAATCTTGGATATGCGTTCGATTTCTTCTGATCTGTAGATTTCCGTGTCGTAAGCTTCTTCACCCCCATTTCGTTGTTTTCTTCCGCGTGGTCCAAAATAGATGCCGCCCGTTAATTCACGGACTATGCACATATCGATGCCTGCGGCTGCAATGTCTTTGCGTAATGGAGAAGCGTCTTTCAATGCTCCATACAGAACTGCAGGACGAATATTGGCAAAAAGATTCAGTTCTTTCCGCAACCTTAATAACGCTTTTTCTGGTCGCTGTTGAACTCCAAGATGGTCCCATCGAAGGCCCCCGACTGCACCGAGTAGAACCGAATCACTGTTTTGGCACTTTTCCATCGTTTCTGGCGGCAAAGGCTCTCCTGTTTTATCGATTGCACATCCACCTGCCAGTAGTTTGATAAAAGAAAAAGAAAGTCCATATTTCTTACCGATTTGATTGAGCACCAGAATGGCTTGCTCGATGATCTCGGGGCCGATCCCATCGCCTGGTATTGTTGCTATTGTAAAATTCATAACTCGTATCCTTATTTGATCTCTGTTTTGACCATACTTTCCCTTATGTAATTGATTAGCCCCTCTGCTTTAATAATTTTCTGTATAAATTCCGGGAATGGCTGAGCACTATATTTTTGGTTCTTAGTTAAATCAAAAATGTCATTTGTTTCGAAATCCACTTCAATTACACTTCCATATTCTATTTTTTTCGAAGCTTCTTCACATTCTAGAATGGGAAGTCCGATATTGATTGCATTGCGATAAAATATCCGTGCAAATGTCCAGGCGATTACACATGAAATCCCTGCAGCCTTGATGGCTATGGGCGCGTGTTCACGAGAGGATCCACATCCAAAATTTTTACCTGCGACAATGATATCTTTAGGGTTATGTTCTTTCACAAAAGTCGGATCGATGTCCTCCATACAATGCCCGGCCAGTTCTTCTGGATCTGATGTATTCAAATATCTGGCTGGGATGATTAGATCTGTATCTACATTGTCGCTATATTTAAAGGCCTTTCCTTTTACTTTCATGGCTCCATATTTCTCCAAAACATGTCTTCTCTTAGTTTGTCATTTCTTCTGGATTTGTAATCCTACCAGTTATGGCAGACGCTGCTGCGACTGCTGGACTGGCAAGGTAAATTTCGGATTCTCTGTGTCCCATTCTTCCGACAAAGTTACGATTCGTCGTAGAAACCGCTCTTTCTCCTTTGGCCAGGACCCCCATATGTCCACCCAAACAGGGTCCACACGTTGGCGTGCTCACTACGGCTCCCGCCTTGATAAATGTTTCAATCAAACCCTCTTCCAGGGCTTTTAAATAGATTCCTTGAGTGGCAGGAATGATGATCACCCGCACTCCCTTCGCAACCCTCTTTCTTTTTAGTATGCGCGCAGCCATTCGCATGTCTTCCATCCGGCCGTTGGTACAGGAGCCAATCACAACCTGATGGATATTTATATCTTCTATTGCATCGATCGGTTGGGCATTTCCAGGCGAATGAGGAAGGGCAACTGTCGGTCGCAGGACACTCATATCGATTCTAAAATGTTTATCGTACTCTGCATCACCATCCGGCTCGAAAATCCTGTATTTTTTCGTTGAGTGAGCTTCGACGTATGTCAGTGTTTTTTCGTCTACCGGGAAGATACCGTTCTTTGCGCCGGCTTCTACTGCCATATTGGCAATAGTGAAACGATCATCCATTGAGAGAAACGCTAAGCCTTCTCCGCAAAATTCCATGGCTTTGTTCACTGATCCATCCACACCGATAAGGCCGATGATGTGAAGAATTACATCTTTTCCCATTATAAAATTGGATGGTCTTCCATCTATCACAAACTTTATAGCACCAGGCACCTTAAACCAGCACTTTCCGGTTGCCATGCCCGCGGCCAAATCTGTACTCCCGATTCCAGTAGAAAAAGCTCCCAACGCGCCATATGTGCATGTATGGGAATCTGCACCAATCACGATTTCTCCGGGAACGACGAGTCCTTTCTCGGGGAGTAACACATGCTCAATACCCATCTCGCCCACTTCGAAATAATTTTTTATTCCTTTTGTCCTGACAAATTCCCGAATCATTCTGCATTGTTCTGCAGATTTGATGTCTTTGTTGGGCGTGAAGTGGTCAGGTACAATCACAATTTTGCTTTTATCGAAAACATGGTCCCTTCCTATTTTTTCAAATTCCTTGATGGCGATCGGAGTGGTAATATCATTACCCAACATCACATCGCAATCGGATTGAATCAATTGTCCGGACTTGACCGACTCCAAACCTGCACCAGCAGCCAGGATCTTTTGCGTCATGGTCATTCCCATTAATGTTCTCCTTCTTGTCTCATCATGACATCCAAGTCTCATTAAATAAATCGATGTTTATCATGCAAATGCCTTGAATTTCTTCTCTATATCTTTCAGTAATTTATGTTCGATGGAATCTACCAACGCAATCCAGCTTGCATCTATTATGTCAGTCGATACGCCAACAGTTGTCCAAATATCATTTCCATCGGTCGTTTCTATCAAGACACGAACCTTGGCTGCTGTAGCCATTTTAGGATTAAGCACTCGCACTTTGAAATCAGTTAAACGCACATTTTTTAATTCTGGATAAAAGACTTCCAGTGCTTTACGCAGCGCCTTATCCAAGGCATTGACCGGCCCATCTCCTTCGGCTCCGGTAATTTCTTGTTTTCCGTCGACGTTTATTTTAAGTATTGCAGAAGCACTTGCGTCACTGTTTTGTGCCGGCTGTTTATCAATGATGCTGAAATGCTCTAATCTAAAAAACGGCTTGTACTTTCCGAGTTGTTTACGGACCATCAGTTCAAATGAACTTTCCGCTGCTTCAAACTGATATCCTGAATGCTCCAATTTTTTCAAGTGATCGATGATTTGCTGAGTTTCCGGAGAATCTCTTGTGAGTTCAGGATCGACCTTTTGGATTGTTTTTAAAATCGCGCTTCTGCCAGAAATTTCTGACATTAAAAATCGTCTTTCATTGCCCACTTTTTCCGGCTCAATATGTTCAAACGAACGTGTAACTTTGTTGACTCCATCAATGTGCATACCGCCCTTATGAGCGAATGCACTTTTTCCCACATACGGCATCCGGTTATTCACTGCTATGTTAGATATTTCTGCAATATATCGTGCAGTCGAAGTGAGTTTAATCATTTGATCTTGTGGTATGCAGATATATCCTTTTTTCAACTGCATGTTAGGAATAATTGTGGAAAGATTGGCATTTCCACACCGTTCTCCAAACCCAATAAACGTTCCCTGTACTTGTGTTGCTCCTGCTTCTACGGCCATAATAGAGTTGGCAACCGCCATGCCGCCGTCGTTATGGCAGTGAATGCCAATGGGTATGGAAAATTGTTTGACCACGTCTTTCGTGATTTCAAACACTTCATCCGGAAAAGCTCCACCATTAGTCTCACAAAGAACAAGCCAATCCGCACCACCATCCACTGCAGCCTGCAATGTTTCCAATGCATACTTCGGATTTGATTTATATCCATCAAAAAAATGCTCAGCATCGAAAATGACCTCTTTGTCATTTTTGTTGAAAAATGCAATTGTATCCCTGATCATTTTTGTATTTTCTTCCAAAGTGGTTTTAATGACCTTGGTGACATGAAAATCCCAGCTTTTTCCAAAAATTGCCACTGCCGGCGTATTTGCCTTTAATAGTACCTGGATATTGCTGTCGTCTTCAGCTTGAACGTTCTGACGTCTTGTGCTTCCGAAAGCTGTTAATTTTGCATGTTTCAATTTGATACTATTTATGGATCGGAAAAATTCTAAATCTTTCGGGTTCGAACCTGGGTTACCGGTTTCGATATATCTAACTCCAAGGTTATCCAAGGCCTTTAAAATTTTCAATTTGTCTTCGATAGAAAATGAAATTTCTTCTGCCTGAGCACCATCTCGTAAAGTTGTATCAAAAATTGTCAGTTTTTTTTGCATTTGTATCCTCCTCTTGGGTAGTAGCTCCACTTAGCATTTTATTTACAGCATTCAGGTATGCTTTTATTCCGGCTTCCACTATGTCTGTGCTGAGACCTCGACCCACAACTATGTTGTCATCTTTCCTGAGTTTTACAATTACTTCTCCTTGAGCATCCTTTCCACTTGTGACAGAATGAACAGAATAATCTTCCAACATAAACGAAGTCCCAATTATTTTTTCAATAGCCTTGAAGGCGGCATCCATCGGCCCATCTCCAGTCGCCACTTCCTCTTTGGTCATATCACCGTTTATCATCTTGATACTGGCTGTAGAGGTTATGGTGTTGCCGCTGTTGACTATGAATCGATCTAGTCTATAAATTCCAGTAACCTCTGTGTATTTACTCTGGATAAGGGCTTCAATGTCTAAATTCGATACGACTTTCTTTTTGCCGGCAAGATCTTTGAACCGAACAAAAGTTCTATTCAATTCTGATTTTGTTAAATTGTAACCAAGTTCCCTGACCCTGGCGTCAAAAGCGTGTCGACCCGAATGTTTACCGAGTACGATTTTGTTTTCAGACAAACCAATGGACTCTGGTCTCATGATCTCATACGTGCTTTTTTCCGACAGCACGCCGTGCTGATGGATGCCAGCTTCGTGAGCGAAGGCGTTCGCCCCTACGATGGCTTTGTTTGGAGGGATGGCTGTCCCTAAAAGTGCGCTCACCAGCTTACTGGAACGGTAGATTTGGGTGGTATCGACATTGCTGGTTAAACCGAATAAATCCTTTCTCGTGTCGAGAGCCATCACAACTTCTTCCAGGGCTGCATTTCCTGCCCTTTCACCGATCCCGTTTATGGTACATTCAAGCTGGGTAGCTCCAGCTCTGACTGCAGAAAGTGTATTGGCAACAGCCATTCCCAAATCATCGTGACAGTGTACGGAGATTGTTGTTTCGTCTATATTGGACACATTTTCTCTGATCTTCGTGATGAGCGAGTAAAATTCATCAGGAGTTGTATATCCGACCGTATCAGGAACATTGATCACAGTAGCGCCAGACCTGATAGCCGTTTCAAAAACTTTGTACAAAAACTCAGGATCGCTTCTTGTGGCGTCTTCTGCTGAAAATTCAATATCGCTGCAGTACTTCTTGGCATATTTCACAATTTGCCCGACATCTTTTAATACTTGCTCTCGCGTCTTTTTTAATTTGTGCCTCATGTGTATATCGGAAGTGGCAATAAAAATATGGATCCTCGGCTGTTTAGCGCTTTTTACGGCTTCCCAGGCTGCATCCACGTCCTTGGACAATGTTCTAGCTAAGGCAGCCACCGAAGAGCCTTTTATACTTTTAGCGATAGTTTTGATTGCTTCAAAGTCCTCTTTTGAGGCCATCGCAAATCCAGCCTCGATCACATCAACTTTTAAACACTCCAGATGCTTGGCAATTTCTAATTTTTCGTGGATGTTCATACTGCATCCGGGAGACTGTTCTCCATCCCGGAGGGTTGTATCAAATATTTTGATCTGTCTGTTCATCTGAACTCCTCGTTACTAGAGTAGTAAAATCAGTTCTTTTTGATCCAGCTCATCATTTTCCTCAACTCTTTCCCGACTTTTTCAATCTGATGCTGTTCTTCCATTCTTTTTTTCGCGTTGAAGACAGGGCGGTTTGCCAGGTTTTCCAGTATCCATTTCTTCGCAAAGGTTCCATTCCGGACCTCCTCGAGTATTCTTTTCATTTCCTGTCTTGTTTCCTCTGTGATAATGCGCTTTCCTGTCGTATAGTCGCCGAATTCGGCAGTATCGCTGATGGAATACCTCATGTAATTGAATCCTCCCTGATAGATCAAATCAACGATCAATTTCATTTCATGCAGGCATTCAAAATAGGCGATCTCCGGCTGGTACCCTGCTTCTACAAGTGTTTCGAATCCGGCTTTGATTAATTCTGTTACCCCCCCGCATAACACGGCTTGTTCCCCAAACAAATCTGTCTCGGTTTCTTCTTTAAATGTTGTTTCAAGGATGGCCGCCCTTCCTGCGCCTATCCCACAGGCATGAGCCAAGGCAAGTTCTTTGGCTTTTCCAGTCGCATTCTGTTCAACCGCAATGAGCGAGGGTACGCCAGCGCCTTTGACAAAAGTGTCGCGTACAAGATGGCCGGGTCCTTTTGGTGCTACCATATATACATCGACATCCTTGGGAGGTATTATCTGTCCGAAATGGATATTGAAACCATGGGAAAAAACAAGGGCTTTCCCTTTCGTCATATTCTCTGCAATTTCATTGTAATAAATCTTTTTCTGGACATCATCTGGAGTAAGAATGTGAATGATATCTGCTTTTTTTCCTGCTTCTTCAGCGCTCATAGGTTCAAAACCATGTTTTTTAGCTAGGGTGTAATTATCTGTGCCGGGCACTTCAGAAACGATCACCTTAAATCCACTATCCCGAAGATTTTGTGCCTGGGCATGTCCCTGACTTCCATACCCAATCACTGCTATAGTTTTTTCCTTTAGCAATTTCAGGTCACAGTCATGATCATAGTAAATTTTTACCATCTCGATACTCCTTTTCTTATTTAAATTAAAAAATAAAAACCTCAAAATATATGCAAAAAGACTCCGTTCCTTTTAGGAATAGACAGGAATGGATCCCTGTCTATTCCATAATTAATATAATTATGGAATTATTAGGAGAGGAAAGGAATAATGCAGATGTGGGGAGTGTTGCATTAGGCAATCTTTTTGAATACTTCATTGCAATAATCCTTGTGTTTCTTATGAAAAACACAAGTTAATAGCAAGGTATGCTACACTGCCTTTTTGAGAATGTCAATAGTTTTTATAGAGAAATTTTCAGTTGTCATCAAATCCGATGTTTTGAACCGCATTTCTATATTCGATGAAATATATCAAAGCTAAATTTTTATAAGAGGGGAATGTTCGCTTTCTGGCACTCTTCCAAAATTTCATCCGTCCATAAACTTGCCTGAACCTCTCCAATATGAGCTTTCTTAAGGAAAAACATGCAGAGCCTTGACTGTCCGATCCCTCCTCCAATCGAGAGAGGCAATTCGCCTCCTAATAATTTTCTGTGGAAAAACAATTCCTTTCTTTCGGTTGTCCCTGTCAATTCCAGCTGATTTTTCAGTACCTGCTGATCCACTCGTATTCCCATCGAAGAAATCTCAAAGGCGTTTTCCAGCTCTGGAGACCAGAATATGACATCTCCATTGAGCCCCGGCCCTTCTTCTGTTGGCGTTGTCCAGTCATCGTAATCTGGGGCTCGTCCATCATGGGGTTTTCCGTTTTTCAAAGGGGCTCCGATCCCTGAAAGAAAAACTGCCCCATACAGCCTGCATATGGCATTCTCACGTTCATTTGGGCGCAAATTAGGAAATCTTTTTTCAAGCTCTTCTGTGTGAATAAAATATATATCTTCGGGAAGACCGGGCTTGATGACCGGGTAATGGGAGTGGACGAAATGTTCTGTTGCTCTTATAACTCCATATATTTTTCTCACTATACTTTTCAAAAAATGTAAGCTTCTCTCTTTCTCGGAGATAGCTCTTTCCCAGTCCCACTGGTCGACATAAAGGGAGTGAAGATTATCGAGGATCTCATGGGGCCGGATAGCATTCATATCCGTGTAAAGTCCTTCACCTGACCGTATTTTGAGATTAGCCAGGGTGAGCCTTTTCCACTTAGCCAGTGACTGGACGATTTCAGCCTTTGTGTTGCTCATGTTCTTGATCTTGAATGAAACCGGCTGCTCCACACCGCTCAGATCATCGTTAATACCGGTTCCTGCTTTTACAAAAAGGGGTGCCGTTACCCGTCTTAAATTCAGGTTTTCCGCCAGATTGACCTCAAAGTAATCCTTGGTCAACTTTATCGCCTTCTCGGTTTCCAATTGATCAAGAAGAGTTCGATATTTTGTTGGAATTCTGCTATTAGAACTCATTGTTTCCTCCTGATTTAGTCTTGAGTGGAAGTGTAAGGTGGGTTTAAAAATTATCGGACGGCAGGCACCGCCCGGTTATAATT
>DRHQ01000068.1 GCA_011049545.1 Candidatus Aminicenantota bacterium | reverse complement strand
CATTCCCTTATATATCCATTCTGCTGATAGCCCGATGCTGGGAAATGTTAAGCAATCTGAAATGGCCGCTTTTCTCGGAGTAATAGATTCTCCTTCTCCAGACCACTTGCTAAATGATGGGGACAAGATAAAGATTGGAAAATCTTTCCTGCGGGTTATTCATACACCTGGACACTCTCCGGGAAGTGTATGCTTTTTAGGTGATGGCTTTCTCCTTTCCGGAGACACTCTTTTTTTGGGAGGAGTAGGGCGCACTGATCTTCCCGGAGGTTCCTGGAAGGATATGGAGAGTTCGATTAAAAATAAAATCCTGACCATGCCCGATGAAATGATAGTCCTGCCAGGCCATGGCCCTTTCACGACAGTAGGACAGGAAAAGCGAGCAAATCCTTTTATCACATGAAAAATCTTTCCTCTTCGCCTGAGGATATTCTCCAGGTTTTCCTTGAGTTTCTCTCTGTTGAAAAAGGACTATCTTCGAATACCGTGCTCTCTTACTCACGCGATATGAAGAAGCTTTTTCAGTTCTTTCAGAAAGAAAAAATACATTGGTTAAAGGCCGGAGAAGAAAACTTAATACGATTCATACATCACCAGAGTCGATCAAACCTTTCAGCTCGCTCTTTGGCCAGGCTAATCTCTTCTCTTAAGAGCTTCTATAAATTCTTGGTCTTGGATGGAATGATCAAGAAAAACCCGGCCGTCAATCTCTCCTCGCCAAAAACCTGGTTCTCCTTGCCAAAATTTTTAACCATGAATGAAGTCGATTTGCTTCTTAATCAGCCCGATGAGAAGGATATCCATGGAATCAGGGATAAAGCTATGCTGGAGCTTCTGTATGCAACAGGATTAAGGGTTTCAGAGCTTGTTACGTTGAAGCTAAAAGATTTAAATTTGGAGGATGGATTTCTCCTCTGCATGGGGAAAGGCGGGAAGGAAAGAATTGTTCCCATCGGAGACTCGGCTACAAGGGCTATCGGCAGATATCTTGATGAAGCCCGACCACTGCTTTTGAAACAACCAGATAATTTCCTTTTCCTCACTCGCCGCGGGAGTGCATTTACCCGTCAGGGATTCTGGAAGCTTCTAAAATCCTACGTAAAGAAGGCTGGTTTAGATGTAAAAATTAGTCCTCATGTCCTGCGCCATACCTTTGCCACTCATCTTCTTGAAAGAGGAGCTGACCTGAGGTCTGTGCAGCTAATGCTGGGGCACAGCCAAATAACCACAACCCAGATTTATACCCACGTCAGCCGCCAGCAACTCCGTCGGATCTATGATAAATTTCACCCCAGAGCATGATTGTCTTTCTGGTTCAATTAAAAATGTGAGTTTGATAAATCAATCCCCGACATTTTTAAGCTTCTTGGTTCGCTCATTAAAAACAGGGATGTATGGAGATTTTCACCTTTTCTTAAGATATAATTTATGAATAAATCAGATTAAATAAGATTGAAAAGGAGAGTCAACATGAAGAAAGCAAAAACCATATTATTGGTAATCCTGTTGATTTTTTGGGTGGCAAAATTTTCTTTTTCCCTGGAAAAAACGACTCTTACTCTTGAAGAGAGCATCCGCTTAGCTATTTCCCAGAATCCTTATCATTTAGCTGCTGAGGAGAGGTTAGTAATGGCCAGAGCCAAACTCAGGGAGGCAGTCGCAGGTTTTCTTCCCTCTCTTAATTCTGAAGGACTCCATACGCTTGCTGAGAAAGTATTTACATTGGAGTTTCCCTCCTTTATCCCTGGCGAGCCTCCTCAGAGAATTTCCATGGACTTTACCAAGGACTATCAGTTCTATTTGACTTTTTCTCTGCCTCTTTTCACCAGCGGCCGTTTGACATCTGGCTATAAGCAAGCCAAGTACAACCTTCATTCCACAGAAGAAGCTGTGAGACAATCAAAACATATAACCGTATT
>DRHQ01000067.1 GCA_011049545.1 Candidatus Aminicenantota bacterium | reverse complement strand
AGATGTGTATAAGAGACAGTTCTTACCGATGCCTTTGCTCTTATTTGGTCTTTTGATTCTGCTGGTTGTGCTGTCATACTTCTTATTATTGGCAATGCGAACTGGTGGAATGCTATGACTGCACTTGTCGGGAAGCCTGGTCAAAAGGGGAAACTCAGAAATATTCTCTGCTTACCCAATAACAAAGTCCTCAGGCTCAATCACAACATTCTCATACGCAGATGGAATACTCGAGATTCCGGAAAACCAGGAAATGATAGAAAAAGATTCATATATAAAAATAATACCTATGAGCAACACCATCAAGCCTTCAGACCTTAACATAATAGGCAGCCAATGTGTTGGACTATAACCTTGCTTGCATATGTTGAGAAAAAAGGGAATCACTTCCAAGGTCATGCACGTCGGTTCTATGAGCGGGCTAGAAGCTGCGAGAAGGCAAGAATCAGATATCAGCCCAACACATCTATTGGATGAAAAGACAGGAACTTATAACATTCCATTCATAAAAAATGAAAAAAACCTTGTACTCATAAAAGGATATAAAAGAAGACAGGGCATTCTTTATAGAAAAGACACGTGGATAAAACCGGATACTAAACTATCAGAAATAGTCCATGACAAAAAACTCAAAATAATAAATCGCAATCAGGGTTCAGGGACGAGGGTGCTCTTTGATCTGCTCCTTAAAAATATAGGCAAGAGTGAAAAAGAATTTGAAAAAATAAAACAAGAAATTAATGGATATAACCGAGAATCAAAATCTCATAACGCTGTAGCTGCTTCAATAGCAACTCTTAAGGCAGACTGGGGAATAGGAATAGAATCTGTAGCACTAAAGTATGGATTAGGATTCATATCAATAAGAGATGAAGAATATGATTTCTGCATCCCTAAAACAAAATTCAAAACACCAGCAGTACAAGAGTTTATAAAGACAATAAAGTCAGACGAGTTTAAAGATAAACTCTTACAGTTGGGAGGGTTTATGATTTCTTCTGATATTGGCAGGGAATTTCCTTTTTGAACCGCAGAGCGTCAAATTTATAGAAGACTATTTACTCAGAGTTCATGCAAACTGTGCTGGTTCTTAAATCAGGATGCTAAGCTGATGTGCCTATGGATAAGTTCGAACTCTGATATTAGCTCGCTCTATGTTGATCCTAAAGCATTCAAATAACAAAAGTTTGAAAGGTCTGATCCCCGTTTTTTCACTCTCCCCTTTTGCTTGTGCGAGGAATGCGAATTTTTTTAAAAAGACCTTGACAATGGGAAGTTTGGTTTGTATATTATATAAGTTAATGCTAATATACTTATTTTTATTGGCGAGAATATAACATGAAAAAGACAGCGGAACTCTTCAAAATCCTATCAGTAGATAAAAGAATAGAGATAATTGAACTCTTGAAAAAGGGGACAATGAACGTAAATGCTTTAGCTAAGAAAATAAGAATTACGCAGTCTGCCGTATCACAGCATCTGCGTGTTTTGAGAGCAGCAGGGTTTGTAAAAGACAAACGAGAAGGTTACTGGATAAACTATTCTTTAGATCGCCAAGCATTGGAGAAGTGTCGACAAAGATTAAACAGCACATGTACATGTGGTTGCTTACCAGAGGCCAAAAACAAGAAAAAGAAATAGCAATATTTTTTTTATAAGTATTTAAGTTTATGCGCATAAACATATACCTTAATAACGAAAGGAGGTGATTAAAATGTGTTGTAGTAGCGATGTTAAATGCGATATCAAGGTTACTGAACTTAAAGATGGCTATCAAATTAAGATTACCGGAAAAGATGTAAAAGAAGCACTTAAGTCTGCGAATTTAAAGAAGTATATTGAATCTTGCTGCTCTGATAAAGTCCCGTTTAAAGATTTTTGCTGTCGTTAAGTAGTCTTTAGTCTGGGCAGCCGCAGGGCTGCCCAGGCAACCCAATTTCTGAAACCAATAAATCATATCAGAAAATATGCCCCTTATTTAGCATCTCTTCGGAAATTAGCGGTAATCCCCTCTTTTCCATAATTCATACATAACAACCCTAAAAATCTTGACTGAAGACATCGGCCTTATTATCATGTGTTGGAAGAATTCTTAGAAGTATCCTTACGGACCGAGGAAGAAAGCACTGAAATGTTTAATTTAAAAAAGAGATTACTTAAAAGAGTTACTACAGATTTAGATTCTCAAGAGCGAGATGAATCTGAGCGGGTTCAAATGGCAACCTGCGTTATCCTTCTTGAAGTGGCGAGGTCAGATGATGAATTCAGCACCATCGAGAAAGCAACTATTGAAGCAATTTTTAAGAAAGATTTTGGAATATCAGCCGAGGCCATAGAAGAGATGATGGAGATTGCCAAAAGGAAACGAGAAGAGAGCATAGATGTCTGGGAGTTCACCCATCTGATTAATGAGAACTATTCAAAGGAAGAGAAGAAAAAAATCGTGGAAGCAGCCTGGAAGGTGATCTATGCCGATGACAGGCTCCACGGCTACGAAGACCATTTTGTTCACAAGCTGGCTACACTGCTTCAACTAAGACACAGCGATCTTATCGAGGCGAAATTGAAAGCCAAGCATGAGAAAAGCTGAGCTTTAGTATATTTTAATGAATAAAGCATTTTGGAGGGAAAAATGAGAAAACGTCACTTTACATTGATAATTATTTTAATATTTAGCCTGATCCAGCTTGCCGTTGCTGGAAATAAGCCTTCTACTAAAGAGTTAAAAAATGAACTCTTGAGAAAAGTGGACGAGAAGAGCCAATTATTGGTAGAGGTCAGTGATTCTCTCTGGGACTATGCCGAAATCGCTTTACAGGAATATAAATCATCCAAGCTCCTCATGGAAGTTTTGGAAAAAGAAGGATTTGATGTGGAACGGGAAGTTGCCGGCATGCCCACTGCTTTTGTGGCTTCCTATGGTTCAGGAAGACCCATAATCGGGATTCTGGCAGAGTATGATGCATTGCCCGGTCTTTCCCAGGACAACACGGCTTTTAAAAAGGCGCGTATAGAAGGTGGAGCCGGCCATGGCTGTGGCCACAATCTATTTGGGGCCGGAAGCCTCGGTGCTGCCCTCGCTATCAAAGAGGTCATCGAAGCGCATAAAATTCCAGGCACTATCAAATTGTTTGGATGCCCTGCCGAGGAAGATATAGGAGGGAAACTGTTCATGGCTCGGGACGGTCTCTTCGATGATTTGGATGCCTGCATCGCTTGGCACCCAGATTACGAGACAAAAGTAGACGTCAGAGGCAGCCAGGCTATTGATGACTTGGAGATCGAGTTCACGGGAAAGGCATCCCATGCTGCTTTTGATCCATGGAAAGGCGCCAGTGCTCTGGATGCTGTAGAAATGACAACATTTGGCATCAATCTCCTCCGTGAACATGTTAAGCCCACCGTCCGAATTCACTATGTCATAACTCAAGGGGGTAAAGTTCCCAACATTGTCCCAGAACATGCAAAATTATGGCTATGGGTTAGAGATTCTACCAGACAGGGAGTTAAAGATGTGGTCAAAAGGGTTGAAGAGATTGTTAAGGGAGCTGCTATGGCTACCGGAACCTCCTCAAAAATTAACAATAAAGGCAGTTACCACGAGATGCTGGTCAATATGACCGGGTCTAAAGTAATGCAAAAAAATCTTGAGATGATTGGCTCCACAACATACATAGATGAAGAAACAGCCTTTGCCAAAAGAATCCAGAAAGAGACCGATATTGAACAGAAAGGAATGATTTGCGAAATAAACAAATTAGAAAACCTCACAAAAGATCCTGAAGGCGGTTCGACGGATGTGGCCGAGGTGAGCTGGATAACTCCAACTCTAAATCTTTCTACAAGTTGTGCTCCCTCTGGTATTCCTTGGCATAGCTGGGCTGTTGTCAGCTCATCCAAGCATTCAATCGGGTATAAAGGAATGTTCCTGGCCGCAAAGGTAATGGCAACAACCGCCCTTGACCTCTTCCTTGATAAAGAGGTTTTGATAAAGATGAAAAAAGAATTCAAAGATAAACTCAAGGGCTATACCTATAAAAGCGGCATTTCTCAAGGTCAGAAACCTCCCATTCGAGTCAAGAATAATCCTTAGAAACAAAGAAACTGCATCATCACCGTAACAAAATTTCTTTTTGCCTGGCCATTCTCAACCCCCCAGACCGATGAAGTAAAAATCACTTTGAAAGATGCCCCTTCTTCTCTCTGTGAAGAGAATGCTTTCTCTATTTTCTCTTATTCTGAAAGGAGCTCTTTTCCACTTCGATATAAAATTCCTTATCACTCCGCTATGTTAAGCAGGGGCGCTTGCAGATGATTCTCCTGATGGCGGGAATAATTCATATTCAGGATCGAATTGAGCCAGGAACTCCAGGCTAAAGGCTCTGAAGGTGTACCAAATGGGCAGGGTGACGACTGTTCCTATATAAGGGATTATTAACAACAGAAAGCCTACACAACAGGTTAAAAGGCCGGCGACAGCAACAGCAATTACAGACAAAATGGCCAGCAAAAACAAGATAAATCCATACAAGATAAAATGAAAAGGGTACCGTTTGAGAAGTGACAGGAAACGACTCCATGCCTGGGTCGTTTTGATGTTTTTCTTGTACATGATGGGGACCACGAAGTTATTCAGGAACATAGAAATAAATCCTACGAATACAGCTGTCAAAATAAAAAGAAATGACATCACCACAATAAGGAAAACGGGTACCGCCTCGTTGTAACTGTCCTTATACAGATGATAGGCCGTAGTGAAGAAAAATATTATATACGAGGTGAACAGCCCTATGCATATAAGGGCAAAACACAGACGCCATAAGAACAGCGAGTTTCCTTCCGTGCGGTAACGTTTCCATGGTTTGGCGATTTCCGCCCTGTCATGGACAACATTATCCAGAAACATGAATTTACCTCTTGAACTCAGCCAGATAAGAATGACACCGAGAATTATTAAAAATATTACGATAAACACAATACCGATGAACCATCCCGGGTGACTTATCAGCCATTCCCAGGCCTTGTTCGGAAAGTCAAAGAATTCACGAAAGCTGGTATTTTTTCTCCAACCTGAGGAACCCGAGTTTCGAGGCCCTTCTGTTAATCCTGCCAGGAAGGCACTGAACCCCATGATAAACCACTTGTGAAGATCTAATGGTTTGAAAAGAGCAATTTTCATCCGGTTCCATGCCCGGCTAAAAGGTTCGAAATATTCTATATTCATTTTTTTCCTCTTAGGATAAGCGCAGGTTTCTTATCTCCATCTATTTATAATATTTTTCGATTCAGCGCTCGGTTTCACATCATCCATTTCAAGATAAGATTATACAATAAAATCGCTTTCCTTCAAAAAAAATAAAGTATTCCCCCGAAAATTTAAATCCCACTAAAGTCGTGTTTTTGGGGAATCCTACTTTTGTTGGATGAAAAAAGATTTTTATTTTCGTATTTTAGCAGTGTGAAAGATTTAGATTTGAAAAATAAAATTATTAAAATGAGATCGGAGGTTAATATGCAGTAGATATATTTCTAATCGGGCTGATAGCAATACCCTTAGCAATTGCAGGTATGATTTGCATGGGTGTTGGCTTAATTCCGGTAATAATGTGGGTCCGCTGTGCTTTTGCGTCTATGTATTATGCTTTGACAACTCCCCATCGCTAAAGTAAGGGGCTTTACGGCGTTCTCTGGTAAAAAAGGGTCAAGCTTCAGTCTTTTTGAGCTAACTCAACATCCACCCAGAATGAGTATTTCTTTGGACCTTTGCTTAACCTAGCCTCTGCCGAACTACCGGTCTTCGTTCGTGAATCTAGATCTTTAGCTCTGCTCACTGAGTCTCTGGCGGCGCCTTGTTCAAGCCGTGCCATCCTCTGCGCTTTCATTCTTTCTGTTAAGCCTCCCCATTCAAATCCTACTTTTACCGTTTTCCCAGGTTCCATTTTGTGTTTGGCAGATAGCTTTTCCAGGATTCTGAGAGACATCACAAGCTCATAGACCATCATTTTCTGCTTTGCTTGTACTCTAAATAAAGGCACTGCTAATTCTCCACCCAAGGCAGTGGGAGTTAGGATCTTACCTTTTTTATCTTTGACATTACCTTGATAAAAGAAGTACTCAGGTTGGGATCTAATCTTATTTTTCTCAGCTTCTGGTAATGGCCCCTTTTGCTTTTCTAAGATGGAAATTAGACCTTCAGCAGTTACTCGCCTCGTATTGAAGTGAATCCCATATTTTTTCTTCTTTTTGCCTTCTGTGTTTATCCAAAGAGTCATCCCTGTATCTTTAATCGTGCTTTGATATACTGGATCCTTGAAAATGAAGAGCACATAAAGGTTATCTGCATCATTCCTAAATGCGTAGTCAACGTCAAACTTCTTCGCGAAATTTAAAGTATCTCCAGCCCACTCATCATCTAAACCGTCAATTGATAAAGATGATTCTACCCACATGCTCTCTACTGCTTTCTCTTCGGAAAATCCTGCAATACAAATGGCCAATATCACTAATGACAATAATAAAGTCCTGGCAAATATTTTGCTTCTCATTCCTGCCTCCTTTTTCAAGGTTATGTATTACACTATTTATTATTTTACACCAATCATAATTTTATATCAAAAATATGCATTCGTTCATATGATTAGTGACCTAACTAAAGGTGTTACTAGTCTATCTGAACGAAAACAAAATATCGTTTTTTGCAAAGGTTTGTTTTATGCAGGGACTTGATTCATCAAGCCCACCTTTTAATTATTCGCAGGGAATTGGATTCATCAAACATTCCTTTTTATTTTGTAGGGACTTGATTCATCAAGCCCACCTTTATTTAGAGAATATAATTTATTAAATCCACATTATTTACATAATCAAAACTGTGGGTTTGATAAATCAAACCCCTACGGTAAATCAAGACCACTTTATTATATGATCAAAATGGTGGCTTGATAAATCAGGCCGCAGCGGATAATTATAGTTTTTCAATCGGGATTATTAATGTTTTTGTTTCAGAGATAAGATAAATATGTTATAAATTTGTATTGAAGGAATAAAAAAACAAGACCTTAAATTTTCCGGATTTTTACCACATAAGAGACAAGAAACATAACTTTCATAGTTAACATGTTAAGCTTTCGAATAATTCAACCGCAGCATAAACGCAGGAGATAGAAATGAGAAAAATAGCATTCTGGATCATCGCCGTTCTAATCACGCTTTCCTCAGCCGTCTACCAACGGCTAACAGGACCAACATATCCAATCTCAGGAAAAACCCTGGTTAATGACTCTGAAATAGCCTACAAACTGGAACGGAGTTATGAAACCATAAAGGACTATGAAATTTCCATTAAAGTCGATAATGAAGAAATTGCGGGGCGCTTGATCTACAAAAGACATAAAACAGATGATCCCTGGACTATAATTCCCTTTGTCAGGAGAGAGGATTCATTGGTCGCCAGCCTCCCTAAACAGCCCCCAGCGGGGAAAATGGAATATAAGGTTATATTATCATCCCAGGGGAATGAAATTTCATTATCCGGCGAAAATCCGGTGGTTATTCGCTTCAAAGGACCTGTGCCTGCAGTAATCCTCATTCCCCACATCCTCATCATGTTCTTAGCTATACTTTTTTCTACACGAGCTGGTATTGCAGCGCTGGATCCTAAGAGCAATCCACGAATATTTGTTCTCTGGACAACAGGTCTCTTGATCGTCGGCGGCCTTATTCTTGGCCCATTGGTCCAAAAATTTGCTTTCGGGCAGCTCTGGACAGGATTCCCCATTAGCACTGATTTAACAGATAACAAACTGCTCATCGCCTTCATAGGCTGGATAGTAGCTGTTATCGCCGGACGCGGCGGGAAACCAGCCCGCCGGTGGGTACTGGGAGCTTCGATACTACTCCTTGTAGTTTATCTTATACCTCACAGTCTTCTGGGTTCGGAACTGGACTATTCCAAAACAAACCCACCCTCTACCCTGCAAAAATAAATCTCCTATCAAGTTCGCCATCCAATAAATTAAGAACCCGTTGAATCTGTTTTTTTTCAAAAAAAATGGAGCCTGGCTCCAAAAAAACAAAATATTGGTGTCAGCATGATTTATTAATAAATCAGGTTAATTATTTGAAGGAAGTTACGAAATGGGTTCTTAAGGAAGGCTATATCTTAAAAAAAAAACGCTGGCTGTCGAGGCGCCAAGGTTTGGAAAAGGAAGCGGGGCTAAGGAGGATCCTCTCCAGCCAGCAGATTCATATATATTATAAGTACGGTTTATTGAAATGTCAATATCCGGCGGCATTTAAATAAAAAATTATTAAAAACCTGCATCGCCTTAACACCAAAATAATTGCTTTCATGATAAAAATAAGATAAAGTGAACAAAGATTCGCCAAGGAGTAACACCAATGTCAGAGAAAAATATCATATTGGTAATAGTCTCGCTTTTCGCTTTCTCCACACTCCTCTCCCCTAACCTGGCAGAAGCAGATATCATCATCAAAAAAAACAAACTCACAGAATCCACCGTCATGGGTGAGATCCAACCTGCAAAAATTGAAGAAGGAAAAACATGGATAGCAAAAAACAAAATGAGAGAAGATATAGCAGAAAGTTCAATTATCGTCAGGCTCGATCTTAATAAGATCTATACAATTGATCATTCCAAAAAGACATATTCTGAAATCCATTTGCCCGTCGAAATTGATAAAGTTTTTCCTCCCGAGGCAAAACAGATGATGGACGTAATGCGAATAAAATCCTCATCAATTAAAGAAACGGCTGAAATCCAAACCATAAGAGGCTGGTTATGTCAAAAATTTTTAGTCGAAGTGGAAATTTCCATGATGGAGATGAACCTGCCGCTGAAGATAGAAATCTGGACTTCAAGGAGTTTAGGAATTGATTTAAACGCCTATAAAAAACTCTCTGGTGCAATCCTCTCTCTAAATCCGTTCATAAAGGATCTTTCTAAAGAATTTGAAAAAATAGAAGGCTATCCTGTGCTTACAATATCCTCGGTGAACATGATGGGGACAGAGACAAAAGAGCGGGAAGAAGTGGTATCAGTCGAGAAAAAAAATGTGCCGGCCAAAATATTTAACCTTCCCAAAGGGTATGAAAAAATACCTTATAATCCTTCCGAATAGAAAAGCTACGATCCAATAGTCTTAAATCTGTGTAACTTCAGAGCTAAAAGATGAACTGGGGACTTGTTAGGACAATTATCGTGCTGCCCGGTAATGCGCTTGTTTTTATCCCTGCGGCTATTCTGTGGATCTCCGGGCGCTTGGGATTTTCTCCGAAATTCGCTGCTGCCGGTCAGTTTTTTTTCTGGGTTGCTCTAGTAGCAGCAAGCATTGGTCTTGGTTTATGTATCTGGACAGCCACCCTTTTTGTGAAGCTTGGTAAAGGTACACCCGCTCCCTGGGATCCTCCGAAAAAATTAGTTATCCGTGGTCCCTACTACTATGTAAGAAACCCGATGATCATAGGCGTTCTGCTTATTCTTCTGGCTGAGGCACTATTGCTCCAATCTTGGCCAATAGCCGCGTGGCTGGTGGTCTTCTTCATCGGTAACTCGATATATTTTCCGCTTGTAGAGGAAAAGAGTTTGGAAAAAAGATTCGGCGAAGATTACACGGAATATAAGGCGCATGTCCGCTGCTGGGTCCCTAGGCTGCGCGCCTGGACAGGCCCATAATGCTGAGAATTTCACTCAATTATACTTAGACGAAACGAAGATTCCCCCAAAAAAAAGAAAATTATACTACATTTTAGATTTTCGTTTGTCCCTTTTCTGAATGGGAAGCTAGAGCCCTAGGATTTATAGCTTCCGTTTTCTTAATCTAAATTGAGAAGAGCTTTCTCCCAAAAGAGGATGCTTTCTATATTATTTAAAATAGTATCTTAGCCAACGCTTATTTACATATTTGCCCTTTTAAATTTAATTTGGAATTCGATATGTCCTTGACCCCAAGCCGGATATCTTGTTTCCTTATAGTATCTTGGCGGCCTTTTTCCTTTAGTTGGCTCTACTTTTACACATTCACAATACTTTTCACGCATATAGTCATTGGGGCCGTCAAAATTGGTATCAACAGACAATATCCAACTATCCACATCTTCTACACCTCGCTTAATTGAGGCATCATAAGTATTCATTATTAGACTGTGATAATCATCAACATCGCATTCACTGCAATCACCATGAAGATTATGAGCTTCCATAGAGATCCATGCTCTCCCAGATCTTGATTCGCCAGGGTCCATCATCTCCCAATTTGCGTCATCTCGGGAATCTACAAAAGGCCCAAAGAAGCTAATATCAACCATCCTATATTGCGCATCATATGGATGGTCACCATTAAGAAATTCAAATAAAGATGTGTTGTCAGGAGGAAATTTACTACATTTAAGATCAGGGTCAAAATCACATTCATCATATCCTATGATATTTTGAAATCTAATTTGAAGGGGATAGTAAATTCTAAAACGAAATATAGTGCGGGCCGGCCTTCCAATCACCGCATAAGAGGTAACATTTTCTTCATTATCACTGTATGCCCATCCTTCACCGTTACTTTTTATCCGTTCTTCTAAACCCACTAGATTTCCTCCCGTGTCCAGTATAACTGCTTCAAGTTCCCATCGGTTCATTTTTTTGTCGTTGGGATGGGAAAGAATTATTCCTACAAAAATCAAAGCAACCATAAGGATGCTCACTAAAACAAAAAGTCTTAAATTCTGTAATTTTTTCATCTGCCTCTCCTTTTAATATTGCTCCTTAAGTTTTAATTTTTTAGTTTTTCCCTTCCGCATCACCCCCTTTTTTAAAGACATAAATCTGCCTTGTTTATACAAAATCGCAACTGCATTTGTTGGAAATAAGAATTCTATCCTGCATTTCACAGGCAACGGATCCTTCTGCCAACTAAACTTTATGCTTACCCAATAAAACCTACATATAGCTGACAAGATTTGTATTACTTAACTGACGAGTAGGATATATACCATTTCAAATTTTTTGTCAATATTAACCGAATTGTAAATGAGCTTCCCTCCCGTTCTCTCAGGTTAGCTCCAAATTGGAATAAACTTCTCTCCGTGCAGTGGCTGTGTGCCGGAATTTTCCTGAACTCGCTTAATTCTGACCAATGGTGCTTAAAGGAAACAATGTTTTTCTAGGGGAAAAAAGAGAGCCAGCAGAGGGAGTCGAACCCCCGACCTACTGATTACGAATCAGTTGCCCTCTCCAGAAAGTGGATAAATATAAATTCTATCGGCAATTTTGGGATAGATACATCGTTTGACAATCGGGTATAATTGAGGATATTTTGTATAATTCATGTAAAAGATTGAGTGAGAAATATTAATTTTTTGATTCCAATTCTTTTCGCTAAATGTGCTTCAGCAAATATTGGAGCGAACTCTCGCAATGGTAGGGTCAAATGAAAGGGAAAAAATTGGGTATTTTAATTTTACATCAAAGGTCAAAAGAGGATTTAAAATGAGTAGATTTTGAGAATTATTTTTTGTTCTTTTTTGGACTGGAAAAAAGGAGGAAAAAATGAAAAAAAATGTCGTTCTTTCTCTTATGATATTTTTCTTTGTATTGATATTCATAAGCTATGCTGAAGCTAATAAAACAAGTTTAAAATTTGAGATATTCTATCCTTCAGATGCCCACCCTGAGAAAACAACAGGCAATGAGTTTATAACAGGACGCGCATATGTCATTATTTCAAGAAATAATGAAAAGGAACTTCGTTTCCAAACTGGATATGCAGGTGTGCCCATATGGGGGGAAAATATTTTTTCTCTGAAGCCTGGAGAAGCTGCTGTTATTGATGAGGAATCCTTTGGATATCCACTGAGAAGCATAAAAGAAATCCCGCCAGGAGAATATTTTGTCCAAGGTTTCATCAACCTTTATTCAGAGTTTAAGCGGTCAGATGGCCACACTATTTGGGCTCACAATGATCAGTGGGAAGGACAGCAATGGAATAGGTCTCCTGGAAACATTTATAGCGATGTCATAAAAGTTAGCATAGACCCTGCGAAGACAAAGGCAATTAGACTTAACTGTAATCATGTAATTCCTCCGGTGGAGATTCCTTCTGACAGTGAATGGGTAAAGAGGATAAAGTTTGAGAGCAAGATATTAACTGATTTTTGGGGACGGCCGATGTATTTGGGAGCAACAATATTGTTACCTAAGGATTATGATAAGCACTCTGATGTTTATTATCCTGTGAATTATGTCCAAGGGCATTTTTCATTAGCAGCGCCTCATGGATTTAGGACTGATGATCCAGGAGAGAAGAATCGTCGTGGAAGGAGAGGCTATGAATTTTATAAGTTTTGGAATTCGGATAAATGTCCTCGGATGATAGCTGTGACTTTTCAGCATCCGTGTCCATATTATGATGATTCATATGCCGTTAATTCACAAAATGTGGGACCTTATGGGGATGCGATCATGAACGAGTTGATTCCATACATAGAAGAGCATTTTCGGGTGATTCGGAAGCCTTATGCGAGAATGTTGTCAGGAGGATCCACGGGAGGCTGGGAGTCTTTTGCTTTGCAGATATTCCATCCTGATTTTTTTGGGGGAACATGGACTTTGTGCCCTGACTCTGTAGGTTTCAATTGGTATGAACCAGTAAATATTTATGAAGAGAAAAATGCTTATTATAAGGAATATGAATGGATAAAAGTAGAACGTCCTGGAAGAAGGGATATTAACGGACAGGTATTAACTTCAAGGAAGGATCTTTTTTATTATGAATTGGCTCTTGGAGATAAAAATAGATCTTGTGGAAACTTTGGAGCATTTGAAGCGGTTTACTCCCCGATAGCAGAAGATGGTTATCCAAAGCCACTCTGGAATTGGTTAACAGGAGAGATTGATCATTCAGTTGCTGAATATTGGAAAGAAAATTATGATCTTTTTTATCATCTTGAGAAAAACTGGTCATTGATAGGACCTGAACTTGTAGGCAAACTTCATATTTATGTAGGAGATATGGACACTTGGTATCTGAACAACTCAGTTGTTACTCTCGAAAAATTTCTGGAAAGTACGAAAGATCCCTATTATGCAGGGGTTGTAAAGTATGGATGGAGAGGAACTCATTGTTGGGGCCCAAGGGGGGCAGAACTAATCAAGCTATTTGAAGAACATATTACAAAAAATGCACCCAGGGGTGAGAACCCATCAAAATGGAAATATTAATAGTCTGACCTTGCTCTTCTGATTTGCACAAATGCAAATTAATACCTCAAAATCAAGAGAATAAATAGTGGATCGCTCACTTTTCTTTTGCTTTTTAAATGTGAACATCATTTCCATTGAGCAAAATTTTCAAATTTTTATGACGATACTAGAGGGCTTAGATATAGAAGTGTCCATGTAACAATTGTGTCACAAATTTTGCTTAAACTTGCTTAATTCTGGCTAATGTTGCTTAAAGGGAAATAAGCTTTTCAGGGGCAAAAAGAGAGCCAGCAGAGGGAGTCGAACCCTCGACCTGCTGATTACGAATCAGCTGCTCTACCGACTGAGCTACACTGGCTCCTTGAAAATAAATTTCTTTGAAACACATAGAAATTAATAGAATTAGCCTCAACTGTCAAGACCACTCCTTTTAGCTCTTTGACAATCGATTTTAATTAGATAAAATAGCTACTTATTAGACAGCTCTCCCAATTCAGAATATGACCATCAAAACATGATCATCAAAAAGATAGAACTTCAAGGATTCAAATCTTTTCCTGAAAGAACAAAAATCATCCTCCATCCCGGAATAACTGCCATCGTCGGACCTAATGGCACAGGAAAGAGTAACATCGTTGACGCCCTCCTTTGGACATTAGGTGGACAGAGGTCAAGGTCCCTAAGAGGAGATAGGAGCGGCGATGTCATATTCAACGGAAATACAAAGAAACCTCCTTTAGGAATGGCTGATGTTGTTCTCTTCCTGAGGGACGATGATGAGGAACTCACCATAAACCATCGATTTTTCCGCTCTGGCGAGAGCGAATACAGACTCAACGGAAAACAGGTCAGGCTGAAGGATATCCAGGACTCCCTCTGGAAAAGAGACATAGCTGGAAAAGAATATTTTGTTATCGAGCAGGGAAAAATCGGACTTTTTCTCACTTCCAAGCCTGCAGAGAAAAGGCTTTTCCTGGAAGAAGCTGCAGGCACAGCTTTCTACAAGGACAAGAAAAGGCAGACTCAGAACAAACTGGAGAACAGCGAACAAAATCTGACCAGACTGGAAGACATCATTGCCGAAGTATCTACAGCAAAAAACTCTCTTCAAAGACAGGCCAGTGCTGCCATAAAATACAGAAAACTGAGGGAAAAAATCCGCCAGCTGAACTCCCTCAATTACCGGAAAAAATTCCTGGAGATTGAAAAGAATCTACAAGAAATCACACTCTCCTATGAAAATTCTTTGCGCCAGGAGAAGGAACTCATCTCTCAACTTAAGGCCGAGGAGAAAAACCTGGGACAAAAAAGAAAAGAAGTATGGAACCTTGAAAATTCCATGAAGGATGGGCAGAAAAATCTTTTTGCTCTAAATTCTCAGGTTGCTCGAGCCGAAACAGACGGAGAAAGGGAAACAAGAAGAATTGAGTTTTTCGAGGAAAAAAAGAATAAAGCCATAGAAGACACAGCAGAGCATGAAAGGGAACTCCTTCATATTGATAAGGAGAGGACTGAGGCTGAGGAGAATCTGAAAATCCTCGTTCAGACTCAAAAGCAAAAACAACAAGCCTTGAAGAAGACAGATCAGGCTGGTCAAGTATCCCAGGAAAAATTGGCGAACTGGGGAAAAACACTAGAAACATTGAGGAATGAATATTTCGAAAAGCTCTCTTCTCATACGGAAACAAGAAATGAAGGAGTCAAAGTCGAAAAAGAAAAAGAGCTGATCCAGCGCCAGGAAGAAAAACTAAAGAGCCAGCTTTCAACAGAACGCACGCTTCTCCAGCAAAGTGAGAACAAACTGGAGCAAAATCAGAAGGAACTCATCCAGGCTCAAAAGCTAAAAGATGAGAGGAAAAAGGCAATGACTGCTCGCCAAAAAGAGCTGGATGGAACGCTCTCTGGGTCTCAAAGCCTTCAAAACAAGATATCGGAACTAAAGGAAAAAAAAGATCAAGAGACCCATCATCTCTGGGCGCTCGAAAAATTGGAAAAAAAAGAAAGAAGTACAGATACTTCGAAAGACATCCCTGAAGCCCTTGGCCTCTTAGCTGATTTAATAGAAACTGATGATGAACATGCCCCACTAATAGATATTTTCTGGAAGGAAGAGACAAAAGCCACTCTTGTCCATGCTCAAGATTTTATGAAAACATTGGCCGAGAAAGAGATAAAAGGAAATTTCCTCCTCATCTCTCCCAAGAAAAAAGAAGAAACCTCTCCAATCTCCTCAAAGCTTTATAAAGATCCGCAAGTCGTCGGGCTTTTTAAGTCCCGTATTCGGCCCCGCCCAAAAATCAAAGACCACCTCTCTCATCTTCAGGAAGCAGCCATTGTTAAAGATATAAAAAGTGCCGTACAGCTCTGGACTCGCTTTCCTTCTTCTAATTACATAACTCTTGAGGGAGACTTGCTGCTTTCGTCCGGACTCCTGAAGATGGGCCAGAAAGAAGAAGGGATCTTCACTCTCAGCCAGGAGATAAAAAAAATAAAGAATAACATAGCCCGTATTGATAAAAATATTGATCCTCTAACTCTTAGCCTCAAAGAAAAAACCGAGCAAAAACAAAGATTTGAAGAAGAGCTGCAGGGAGAATCTGCTCTCCTGAGCCAGCTGGATAGAAAAATTGAAGAAATAGAAAAAGAAAACAAGTATGACCAAACAGAAAAAGAGAGAATTGCAGTTCACATCTCTCTCTTTAAAAACGAGATTGCTGTCTTTACCGAAGACAGAGAAACTCTAACCAAAAAAATGGAAACTGTATCATTTACAGCAATGGCACTGAAGGAAGAAGAAAACTCTTTGAAGAAAAAAATAGAAGATGAAGAAAAAGAATATGCAGATTATCAAGGAGGAGACGAACAGAGAAGAAAAAATTTCTTTGAGCTTAAAGCCGGAGTCGACCTCCTCCAGGAAAAAATCAATAACCTGAATCAAAGGCTGCAGACCCAAGACCAAAGAAAAGAGACTCTGCAAGCCAAATTGAACTCTCTTCAGCAAGAAATCCAGAATTGCGACAAAGAAAAACTAAATCTTAAAGAAAATATCAAGAATCTCTCTCAAAGTGCGAAAAACCTTGAAGAAGATAGGAAAAAACAAGAAAGAGAGCTTGCACAAAGCGAATCTCATCTCCAGAACATGAAAAATGAACAGGAAGACATGGAAAAGAGGATTGAGCAATCAAGAGAAGAGCATGAAGACAAAAAGGAAGAACGGGTGAAATGGGAAATCAGCAAAGCTGAGATAGACCGGGATTTCGTGAACCTTGAAGAGAGCTGCTGGCAGGATCTTAAAAAATCTCTTCAAGAAGTGAAGAAAGAGATACCTGAAGAGAAGATTCCGGATACAGCGATTCAGGAAAAATTGGCAGAAGCAGAGGAAAAACTTCAAAAGATTAAATCCGTTAATTTGATAGCAGAAGAAGAGTATTCAATTCAAAAAAAACGCTTCGATTTTCTCACGCAGCAAAAGAAAGACTTACGAGAATCCATAGATACAACCAGAGAAGCAATCAAGAAAATTGACCACGAGAGTAAACATCAATTCATGAAAGCCTTGAAAGAAGTGAATAAGAATTTCCAGGAAGTTTTCTCTCTTCTGTTCAATGGAGGCACTGCGGAGTTAAAACTGGCAGATCCAAGCCATCCTTTAGAAAGCGGAGTGGATATCGCCGCTCAGCCACCAGGGAAAAAAGTCCAGAGCATATCTCTTCTTTCCGGAGGAGAAAAATGCTTGACCAGTCTGGCTTTCTTCTTTGCCCTCTTTCGTTACAAACCCACTCCCTTCTGTATCCTTGATGAAGTTGATGCCGCCCTTGATGAAGTTAATCTGACAAGGTTCTTGGAATTGATGAAAAAAGTAAAAAATCAGACACAGTTTATTTTAATAACTCACAGCGTCAAAACGATGGAGGTTGCCGATTACATCTACGGAACAACAATGGCTGAACCCAACATCACAAGCCTCTATTCAATCAAACTTGAAACAAAAGAGAAAAGTTGAGATTGCCGCGTCGCTACGCTCCTCGCAATGGGCATAATACTCAAAAAGTGGAGCTGAGTAAATAACGATACTATTATAAATAAAATAGTTAAAGTGTAAAATTTGATAAAAAGTTAAAGTGGTTTAACAATGGCAAAAAAAACACTGTCCCTATTGTTCATC
>DRHQ01000066.1 GCA_011049545.1 Candidatus Aminicenantota bacterium | reverse complement strand
TCATATAATGAGATAATCTCGTTGAGTTCTTCTTGGGTCATAAGTAAAAGCCCTGAGGTAGAAGGATTGTTCTTATAAGGCTCCGCAAGTAACGCGGTTGATGAACCGAGTGATCCGTCGATAAGACCCTTGATTACACCGAACTTTAACATAGAATTATTATCGACGAGCATCTGTTTCCACGCTTTATATTCCTGCAATTTTTCAGGAGATGAGATAAGGGGAACCCCGGCATACACTCTCACCGTAAGCTCGTCTTCGTCGAGCAGTTCTTTAAAAACCCCAATTTTTCCATCCAAATCATGGACACTTGTCACACCAAATCTCGCAGCCTCTTTAATAGCTAATTTGACAGCTCTTATATCCATTTCGTGAGATTCTCTTTCTGAAAGTTGTGGCCATTTAATGAGACGCGTTGCCTTCTCATGTAGAATTCCAGTGGGTTCACCCGTACCAGGATCTTTAACTATGATTCCTCCAGGAGGATTTGGAGTATCTTTTGTGATTCCCGAAATTCTGAGGACATAACTGTTGACTAAAGTACAATGTCCACAAATTCTGCTCAGAGTAACAGGATTATTTGGGGCGACTTCATCGATTAGTTCTTTTGTAGGCCATTTTTTCCCTGGCAATATTTCCTGATCCCAGCCTCTTCCCTCAATCCATTCGCCCTCCTTTACTTCCTCAACTTTTTCTTTGACTCTTTTCTGTATTTCATCAGAGGAAGTAACTCTATCCAAAGATATGGACATCAAAGCATGCCCACCATAAACAAAATGTACATGGCTATCGTTAAATCCTGGCAGAGCAAGCTTCCCTTGAAGATCGATGATTTCTGTCTCATTTTTGTCTATATATGTCCCAATTTTTTCATTTGATCCCACGGCAACAATTGTGTCCCCTTTGACTGCAAGGGCTTCAGCCCGAGAATTGTTTTTATCCATAGTCACAATATTTCCATTAATGAGAACCAAATCAGCCGCCTTGACAGGTGATTCAACGCGGCAATGAATCACACCCAAAACAAATACACCGATAAACACAAATTTGATCAATTTCATGTGAGGCCTCCTCTTTGATTGCCAGAAATTTTTTCCACCAGCTTTAATTAAGTTATTCAAGCAAGTCTTTCAATTATTTATTATAAAATACATTTTTTGGGGAATCTTGTAAAGTAGTGGCATGAAAAAAACGAAGTTTTCAGATTCTCTCATCTATTCAATGGTAAAGAAAATAGCCTGACCATCTTCATAAGAAGGGCGACTTTTCCCGAGGTTTTGTATTTCCCCGTAATAAAGGCCATAGTTCCACTCGTCTCGCCGCGGCTGATGCTGGAAAATGGAAAACTCATCAGGAAGAAAACCTGGGAAGAGACCATTCCGCGCCATCATCATTAGTATGAAGGATTTCTGATCGAATACCGGCTTAAGGCTGAGTTAATTATTTTTGCATTTCAGCTACTTTTTTGATCTTGAATAACGCCTCTTCAGCTTTAACACGCATATCATTATCACCTGATTCTTTAGAAATCTTTTCTAAGATTGGCACGGCCTCTTCAACAGAAAGACTCCCCAATAATCTTATGGAGTACCACTTCACAGTATACTTGCCATATTCTGCACAATTCATCAATACTTTATGAAGCTTTTGGTCATTCGAAGCACAACTTCTCCAAGCTGCTAAGGCTGCTATTTGGAGGTGATCATGGTTTTCATCTGTTGTGAATTTTTCAATATCTAAAACTAACTGTTTATCACCCATAATCCTAAAAGCATTCAAACAGGCAAGATTGATCTCATCATACCAGGCAGGACGATTCAATTGACTGCGTATAAAATCTTTACTTTCCGCTGGATCCGTTCTGGCGAGGGAAACAATCGCTGTCCCAACCACATCAGTGTGTTTATCCTCCAATATGATATTTCTCAACGTTTTTTTAGCGAAATCCTTCCTGAAATTCCGCAGCGCCAGAACAGCTGCTTTTCGAATTCGGTAATCTGGTAATTTCAAAGCTTGAAGAAGAACTCTTTCAGCTTCTGGGGTACCAAGCTTTCCTAATAGAAACGCTACCTCGGCTTTTAATCCCCAAAAGTATTCCTTTGCGAGAATATCCGAAAATGTTTGAACTGTTTTTTGATGAACCGGAAGACGACGAGCCAATGCTCTCATTGCCCTGATGCGTCCTGGGATTTCATCATTAAAAACCTGATAAATTAATTCATCGAGTGATTTATCGAAATGAACTTCGGACACCAGCGCTCCGCTACCATCAAAACTTACCATTAAAGGTTCTTCATCACAGTGCAGCAAGAATTGATCTGATTTGTTTTTCACCCAGATTGTTTCTTTCTTTTCTCCTTTTGAAGTGACAATTGTGATTTCTATGGGTAAAGTGAACAAATCTTGGCCCTTTATGATTGGTTGGATCTGGCTGACTGAAAGATCAATTAGCTTACGGTTTTTTAAAAATGTGTAAGCAACTTCAAATATGGGGTATCCGCCACCATATACCCAATCGTCAAAAAACCAATCCAGGTTTTTCCCCACGGCTTCTTCAATTGCAATTTTAAAGTCAGAGCTTACCACGTTGGCAAATTCATGCTTGTGAAGAAAATAACTCAATGCGTGAAAAAATTCCTCATCTCCCAAAATGTTTCTCAGCATATGTAAGACAATCGCTCCTTTTAAATAAGTAAGCTGAGAAGTGTACATATCTGAAACAGTGTCATAATATGCATATTCTAAAGGACGGATGATATGATTTTCTTTCACATAATCAAGATACTGATCCAGAGCCTCCTGCCTATCGAAATCAAACGTTTCTTTGCCGAGTGATTCTTCATCCCAAAGCAGATGACAATATGTAGCGAAACTTTCATTCAGCCAGAGATAATTTATATTGAGGCAGGTGATATTGTTCCCAAACCAATTATGCGACAGTTCGTGAGAAATCAGGTTTTCTGCAGTCCATACGGAGTAATAACCATAGAAATTCGGAGATCCAAAATTTTCAGGTGCCTGCTCATTCCTTAACACAGAAGTCCGAAGACCCGTAATCGAAGTGTTTTCCATCGCTCCGGGTCCATAATCTGGTATGGCGATTTGATCGTACTTAGACCAGGGATATTTGAAATTGAACCGTCGAGAAAAAAACTCAACCATTTTCGTGGTATTGCGAAATACATAGGCACCTTCTTCTAAACGACCTTTTGGTACCCAGTAACCTACGGGGATTGTGCCAAATGCCGGCTCTAATTCTCCTTTTTCAAATTCTCCGATAAAAAGGGCGATGAGATATTGAGAATGTGGTAAATCTTGTTTCCAATGGAACGTCTGCTCTCCGTTTTTCTGTCTTTGAACATCGACCAATTTTCCGTTTGAAATGGCTGTATAAGGAGAAGGTACAGACACTATCATTTCTGATGAAAACTTATCGTTATAACCTGTGTATATGGGCAGCCAGTTCGCTTTCATCTCGCCAGCCCCGTAGGTGTAAATGATAAACTGACCTTTATTGGCATTATCCTCTGAAAAGTACATACCTGCATTAGGTTGAGCTGAATAGAGAATGGTTACAGTCAAAGTTTCTTTTGGTAAACATATACGACCAAGGTATATTTCTACAGTCTCCTCATTCAAAGTAAACTTTAAAGGTTTATTTGCACCATTTTCTATAAGATTTACTTCTTTTATCTCCAGTCGATAAGCATCTAAAGGGAAAGAATCTATCTTTTCCAATGGAGAGAAAACAACTGTTGCTTCGCCCTGTACCTTCCTTTTATTGAAGTCAAAATTTAAATTGACTTTATAGTGATTAATATCTATCACTCGTTCTCGATTTCCGTGATATCTCCCTTTAGGTAGACTTTGGGCATAAAAGAAATCTACCGAGCAAAGAAAGAAAATCAATAAAATACAATTAAGCCATCTCAATCTTTTCATTTTTTTCTCCAGACTTTTTTATTTGTATGAGTCCACAACATTAGTGACACTCACTTTTCTGATTTTTCAACCACAGTTGATAATATTCATTGGGAGTCAAGTTTTTTCGGCGCGGTTGCCAGGGCATTTTCCACAAGATGGGAAGGAATCCTCACGAGATTGCTGTCAATGACCTTGGCGCCAGCCTTCTTTAATATTTGGATGGCTTCCTCCATTTGCACGCGTGCTCCAACACGATCCAGAATTTCCAGACTGGCCGCATGTATTTTCCCGCATTTCTCCTGTGAAAAACGGTTTAATGGTACACTGAAATCAGTATCATCATGTTTATCACTAGTCATCTTTTCTATACCCAGAAAACAATAAATTTCATGGTAAATATCATCTTAATGGACTTATCAGGATAAAACAAGACTCTTAATAAATGCCGACAAATCCCTGACTTTTTGTTCCAGATAGTCCAGAGTCAGTTCTCTTCCCTGCGGATTTCTTTTTGACTAGAGAAGTTTCTTTACTGTATTATTGCCTATGCTGCAGCGAAGAGTGCAGACATTGAACATGAAGGAGGGGAAATTGTCAAAACCAAAAAAGGAAATTCTTATGGTGCGCAATATGAGAAGGAGTTTATTGATCACGCTATCACTGGCATTGCTCATCACTACGACGGTTGCCAACAGCCAGTCGAGACTCCCCAATGTCACGCATGAGGGAATCGAGATCAAGGAGATCTGGATTCCGATGCCCGATGGCGTGCGGCTGGCAGCCAGTCTGTTCATGCCGGCGGATCGAAAAGCTACCGCCAAATTCCCTGTGCTACTCGAATATCTGCCATATCGAAAAGACGAAAGCCGCAAAGGCCGGTTCGCGCAGTTCTCATATTTTATCTCGCGAGGTTACGTCGTCGCTCGTGTGGATATCCGAGGCTCCGGCACCAGCGAAGGCAAACTGATCGAGTACGAATATACAGATCAGGAACAGGAAGATGGCGAAGTGGTCATTGACTGGCTGTCGAAACAGGCATGGTCCACAGGTAAGGTCGGCATGTTCGGCATCTCATGGGGAGCGTTCAACTCCATCCAGATGGCGATGCGCAATCCGTCAGCCCTGAAAGCCATTGTCGCTATTATGGGTACCGACGATCTGTTTCGCGACGACGTTCATTTTATCGATGGGATGATGCATGTCGATTCCTACGAGTTCGGCCAGGATATTGCTAATATTCTGCCCGCACCACCGGATTACGTCATTGATGAAGCCTATTTTCGCGATCGCTTCGATACGGAACCCTGGCTGCTCATATACAAACGTCAGCAACATGACGGTCCATTCTGGAACCGGGCATCACTTAATTCCGATTACTCCAGCATCAAAATACCGACATTTGTCATCGGTGGATGGTATGACGGTTATCGCGACAGTGTGCCTCGAATGCTCGAAAAACTTGAGGCCCCAGTCAAGGGCATAATGGGTCCCTGGGCACACACCTTGCCGAACTTTCCCTATCCAAAGCCTGGAATGGAATGGCGCCACGAGGCCGTTCGCTGGTTCGATCATTGGTTGAAGGGCGATGACACAGGCATTATGGATGAACCCCGGTTCGCAGTTTATGTTCGCGAGTGGCATCCGCCGGGCGCTGTCGATAAGGTGCCAGGTTACTGGCGCTGGGAAGACGGCTGGCCAATCGAGCGAACAAAAAAATTAGCCCTTTACGCCCACGCTGATCACACATTGTCGAGTGCTAAATCTGTTGGGGGCGACGGACAAACCCATAAGCTCCGATATCTTCCCACGGTCGGCGTAGAGGCATCGGGTAACGTCAATTGGTGGGGGGATTTTCCGTGGGATCAGCGCGGCACCGACG
>DRHQ01000065.1 GCA_011049545.1 Candidatus Aminicenantota bacterium | reverse complement strand
AGAAGCCTTCTTTTAGAAGCCTCGACTAAAGACTCAGCCCCCCGGATTGTTACTTCATTCTGACCTCCTTTAACCTTTTCTAGCGTTTCAAGGGCGAGAAGATATTCTTGTTGGGTCGTCACTAAATCAGGGCTGTAAATCCAAACCAGGGGATCATCCTTCTTAACTTCAATTCCTGTGAAATCGACAAAAAGCTTATCAATACGACCAGGAATCCAGGCAGCAACATAAGCGACCTTTCTTTCATCATAATCCATCTGACCAACTGTATATATTTCTTTAAAAAGAGGAAGGTACTGGATTTCTTCCGTTTTTACACCAGCGAGGAGTTGAGCCTCTGGACTTAATTTGATCAGAGCTTCAATTCCTTCGAGCTCTTCAATTCCCATCTCCATCCCTCCAGCTTCTTCTTTATAAATAGGAACCAATCCCATGTTGCAGATGGGGCAATTTGTGTTTCCTTTTTCGTAATCTTCAGGACTGACTCTCACCGATGGGTGCATACCGCAGGTGTAGAAGAGAATCTCTTTTTCGGGAGCTTCTTTTTGAGCAATTATTTGAACTTCGCCTGCCTTCTCTTCGCTTTTCTTACATGAAACGAGGAAAACACTGGCGACCAGAATTAATATTCCTATTCCAAAAATTAAAAGTTTCTTTTTATTAATCATTCTATAACCTCCTATAAGTGAGGGCTTGATGAATCAAGCCCCTACAATTAAATTAAGGTAAGCATGCTCAATCAAGCCTCTATGTTCATTGTGGGCTTGATGAATCAAACCTCTACATTCCTGTGAGGTCTTTTCCCACTGCTCTCTCCAGTTGGGCAAGACTTTTTCCAAAATCAGCAATGGTCTTAAAATAGCCTATTTTTATCAGAAGAACCATTCTCTCCGAGTCCAATAAATCGAGAAAATCAACTTTTCCTGTCAAATAGCCTATTTCTGAAGCTTTGAAAGTTTGTTCTGCCTGAGGCAAAAGAGAATACCTGTACAATTCAATCTGTTCTTGAGCTGTTTTTACCTCAAAGAAGAACTCATTTACTTGAGAAAGGGTCACATTTTCCACATCTTTGTAACGATCCTTGCTGGCCTTTAAACTAACCGCCGCCTCTGCTTCGGCAGCATGAAGCTTTTTTCGCCAGATGGGAATGTTTATGCCGACGGATGCCATCCAGGAATTTCGACCATCTTCAGGATTTGTGGTTGTTCCTGCCCCGATATCAATATAATCAACCATGAGCTTAAAATCAGGAAAATAATTCTTTTTCGCTAATTTCAAACTCTCCTCATTTTTCTCAATGAAATGTCGTGCCTTTCTCATTTCTGGACGCATCTCCCTTGCCAACTCATAAAGTTTCTCTAATTCAACTTTTAATTCCGATATTTCAAATTCTTCGACCTCTCCAAAAAATGAATCAGGAGGACGGTTTAAAAGGGCATTTAGTTCTGCAGCTATCGCTCTCCTCCTTTGATTAAGGATCAGAATCTTATCTAATACTTTTGAAATCTCCAGCTGAGTTTTCAAGACGTCTTGTTGGTTAGCCTTGCCTGTCTCGTATTTCATCTCGGCGATCTTAGCTAAGCGTTCGAGCACTTCTTTTTCCTCCTGGCTAATCCTGATAGCTCTATCTAACCAGAAAAGGGAAAAAAAGGCCTTTTTCACCATTAAAACGATGTTTAACTTAACCGCCATGTATTGTTCTTCCAAGACTGAAGCACCTTTGCGTGCAATCTCACCTTTTAGAGATAGCTTGCCAAAAAAAGGAAACTTCTGGGATAGGGAAAACTTGTTCTTCTGAGGACCAAGTCTGGTTTCGACACTCTGGCCAAAGTAGGAGTAGCTCAACATTGGATCAGGCAAAGACTTTGCCTGAGGAATAACCTGAAGGGATGCCTCCCACTCATTCCTGGCTGCCTTAATCTGAGGATTTTGACTGAGGGCTTCTTCAATAAGCTCGGGAAGGGCGGTTTTTCCCCCTGGCACCTCCTGAGAAAACAAGGGAAAAGTGCTAAAAAAAACACCAACCATTAAAAAAGAACAGATAATTTTTCTCATTTTTTCATCTTCCTCCTTTATCTACCTCACAATGAGTTTTCCTCTCATCATTCCCATCCCGCAGGTAAAGACATACTCTCCTTCTTTCTCTGGTGTAAATTCTATTGGCGTCGTTTTAAAAGCAGGAAGGGGCTTTCGTATCTTAAAATCGCCGAAAACAATCGTATCTGAACAATCGTTTGTCTCGTCCCGATAAAAATCCAGCCGGACAGGTATTCCCTTTTTAACTATTATAACATCAGGATCATATCCCCCCTTGACAATAATCTTTACCTCCTGAATTCCTTCCTCTTTAATATCTGCTGATGCGGACTTTTTTCTTGAGAAAAAGAAATACCAGTTGACCAAAACTATGAGTAAAACACCGAAAACTGTGACGATCAATTTTGCGGTCATATTTAACCTCCTTCCAGTATCAAAGCTTAACTCTCCTCAGTCTCAAGGAATTGGAAACAACCGAGACAGAACTAAAGGCCATGGCTGCTGAGGCAAAAATCGGGTTCAAAAGAATCCCAAAAAAAGGATAGAGTACACCAGCAGCTAGGGGAATGCCTGCAGTGTTGTAGAAAAATGCCCAGAACAGATTCTGCTTTATGATCTTTATCGTTCGTTTGCTCAACTCAATGGCAGAAACAACTCCCCTCAGGTCACCTTTGATTAACGTAATATCCGAAGCTTCCATAGCCACATCCGTCCCAGAGCCTATTGCTATTCCCACATCGGCCTGAGCCAAGGCAGGAGCATCATTTATTCCATCTCCCACCATCCCGACTCTTCTCCCTTGGGATTGAAGATTTTTTATCTCATTAACTTTATCCTCGGGCAGAACTTCTGGGAGCACCCTATCAATCCCAGCCTTTCTGGCAATAGCTTCAGCCGTTTTCTTGTTATCTCCTGTAAGCATGATTACTTCTAATCCAAGTTTTTTCAGTTTCGCTACAGCTTGTAAAGAATTCTCCTTCAACGTATCGGCCACTGCAATCAATCCAGCTGCCTTGCCTTCAAGGGATATGTACATCGGCGTCTTTCCATCACCGGCAAGCTCTTCTGCTTTCTCTTCTAAATTCCTTACCACTATTTGCTGCTTTTGCATCAGTTTTAGATTCCCCAGAAGAATTTTTTTTCCATCCACCTCAGCTTCGATCCCATGACCTTCAATGGCATTGAAATTCTTAGGATCATGAAGCTCGATCTTTTTCTCCTTTGCTCTCTTTATGATTGCCTCCGCCAAAGGATGCTCAGAAAACTTCTCAGCACTGGCTGCATATTTAAGAATTTCTTCTTCAGAGTAATCGTTTTGGGTGACTATGTCCGTAATCTCCGGTTCTCCCCTGGTTAAAGTTCCCGTCTTATCAAAAACTATGGTATCAAGTTTATGGGCTGTTTCTAAACTCTCGCCTCCCTTGATCAGGATCCCTTTTTCAGCTCCTTTGCCAGTTCCCACCATGACAGCTGTTGGTGTGGCCAATCCCAGGGCACAGGGACAGGCAATAATCATTACAGCCACGAAAGTTAATAGAGCAAAGGTTAAGGCAGGAAAAGGTCCAAAGTTAAACCAGATGACAAAGGTAGCAATAGCAATGGAGATAACAATAGGAACAAAATAACCAGAGATGACATCCGCCAATCTCTGGATGGGAGCTTTAGAGCCTTGGGCGTCCTGGACAAGTTTTATGATCTGGGCAAGGGCAGTGTCTTTCCCAACTTTTGTTGCCTGGAATTTGAAACTCCCTGTTTTATTAATGGTAGCACCTATGACTTCATCCCCTGCTTTCTTTGTTACTGGAATGCTTTCTCCTGTGATCATTGACTCATCGACCGCTGATTTTCCGTCTTTGACAATTCCATCGACCGGAATCTTCCCCCCTGGCCTGACAACAATCGTATCTCCGACTAAAACTTCTTCGACCGGAATATCCATTTCCTTTCCCTCTCTAATGACACGGGCTGTTTTAGGACTTAGTCCCATAAGCTTCTTTATGGCTTCCGAAGTCTGTCCTTTGGCCCTGGCTTCAAGAAGTCTTCCAAGGAGTATCAGGACTATGATAAGCGCTGATGTGTCGAAATATACCACAGGCTTTATTCCGCCTGCCTCAAAGAAGGAAGGAAAAAGAGTCGCTGTCACACTGTAGAGATAGGCGGCTGAAGTGCCGACAGCTATCAAAGTGTTCATATCAGCATTTCTGTGCTTGAATGCCCCCCAGGCTCCTTTATAGAATTGCCACCCAATCCAGAACTGCACAGGAGTAGCAAGCGCCCAGAGCACATAAAAATTACCCAGGAAGGAAGGAACCCAAAGAAACCAGTGGCGAGAACTACCCAAAAATACAAAAAGACCCAGAACAAGGCCAACTATGAACTTTGTTTTTAGCTTTTTATATTCTTTCTCCCGGATGAGTCTTTCCGGATCCTCTACTTCCTCTGAAGGGGCGAGTTCAAGGACCTTGTAGCCTGTTGATTCTATAGCATGCTTTATTTCCTTAATGCCCGTCTCTGAAGGAAGGTATTCAATCTTGGCTTTCTCTGTAGCTAAATTCACCACAGCTTTTGTCACTCCTCTGGTTTGAAGAAGAGCTTTCTCGATCTTCTGAACACAGGAGGCACAATCCATGCCTTGAATAGGGAGCTCTAAAGATACAGTTCCCACTTCATAGCCGCTTTTTCTTACAGAAGAGATAAATTCTTCTGGCCTAGCCAATTGGGGCTGAAATAAAACAGTAGCTTTGGAGGTGGCAAAATTGACATTTGCCTTCTCCACTCCCTTTAAATCGGCCAGGCCCCGTTGGATTGTTGAAGCACAACTGGCACAGCTCATCCCCACGATAGGAATATCAATTCTTTCAGATTTTTCCTCCTGCTCTTGCGCAGGCTCTGGTTCCACTTCTTTTTCAGGCAACACTTGATCTTTTTCCCTTTCCTCAGACTTTAAATATTCTTCCGGATTTTCATCAAATTTTTCCTTGCAATTTTTTGAACAAAAATAATATTTTTTGTTCTTATACAAAGAAAAACCAGCCGCCTCTTCTTCTTTAACTTCCATTCCACAAACCAAATCTTTAGCCATCTTAATTCTCCTTATTAGTTCATTGTCCAGAGTTCATAGTAAAAAAAGAGATCGCCAAGTTCCCTTCACACACCCGCAATGACATCTGATTATAAAACATTATTACAAAGTTAAAAATTAAAGACTTTCAATCACCTTTTTTAATTTCTCTTGGACTTGGTTTGCTATTTCGAGCAAAGCCGGATTTTCAACAGCTTTCATGGAAACAACAGGGTCAACAGCCGCAATTTCTACTTCGCCTTCTGAGATTTCCTGGACGATTACATTGCAAGGCAGCATAATTCCGATCTTGTCCTCGACTTTTAAAGCCTTATAAGCAAAGGACGGATTACAGGCTCCAAGAATCATGTATTTCTGGAAATCCACATCCAGCTTTTTCTTCAATGTTTCCTTGACATCTATTTCTGTCAAAACGCCAAAACCTTCATTTTTAAGAGAAAGGACAACTTTCATAATCGTTTTATCGAAAGATTCATTAATTATTTTGGAGAAATAATAACTCATGATCACTCCTTTCAACGTTTTCTGAAGTTTTGCAAAAGTTCAATGACTTCATTCATTTTCGCCTCTTTGTCCTCTCTATTACTTTTCATAAAGGAGCCCCGAACACATCCTTTCAAGTGTCTGCTTAAGATATTCTCTTCTACACGCTTTATAGCTCCTACGACTGAAGAGAGCTGGGTGAGTATATCAATACAATATCTCTTCTCATCGATCATTTTTTGAATACCCCTAATCTGTCCCTCTATTCTTTTCAAAGGAACGATTTCATCTTGGTGAGCAGTTTTTTGTTCTTTCATTTTCACCTCTTATATATGTACATATATCATACCCCCCTAGGGTATGTCAAGAAAAATCTTCATAAAATAATCCTTTTATTTTCAATCTTTTAAACATCCTTAAATTTGTTTTATTTTTCTGAATTCCATTCTATTTATTTAAATAACATTTTAATATCTAATATTTGAGCATCATAATGTGCAAGATACTTTTCTTTATTAGAAACTATATTTTGCTTCGAAATAAACAATGGCGTTACTTTTGGCTTCTCCAAAGATATTAAATATTGCAAAGTGACATCCACGGCTTCTCATTTTGGAAAAAATATCAGATTTGGAGGGGGGAGCTGAAGCTCCCCCGCCAAATAATTTTCACTTCTCAGGCTTACTTTTTAGGGTGTAAACCATCTCCATGGATTTAAATTCCTTGCCATCCGGCATTGTATGGTACATGACCTTGGTGAATTTCTCATTACTGATGTGGGTAGTAACCGTTTTCATTTTAAGGTTGTTTCCGGTCATGGGATCATACATTTCACCCATTTCAATAAGAACCTTACCTGTGTTGTCCAGGGTGCCCCTACTTTGAAAAACGCCCGTTCCCATATTGTCAATCCAAATGGAAATAAACGTCATAAGATGATTGTCATAGGCCCCAATAGTAATTCCATCATAGTGCATGCCCATCACCACCGCGTGGTGCTGCATTTGAAGATATCGACCACCAAGAATCATTTTGCCCTCGGCCATACCTTTGGATTCACTAGGGGGAGCCCCCGGTTGCATCCACATTTTACTTGCCAAGGCCCATTCACCTTCTTGCATCGCCAGGAACTGATGTGGCTGACCCGGCGTGGCGTACTTCATCCAATTCTCCATCATCGTTTTTTCATCCGGACTATGTTGTGCCCAGTTGAAAGACACGGAGAAAAGGATAAAGACGGTCGCAAGTGTTAAGATTAGTTTTTCTGATTTCATTGTTCCTCCCATAATGTTTTTTTTCAAGGATACGATTTCATCTTGGTGAGTAGTATTTTGTTCTTTCATTTTCACCTTCTGATACATTATAGTATACCCCCCCTAGGTATGTCAAGCAAAAATTTTAACACAACATCCGGGCCGATATTAGGGAAGCAGGTCAGAAGGATTATCAAAAAATTGTGAGGACTTTAATGAACATGACGATAGAAAAATCATCAGCTTACTTAAAACTGAAATTGACAAATTATATCTGAATATGGTACGTTCGGTCTGTGTTAAAAAAAGGATTGAATATTTTCGCAGCCGTTCTTTTGCTACCTCTTCTATTTATGGGAACATCCAACTTTCTTCAAGCTTTCGACGGTGGCATGTTTTCTCCAGTTAGTCTTGAAAAATCTTGCGATGCGGATTGTTGCAGCTCCGAAAGCATGGCCTGTCATTTATGCGTGACTTCAAATTCAATCGGCCTCTATCTTCCTAAGAAAGCGGGCCTATTTATGCCTATACATTCCTCTTTTCTGATTTCGATTGATCTGAATACCCTTTCAGACCAGGGATTTGTAAAATCTATTTGTCACCCGCCTACATCCATTCTTTAAACATCCCTCTTTAAAAAATCTTTCTTACGCAGACTATATGCATCTATATTGGAAGATTGCATCCAAAACAGGAGGAATATCATGAAATGTCAACAATGCGGCTTAAATAACCCGGAGTCATTTAAATTTTGCAGAAAATGCGGATCATCCATGAGAATCCGGCTTCGATGTCCTGAATGCGGTTCTGACAATCCGGGAGACTCTATCTTTTGTATCGAATGCGGAGAGAAATTATCAGGAGCCAGAAAACCGGTTAAAAAAAATCAACGAAAATGTAAAGACTGCGGTCAATTCAATGACCTGGACGCCCTTTTTTGCGTTGCCTGTGGAGAAAAAATCATCCGTAGGCCAAAAAATAACGCTAGAAGAAAATCCACAACTCCATCCTACCAGACCATATTTATCTTTATTGTCTTGTTTTTAATCTCAGTGTTCTTCGTCAAACAGGCAATAACGGTCTCCAAAAAAGAGAATCAATCCAGCATGTCTTTATCGCCAGTCTCCTATGAAACATCAACGAGCGGGATGGATGAAGCGAGAGTGATCGCTGTTGCTAAGAATTTCTTATGTGCCTGCGGCGGATGCGGTGAGCTGCCTCTCGAAACCTGTACATGTGATATGCCAAAAGGGTCTGTTGAAGAGAAAAATTTTATTCGTAAAAACCTGGCTGAAGGCCTGACTACAGAACAGGTTATCGAACTGGTGGATGAAAAGTATGGTCATCGAAAATAAATCGTTGTATGGAGGTAAATAATGAAAAAAAATAAAGGAAATGTTCAGAGGACAATTTGTCCAAAATGCAAGACAGTAAATCTGCGTTCAAACCGTTTTTGTAAAAAATGCGGAGTATCTTTCTCTAGATCTTTAAAAGACAAAAGAGGAAAAGTTTTAGCAAAGAAAAAGAAGCTTTCTTTTAAAACATCGATTTTATTGATTATGATAGCTCTCTTTCTAGGTTGGATCGGTTATAATTGGTTTCGAGGGAATTCGGGCAGAAATCCAGCAATTTCCTCGCTGCCTCAGGTCAGTGAGAGAGTGAACTATTCAGGGCAGGCCATCGAGATGACCAATGTTGAGGCGACTGTTGAGAATGGAAGAATATCTATTGATTTCGATGCCGTCCTGGACAAAAAGATTGTAAGATTTGAATACGATAATAATGGTTCTAAGCTCCCTCTCCTTGCTTATATAACTCCATCGGGAAAAGCGATCACGGCCGTGAGCGTGTGTGAACCATGCCAATCCACTCGCTTTCATATCCGAGGTAAATCCATGGTTTGCAATGCTTGTGCCACGGAATGGAATCTGGAGACGCTTCGGGGGATAAAGGGTGGATGTCTCACTTACCCACCGGATTTCATTCCGAACACCATTGAAAACCATCGAATATGGATTGACGAACAGGCGGTCAGCCGATGGAGACCGAGAATATGAAACAGCTTTTCATCGAAAGATTTCAACATAAGAATGGATCAATCCCATGAAGATTAAAGATATTTCTCTTAATAACCTTCGGAAACGGAAAGGAAAGGCGTTATTTCTTATCCTAGGGCTAACCATCGGAGTTACTACTGCGATTACTCTCATCTCTATCACCCGAATGATGAATGAAGATATATCCAATAAACTTGATGAGTATGGAGCCAATATCCTTATACTCCCTCGATCGGATGCCTTCTCTCTCAGCTATGGAGGTATGAGCCTTGGAGGGATTTCTGTAGGCACTCAGATCCTGAAGAATTCAGATGTCCCCAAGATCCGGAAGATCGATGTCCGCGAGAACATTAACACCGTTTCGCCTAAGCTTTTCGAGGTTGTGGATATCGCAGGAAAAAAGGTGCCTCTCATGGGAGTTCAATTTAGAGAAGAGGTTCGACTGAAAAAGTGGTGGAAGGTTCATGGAAATATCCCGGAAAATCATGATGAGGTTCTTCTGGGAAACGATGTGGCATCTCATCTTCAAAAAAGCAGGGGTGATAAACTGTCCATAAATGAAACAACTGTGAGGATCGCAGGAGTTTTAGATGAGACTGGATCACAAGATGACTATCTTATCTTCGGAGATCTGAGTTTTGTCCAGGAGATAGTACAAAAGCACGAAGCACTAAGTCTAATCGAAATTTCTGCCTTCTGCAATACCTGCCCGATCGAGGAGATTGTCCGACAGATCTCAATTGAGCTGCCACATGCAAAAGTAACGGCAATCAAACAGACCATTCAGACCAAGATGGATGCCTTGGAGCATCTAAAGAAATTTTCCATCGGAATTTCGATCATCGTTCTTTTTATAGGAGGGCTAATCGTTTTTACTAACATGACTGCCTCGGTGAATGAAAGAAAGAGAGAGATTGGTATTTTCCGAGCGGTCGGCTTTCGAAAATCTCATGTCGTACGGATCATCTTTTTGGAGGCTCTAATCATGGCTCTGATCGCAGGGGTTCTGGGATTCATTCTCGGTGAAGGATTGTCCCAATTCCTCGGTCCTATCGTCACAGGCATTGAGCGAGGAAAATGGATTTTGGATCCATTATTGGCCGCAAGTACAGTCCTTCTATCAGTATTTATAGGGATCCTCTCAAGCGCATATCCGGCGATCCACGCCTCGAAGATGGACCCTACGGATGCTCTGCGATCACTTTGAGCTAAGGAACGAAGCTAATATGTGTGATGAGAAGTGTGAAAATTTTTACCGGAAAGGAGTGCAAAAATGAGTTTAATAGAGATTAAAAAGCTGAGCAAGGCTTACAAGAGCGGAGAAGAGAGTGTGATGGCCCTTAATGATGTGAACCTTAACATCGAGCAGGGAGAATTCGTCTCCGTGATGGGGCCCTCTGGCTCAGGAAAGTCGACTCTTCTGACGGTTCTGGGCGGCCTCAGCCACCCAACTGGGGGGACAGTGGTGGTCGATGAGATTCCCATTTATAAGCTCCCCATGGAGAGGCTGGCCGATTACAGAAGGGAATATTTAGGTTTTATATTCCAATCCTTCCATTTGATCTCCTATCTCACTGTGATAGAAAACGTCATGCTTCCTCTTGCTATTACTGAGATCACTAACAGGGATCAGTCAAAGATGGCTGAGGAGATGCTGGAAGAGACAGGTTTGAAGGGAAAGGAGAATAGGTTCCCAGACCAGCTTTCAGGAGGAGAGCAGGAGAGGGTGGCCATCGCCAGGGCCCTGGTCAATTCGCCGCCCATCCTACTGGCTGACGAGCCCACTGGAAATCTGGATTCAAAAACAGGGAAAGAGATCATGGCGTTATTCAAGACCCTCCATGAAAAGAAGCAGACGATCGTCATGGTAACCCACAATCTAGATAATACGGAATTTTCGACGCGGACGATCTTGCTCAAAGACGGAAGTATGGTGGAAACGAATAAAAATGGGTAAATAATATTCTTAATGATATAAGATGAAAAACAATGGCATTTCATTATTTTGATTATGCGTCCTCTTGCCCTCCTATTCCTGAGGTTTTAGCGGAATTCACCAGAGTTTCCAAAGAACTTTATGGTAATCCTTCCTCCGCGCACTTTCCGGGTAGAGAAGCAAATAAAACCATGGAAGAAATGAAGCGCAGGTTTGGAGAGCTGTGCCAGTTAAAGAAAGCCAGAATCGTTCTGACTTCGAGCGGAACTGAAGCGAACAATCTGGTTATCCGCGGACTCATGGAGAAATATCAAAAAGGACGGCTGCTGCTTGCCATTGATGTCCACGAATCCGCATGGTTCGCAAAAGAACTTTATAAAGGTCGTGTCGATGTCGTACCTTTGGAGAAGAATGGTCGGTTATCCCTAAAGAAAATACAGGATTCTATAAAGAAAAATACTATTCTTTTTAGTGCGGTTCATGCCTGCAACGAAACCGGCATTATCCACGATATTGCTGCTTATGGTGAATTATGTAGAGAAAACAATTTACTTTTCCATTGCGATGGCATTCAAGCTTTAGGACATATCAAAGTCAATTTGGAATGTGTTCCAGTAGATTTTTACACTTTCTCTCCGCATAAATTCGGTGGTCCCCGTGGCGTTGGCGGATTTTTTCTAAATTCTTTCGATTTAGCTCCCCAAATTCTGGGTGGAGGCCAGGAGCAAGAGTTACGTGCAGGAACGGAAAATGTCGCAGGATTAGCCGCTGCCCTGATAGCACTGGAAAAGAGTCATTCTATGATTTGCGATGAATCGCTTAGACTGTATCAATTGACTGATTTTTTTCTTAAGAGACTTTCAGAGCAATTTTCTGATTTCTTGTTAAATTCAAAACATGATGGCTTACCAGGACTGATTTCTATTTCCTTTCCGGGAACGATTGGGACTAACTTAGTCACTGAGATGAGCCTAAGAAGGTTTGCAATCTCAGCAGGTTCAGCCTGTCATTCCAACGATGTTAAGCCATCTCGCATCATCACTGCTTTAGGCCGTTCAGAGAAGGATGCAATTGGAACAGTACGGATATCTATGGGCCGCACTACAACTCAGGATGAGGTTGAAGAGCTGGTAACAACTTTCGTAGAAGTCGTAAACAGACAGCGCCTGCTGGCCTAGGCTATTACTCATGATTAATGCTAGGAAAACATTCAAAGTCAAAGACTTCTTGGAGAACAAGATAACCCTGCATTGTCCCAGCGAAAGCGATATTTACACAGCTTATGATAATCTTCCAGCTACTGGTAACATAGAGATTACATGCTCCTTAGCAAGTTTGTCACCCGTTATGCAATCGCTTGAAATTGCCGGCTTTTTCGGATTCTTTATAATTCCGAAACAGGAGTTAATCCGAAGCATCAAAATCGTTGCCTACAAAGGGAAAGATAATCCCTGCTATGATACAGGAAAATCAGCATGTTATCGGGGCAGCGCTTTTGCCGCAGTGGACGATGACCACCATCTACTTTTTGAAGAGACGCATATTTGTGAAAAGACAGCCATCATTTACAGCCTTCCTATCTACAAAAAAATTGTAAAAATCACCAAAGGGAATCCTGAACTTATTGCTCGTCTTAAAACGGATCCGGCACCTTTTGACTGCGATACTTTCGAATCCGATGCAGCGCAGCTTGCCAATACATTAAATTACTCTGACGGGCATGAAGAACTTACTTCTGTTGTCCTTTATCCCGGCCCTTTCAAAATCTTGATAATGGGTGACGGCACCATGATTCACAGAGGTGTGCCTTTAAGAATTTCGGATTCTGCTGCCCAGGCCGTAATGAAATCGGATGCGGGCATTCTGCTCAAAGGCAATCTGGCACCGATTGCAGGAAATCCTTTAAATTTTCAGAATGTATATAAAAAGCAAGGAACGATTTGCCTGGTCGAGACGCTTAAAATAAATGCTCGGTTTGATCCGGCTAATACTGTTGATTTGAGAGTATTGGAAGAGACACCTTCAGAAATGAAACAAAGGCTGCTAAAGCTTATCGAATCTAATTCCGAGTATTTCATTATTACAGGAAGTGATGCCCGTGATTTTAATGGATGTTGTCCATCTGACGGAGTGAAAGCTGCCAACCAGCTGGTTGAAGCTGGAGTGCTGCAAGTTGCCCGTGCAAATTCTGCGCCCGACTCATGTCCGGTCAATATTTATGCCTTTTCAGGTGAAATAAAAGCAAGGGAGATGAAGTCGAAGTTTACAATCAACCAGAAATTTCGACAGAAAATCAAAAATTATATTAACAACAAAAAATCAAGCAAGAAATTTTCGCTTGTTTTCCTGAGATGGAGTCTACTGTTGTTTATTGCCATTAGCCTGGTTGTATTCGTTGGTAATATTTTACAAAAAAACCGCGTCACAATGGAATTTGTCAATTTTGATTTAGTTAAGGAGTTTGATTTGCCGTTTCAGAATGGCGTGCTTATCCTTCAATTTCATCTCACCCAAAGATGTAAATTCTGCAATGACATGGAAAACCACACAAAAGAAGCCTTAAATATATATTTTTCAGATGATTTACAGGATGGAAATATTGCATTTCGAATGATTGATATGGAGCTTCCCAGATATGAAAGTTTAAGAAAAAAATATGATCTTTTTACGAGTACACTTGTGTTTGTTGATGTGAGTGGAAGCAAAGAAGCGCGCTGGAAAATTATAACTGAGGCTTGGCATCTTACTGATAAAAAACAGAAATTCATAGAGATGTTCAGTTCTGAGCTTATAGAATTTCGCCAAGGCCGCCAATGAGCACTTTGTTAATGGGAGCTTTTACCTCGTTAGGTCTTGGCGCTCTCACCGTTATCCATCCATGTCCCCTAAGCACCAATATCGCAGCTATTTCATTCCTTTACGGTTGGAAGCAACACTATAAGAACAGGATATTAATAGCTTTGCTTTTTGTTCTTGGTGAAATAATTACATTTGCTGTGTTGGGGATCTTTATTTCACATGGCGTGCTTAATATTCCTATTGCTGCTAATTTCCTTCAGATTTACATGAGGCAGCTTTTAGGTCCCATTCTTATCATAGTCGGCATGATTCTTTCGGGCATTCTACTACCAAGACAGTACACAATAAGAATTCCTGCGCATTTTCTCCAGGGGCTAGCAAAATTTGGCATAATAGGAGGCTTTGTTTTAGGGATTTTAATTGCTCTTTCCTTTTGTCCCATGTCAGCGGCAATTTTTTTTGGTGTGCTTATCCCACTGGCCATTTCAAGCAACAATGTTGTCCTCTATCCAGTTTTTTTCGGAATTGGCTCAAGTATTCCTTTACTATTAACTGTGATTGTTATTTCGCAGAGTGCAGCACTGTTTGATCGTTCTTTTTTAATAAAAAAATCAGTAGAAAGGAAATTGAGAGAGTTTGCCGGTATCGCCATGATTCTTATTGGGATTTTCATGAGCCTTCGTTACATTTTTAAGATTCTATGAGATTTGTTTTATATAGTCTGCTGTAGCTTGCCCGGACACATAATTCTCGAATCTGGGTTCAGAATTTGTGAGTGTCCACAAAATTTACAAATATGAATCCGGGCGGGATATAAAAAGAAACTAAAATAATTCATATTAAGTTTTTTGGCAAAATAACAAAAAAAAGGCTTGACATCGTACTTAGGTACAGGGTTTATATTATGTATATGGAGATAAAAAAATGAACATTTTAACTACGGGTCAGTTGGCCAAAAAAGCGCAGGTGAACGTTGAAACCATTCGTTATTACGAACGGCGAGGACTTATACCTGAACCTCTTCGCAGCGAGTCAGGTTACCGGCATTACTCCCAGGACAGCATCGCACGCATACAGTTCATTAAGCGTGCTAAAGAACTAGGATTCTCTTTAAAAGAAGTTTCAGAACTCCTCTCTTTGCGAGTTGACCCGAATACCAACTGTGCTGATGTTAAGAGAATGGCAGAGGTCAAGATCACCGATATTAAAGAAAAGATCCATGCTCTCCAGAGGATAAAGGAAGCACTTACGAAATTGAGGGCATCGTGCCAAGGAAGTGGGCCAGCCGGTAAATGCCCGATACTGGAGGCGCTGGATACTTAGGAAAGGAGATAAAACCAATGAATGCAAAAAGCCAGAGAGACAAAAAATTGACAAGCCTTCCTATTTTCGGATCAATTATTTTAGCAATAATAACTCATCTCTGCTGTATTGGTCCTGTAGTTTTGGCCATACTAGGTGTAGGGGGTGCTGGTCTATTTTCAAAGTTTACAAACCTTCGTCCTTATTTTATGGGGATGACAGGTATCTTCCTTGGCCTTGCCTTTTATTTAACTTATAGAAAAAGGAAGGTCAGATGCGATGATGGAACCTGTAAAATCCGCAGAGCATCCAAATGGAATAAAATTGCTTTATGGGCTGGAACGATATTAGTTGCATTTTTCTTGGCATTTCCTCAGCTGGTTGGTTCACTAAACACAAGTTCAGGAAACAATCATATGAAGGGCGAAATATCAGAAGTTATAATTCCTGTTGAAGGAATGACATGTACTGGCTGTGAATTCAATATTGAAAAAGCAGTCAAGAAACTCGATGGCATAATAAAAGTGAAAGCCGACCATCAAAAGAGAGAAGTTAATATTAAGTTTGAAAAAGGCAAAGTAAATATAAATAACATGTTGGAAGCGATAAATAAATCTGGTTATAAGGTTATAAAACAGTGATTTCAGGAGGCCTGAGTGAAAATATTTGACTTGATTATCCTGGGCGGAGGGGCAGCAGGATTTGGCGCAGCCATGAAAGCAAATGAACTAAAGGCTAACACATTGATGATAAATAACAATACCGTCGGAATTGGTGGAACCTGCGTAAATGTCGGTTGTCTGCCAACCAAACATTTATTACATGTGGGCGAAATAATATTCGGAGGAAAGGCAAATAATCTCAAAGGATTAAAGACGTCGGTGTCCTTTGATTTCAAGAGAATTATGGAGGAAAAAAACAAACTGGTTGATAGATTTAGAGACGAAAAATACAAGAAAGTATTAAATGGATTATCCCACATTGAGTTTATCGAGGGCAATGCCCGATTTATTTCTAAGTCCGAAATCCAAGTGAACGGGAAAATTTATAATGCTACCAAGTTCATCATTGCCACTGGTTCCTCAACATTCGTTCCTTCGATTGAAGGTATAGAGAAAGTTGCCTACCTAACAAATATTGAAGCTCTACTGCTGAAGAAATTACCTGAATCAATGATTATTCCTGGTGGGGGGCCGTTGGGATTGGAATTTGCTCAGATGTTTTCAAGATTTGGAAGCAGGGTTTATCTATTGCAAAGAAGCAAAAGAATAGTCCCAAGAGAGGAGCCTGAACTTTCCAACCTGCTTCAGAGATACCAGCAGGATGAGGGAATAGAGATTTGGACAAGATGTGCAATTAAAAGTGTTAAACAGGAGGGAAAGGAAATAATTGTAAAGGCAGAGGTTGAAGGGAAGGAAAAAGAATTCAAAGGAGAGCAGTTGCTAGTTGCAACAGGAAGAAGAGCCAATACTTCTAAATTAGGATTGGAAAAACTCGGGGTTAAACTAAGCAAGCAAGGTGAGGTGATTGTCAATGAGGAGATGCAGGCGAGCGAAAACGTCTGGGCTGCAGGGGATGTAACAGGTGAGCCAATGCTTGAAACCGTCGCAGCCAAGGAAGGTATGATTGCAGCCAGCAACTCATTTTCAGGTAATAAGATGAAGATGGATTATAGAGTTGTCCCCCGTGCAGTCTTCACCGATCCCCAGCTTGCAGGAGTTGGATTAACCGCCGCACAGGCAACTGAAAAGGGAATCAATTGTAGATGCAACACAGTTCCCATGGAATTAGTGCCGAAGTCGCAGGCAATAAAAGACACAAGAGGAGCGATAAAAGTCGTAATTGAGGACAAAACTCAGGAGATAGTAGGTATTCACATCCTAGCACCTCAGGCGGCTGATTTGATCCATGAAGCAGTAATGATTGTCAAAAACAGGATGACGGTTGATGACGTAATAGATACTTTACATATCTTTCCAACCTTATCAGAGGCAATAAAAATTGGCGCCCAATCGTTCAGAAGGGACATAAAGAAAATGAGCTGTTGTGTGGAGTGATAAAAGCATTTTTAAAAGAATTAGAAAACCCGGTAGAATTTAAGTGGATATACGAACAAATTTAACCTTGGATATTGGAATAAGCTGGTAATATTTTAAGAAATTCCAAACAAAGGAGGATACTGTGAAAAAAATACAGATGTGCCTTTTAGTTCTTTTTTTACTCTGGACATCTTTATCCTCGTCCAGTCAAGAACAAAAAGAAGTCTATGTGGTTCATATCAAGACATCCCTTTCAAAAGATGATGCACAGATTTGTGTCGCCTACAATTTTATTCAGGCCGCTCTGAAAACCGGATATGCTGTCTCGGTTATTATCGACGCTTCTGCTGTGAACACCTATAAAAGGGGATGGCGTGGACGAGATAAATTAGAAAAATACAAACTGCCAGAACGCCTGCGCCAAGAATTAGCGAGAGAATTTGATATACCTATCGATAAAGTTCCAAAGACTTATGGAGAATATCTTTCCTACCTTGTAGGGCAGGGTGCGAAATTTTATATCAATGGTGCGATGCTTGTTGTGTCAGGTATCTCAAAGAAATACGGAGATATATCTTCATTATCATCCGAAGCGTTTGAGGTTATAGACCTTAAGGAAATTGTAAAAATGATTTCTTCAAGTGATCATTATGTTGTTTATTAAGAACTCCAAAGGTATTTTCTCTAAAAGAAATTGATGAAAGGCCTATTTTGGCAGTACGTGAAAAATAATAAAGAAAGGAGGTATAAATTATGAGTACAAAGCGTAAAATTGAGGTTTTCAGTGCCGGGTGTCCAGTATGCACGGAAACGGTTGAGATGATTAATCATATTGCTTGTCCATCTTGTGAGGTGAGTATACTTGATATGAATAAACCTGAAGTGGCAGAGAAAGCCAGAAGTCTTGGTATTCGATCAGTACCTGCTGTTGTCATTGATGGGAAGCTAGCGAATTGCTGCTCCGGACGGGGCCCCGATGAGGCGACTTTGAGAGCAGCAGGACTTGGAAGGCCTATATAAGAGTAACTTATCCTTTCTGAGGCGTTGTGATTTTGTTTGAGATAAACCGTATAAAATGATGCAGCTCCGATTCCAGAGAAAAAAGAAACTCTCGCCTGTTTACTTTTTTCTATCCAGGTAGACTCATCTTCCCTCTTTTGTAAATTCTAATGCTAATTTATCATCAAAGAAATTTATTTCCTTTAGTTTTTTTCCCTTTTCAAGTTCAATCAACCATGTCTATTCGCATTATGAGAGATCTCTTTAGGGTCTTCGCAGCAGGATGAGGGAACTGCAGTTAAGTTGTCCAACTCGTTCTGCTCTGTAAATTTAGCCATTCCCCTTTTAAACTTCTCTGTAATTTCCTGAGATAAGTTAAAGCCCAACTCTTCTATGGATCTCTCGATCGTCTCAAAGTTTATTTTCCTAAGGTCATATTCGACTCCTACAAACCCCTTTTGACTTTCGACATCTACTGCGATCATTCCTGTTTTCTTATTCAGGTACTCTTTTATCCTGTTCGCGTTCCCTTGGTCTTTTATCCCGGCAAATGCAATCTTCCTTTTTTTTATAAAGGGCCCTTCCATTTCAAGCCACCTCCCTTACCTAAAATTTATTCATGTCCTGATTAAATATGGCTAATTAGCTAATTGAGCAGGCTTCATATATCAAATCAGCTATTCGAGATATCACAGCCACAAGGCAGTATTCCATTTTTGCTGGTCCTGATGCTTATAGCTTCTTCCACAGGAGAGATTGTAATTAATCCATCTCCCTTGTATCCGGTTCTCGCCTGTTTTAATATTACCTTTTTGACTCTCTCGACACACTCATCTGTACAAATAAGCTCTATCTTTACCATTGTGGTGTATGTGGAGCCCAGCTCTGCCGATATCTCAAGCTGATCTGGTTGAATCTCATCCCCCAAGGCTTTAACATTAATGGCGCTGATTCTGGGCGCCTTCAATTCTTTCAAAGCATTTATTACTCTATCAGCTATAAAGGTTCTTACGTAAGCCGTGAGTAATTTCATGAATGGCCTCCTTTTATATCCGATCTGATCTATTATTTTTCAAAAACAGGCCAAGTTCTCAAGATAGCAAATCTTTCTTTTTCTGTTCGAACTCTTCTTTATCAATTTCCCCTCGGGCATATCTCTTCTTCAATATTTCTACAGGGTCCTCTCCCTGCTGTTGTCCACCTGGTCTGTTCTGCTGGACTATCCACTTTGCGAGAAGGATTATGCCAACGATTATTGCAATCCAAAAAATCCACATAAATCCTCCCATGAATCCTTGGTTTCCCCACATCATCGGACTACCTCCTTATTTTTAATTTTTTTATTCCATATATTCTTTTCATTATTTCTCATCTCAGCCTCTATATATAATATAGTATACCCCCCTATGGTATGTCAAGCTTTTTTTAAATAAATTTTTTTTCACCCAGCTGATCGCTTAATTTTCTTCAAGCCACTAATCTTAAAAGGAACTAGCCTATAATTAATACAAAAGGTAATTTTGTCTCCTGATAGAGACAGGAGACTGAATACATAAATTGTAACGAATTAAATTCGTAAGCCGCCATTAGTCCTTATGATCTATCCGCTAAGAATTAAGACGGCTCTTTAGAAAGTAAGTTTTCTTTAAAACCTGAACTTTATTCCTGCGCGGAGACTGAATCCATTTAGGCTGATATTGTAGGGAGGAGAATCTATCATCATTTGGGCTTGATCTTCATAAGAATTGTGAAAATGATATTCTCCCTGACTATGATTGTAATGCCAGAATCCTTCCTCATGCTCTTCACCTTCCATTCCTTCTCTAAAACCCGGATGTAATTCGCCTGTAAATCCCTTTAGATTGACGAAACGGTAGATGCCCTCGGCTACGATCTTAATTCTATCAGCAATTTCAAGCTCAAATCCAAAGCCAGCATGGGGCCCAAAGCCATTTTCTTCCTGAGTGGATATATCCCTGAAAGAGCTCAAATAATACCCCCCTCCTCCGACCATAAAAATATTTAGCTTATTATTTACGGGGAGAACATAGTATAAACTTAAGGTAAGAGGGACAGCTCTAAAATCATGACTATGTCCAGAAAAACCACCCGTTTGGCCGCCCATCATGCCACCTGATATGCCTCCAACATTTCCGCCCATGTGCATGCTATCGATGTCACTCAAATAACCGATGCCCAAACCAATTCTGATATTCGAAGCAAGGCTAAATTGAATTTCTGCTTTTACATCAACCATCCCACCCCGGCCCTCAGAATGAGCATAACCTCCCTCAAGAGAAAATTTAACTCGACTCAAACCTGCAGAAGACATTTCCTGACCTGGCTCAGCATAAATCATTACTCTTCCTAAGAAAAAAAGAAATACAAGAGAAACAAAACTAAAAAATATTGGCTTCGAAGGTTTACTCCTCATGATTTTATTCCTTTAAAATGAAACCTGTAAATATCGGCCACAGAATTCTGGCCGCCTCGGGGCCTAGGTTAAGTATTTCAACCTCCTCCACAACCATGCCAGGGTTTTTCATCCATCTTGGTCTGCAATCCAATGTTAAGCCTGTTGAGACCTGAATAAAGATCAATCACCGCATATAGCTCAAGCAAGGCATCATCATCCAAGCCGGCATATTTTACTGCTTCGTTGTAGACGCTGGTACAATACTCACAGCCACTCATGATTGATACTGTCAGCGCCACGATTTCTTTCGTTTTTCTGCCTAACTTCCCATCTACACCCATCACCATCTGCACTTTTTTCCAGGTCATCTCCAGATAGTCCGGATTACCGGCCAAAGCCTTATACATATTAGGCACAAAATCAATTCCTAAGGTTTTTTGAATTTCCTTGTAAATATCTTTGACTTTTCCGGTGGCTTCTTTTTCTATAACTACCTGGACAGATGCTCTATCCGTTTTATAATCACTAGACATTTTCACCTCCTCAAATAATTAATTAGCTTTACTTTTCGAGATACTCAACCTTTCTATACCGACCGCCTAACGAGTAAGCTGAGCCGTGTGAAAGGTTCTTGACTTTTAAACAAAACTTAAAAATATTGGTTTTGAAGGTTTACTCCTCAGTATTTTACTCTTTTAAGATGACACCCTCTAATACCATACCAGGGTATACTATTACAATTATATAGAAATTATAGAATTTGTCAATCTCTTTCTTTTTGCGTATGATATTAAAAAATATTTTGGGAATATGAAAATTCAGAGGATGAAAAGATTGACCTCGATCTCCGAGCTGAATATAGCTTTCTTCGCCTTTCTGCTTAATTTTGCCTGGGAAGTGCTGCAGACTCCTTTTTTCCTCGATATAAGCGATAAGATCAAAACTATCATATGGTACAGGTTCCACTGCACCTTAGGGGATGTGATGATTTCCCTCGGAAGCTTCTGGTTAGTTGCTTTAATCTCAAAAAGCAGAATCTGGTTCCTAAATCTCACAAAGGGAAAACTACTCTTGTTCGTTGCTTTTGGAGTCAGCTACACAATATTCAGCGAGATAAAGAATGTTTCCTTGAATAAGCTATGGGCCTATTCCGATCTCATGCCTGTTATCCCTTATATTGACGTCGGCATTGTCCCTCTTATCCAGTGGATAATCATTCCTCCCATTCTGGTGTTCATCATCAGAAAGCAGCTATCCTGACTATTTTTTGCCTAATTTGACAAAATATTATTTATAACATTTTCGATAATCCTAATTGAATGATTGACTATTTAATGATCTAAGCCTATAAAAAAATAGCGCCTACTGTTAATATAACTAATTAGTTACCGCCTATGACACTAATCATCACTTTAATCATTTGTCTTATAGTTTCCTTTTTGTTTACTTTTCTAGCCAAAAAACTAAACTCATCCTCGGTTGTTGGTTTGATTGTGGGTGGAATCATTTTGGGTTCACCCTTTGTAAAGAGCATTATTTTGGAACCAAACACTGGTTTTATCCTAATGTTGGGCGATTTTGGCTTTTTTACTTTAATGTTCCTTGCAGGAATGGAAATATCCTGGTGTCTACTTTATGAAGAAAGAAAAGAAGCAGCAGCGGTCGCTTTTTTCGCTGCAATCATTCCGTTTTTGTTGGGAGTTTCGGTTTCCCTCGCTCTAGGTTTTTCTACATTCACATCTCTTGCTATTGGCATAAGCATGGCTATAACAGCCGAAGCAACTAAAGCAAGAGTGCTACTTGAACTTAATAAGCTCAATACACGAGTCGGGTCGCTAATGATGGGAGCAGGCATTATAGATGACATTCTAGGACTCTTACTATTTGCTTTGGTGAGCTATCTCTTTATAGGGAATATCGCCACAAAAGAATTCGCGAACACAATTATTGCCATTTCAGCGTTTTTTTTTGGTATTCTAGTCCACGGACTCATAGGACGAGAGAAACCCTTAATTACTTATATCGAGAAATTATTGCTTCTTTTTCTCGTCCCTTTTTTCTTTATCGGGATGGGAATTCACTTCAACTTTCAATCCCTGGCCCTTGATCCCTGGTTACTAATAGTGATTGTCATAGTAGCCATTGCGGGAAAAATAGCAGGAAGTTTGTCTGCCAAGCCTTTCACTGGGCTGAGCTGGAAACAGCTCTATTTAGTAGGCTGGGGAATGAATAGTCGAGGAGCTGTTGAATTAGCTATAGCCTATCTCTCACTCCAGGCAGGGTTGGTAAATGCCCATGTTTATTCTAGCTTGGTCATGATGGCCTTAACGACGACCATAATCTTTCCGTTCATTTTCAGAAGCATGGTTAAAAAAGATCCCCAGATAATGGGTGGCTTTACCAAATGCAAGCAAGAGCTCAAGAAAAAATATTGATAAAGGCTCCAATTATTGCATCCTTATTCTCTTGATTCTTTCCAGCCTTCTATTCCCTCTTTAAATAAAAATACTACGATTATGAAGCCTACTATCGGGTCTGCCTGCCAGAAACCAGTCAAATAATTCAATCCTAATCCTATAAGCAGTGCTACAGAGAGAAAGGCACAGGCCAAAGTTTCCTTAGAATCAGCAATTAATGCCCTGCTCTTAATCTGTACGCCTGTCTTATACTTCTGCATGGTCAATACGGGCATAACGACAATCGAAATAGAAGCTATTATTATTCCCGGTAAAGAAGGATCAGGGATTTCCTTGAAAACCAATTTCTTTATAGAATGGAATAGGACATAAAGACCGAGTATGAAGAAAGTCAAGGCCACAAACTTCATCGCTCTCTTTTCTATCTTTTCCTCTTCTTCTTTTGAGATCTTTTTGTGTTGTCTCAGCCGCCAGATCAAAACAAAGCCTGATAATGACTCCACTATGCTGTCCAAGCCAAACCCAACCAGGGCTATGCTGTTTGCAATTTTGCCAAATACAATTGATACAATAGCCTCAATAATGTTATAGGCTACAGTAAAATATTCGAGGCGAAGACCTTTTCTGTATAATTTTTCCATATTTCTCGTTCTATATTACCAGGCGAAAAATAATATTTTTTACCCTACTTTATTTTTCTTCCAGTTTCTCAACTTATATATGCTATATATTAGATAATCTCAATAGGTAGATTGAGAATTAGACTTTTTGCTTAACAAATTTAACAAAGCTCGCTCCGCCCTTTAGCTGAATTTCTTCATTGATATGCCTATATAAAATGGATAGCTTTGATTTATCAAATCCACACTTTCTCTTTATTGCAAGCCTCCATTATTTATGTTAGAATTTTTTTGACTTAATCGGAAGGAGATAAAATGTCAGGCCATTCAAAGTGGCACTCTATAAAATACAAAAAAGCTGCCCATGACGCCAAAAGAGGCAAGATCTTCACGAAAATTATCCGTGAATTATCTGTTTCTGCGCGTAGCGCCGGGGGTGATCCGGATACCAATCCCCGGTTAAGAAAAGCTATCGCTGACGCCAAGGCAGTAAACATGCCTGCTGATAACATCAAAAGAGCCATTTTGAAAGGAACAGGGCAGCTGGAAGGGGTAAACTACGAAGAGATCGTCTACGAAGGATACGGTGCAGGTGGCGTGGCGATCTATGTGGAAGTTTTAACTGACAATAAAAACAGAGCAATCTCTGAGTTAAGGCATGTCTTTACAAAAAACAATGGCCGCATCGGCGAATCTGGATGTGTCGCCTGGATGTTCAAACGCAAAGGATACATCATTATCGAGCAAGCAAAAGCATCAGAAGATAAGCTCTTAGATATAGTCTTGGATGCAGGGGCAGAGGATTTAAGGGAGGACGGCAGCAACTACGAAATTTTTACCTCACCTGAAAATTATGAATCAGTGGTCAATGCTCTGAAAGAACAAAACATAGAGTTAGCTGCTTCCAACCTAGGCTATATTCCTCAGAATTATGTTAAATTGGAGGGAAAGTATGCCCAGCAGCTCCTGCGGCTGATGGAAGAGCTAGAAGATCATGATGATGTTCAACATGTCTGGGCCAACTTTGATATAGATGAAGAGGAAATTGCCAGATATTCTGGCTAAAAAATAACTTTTATGAGGGTCCTTGGAATTGATCCCAGTATTCAATCTACAGGATTCGGCATCATCGAATTCTCCAATAATACTTACACCGTCCTTAATTGCGGAGTTATCAAACCATCTCGCCGGAAGCTCTTCCACCATAAAATAAACGAAATAAAATCACGCATGGATGATCTCATAGTGGAATTTGAACCCGATGAGGTGGCCATTGAAAATCTTTTTTATGCACGGAACATCAAAACAGTTATCACCCTTGGTCAGGTAAGAGGCGCTATTTTGGTAGCTGTTGCTTCCCATAACTGTTCGCTCTTTGAGTATTCTGCTTTGGAGATAAAAAAAGCGGTTACGGGCTACGGTCATGCTGATAAAAATCAAGTGAGGATTATGGTTCAAACACTGCTCAACATTAAAGACAAGAAGCTTGAGACAGACACTTCGGATGCCCTGGCAACCGCGTTCTGCCATTTAAACTCGAGAATGTTTTACCAAAAAATAGAGGAATCAGAAGGAGAGAGGTAAAAGAGATAATGATTGCTTATCTTAAAGGAAACATGATTCAAAAGTCTTCCAAGCAGGTCGTCCTTGATATCGGAGGCGTTGGTTATTGTGTCTGGATTCCCCTTTCCACATATTTAAAGCTGGGAGGTCTCAACGAAATAGTTGAGCTCTTCATCTACACCCACGTTACAGACAATTCCCTTTCCCTGTATGGATTTTCATCCAAGGATGAAAGGGAAATCTTTCTCAAATTAATCAGCATTTCAGGGATAGGGCCAAAGCTCAGCCTTAATATTCTCTCCGGAATTGAAGCATCAGATCTTGAGGAAGCCATCAAACGAAGCGATGTGGCTCGCATTTCTCTCATCCCTGGAATCGGAAAAAAGACAGCCTTGCGCATTGCCGTTGAACTCCAGGAAAAACTCGAAGAAAAAGAAAAGATGTTGGAGGTTAAGGGCTCCCAGGAAAAAGAGGATGTGATCTCAGCCCTTACGAATCTTGGCTTCAAAAGAAAAGAAGTTGAAAGAATCGTGGAGGAGACCATAAAAACATTTTCCCCCGATGCGGACTTCGAAAAACTTCTCAGAGAAAGCCTGAAAAGAATGGCAAAAATATAAAAAAGGAATGAAGATGGAAGCTGTTCTCAGTCCTGTCAAGACAAAAGAAGACCTTCTTTTTGAAGACAGTCTCCGGCCCAGAAACTTCAAAGAGTTTGTTGGGCAGGAAACCGTTAAGTCAAACCTGAAGATCTTTATAGAAGCAGCACAAAAAAGAGATGAGCATCTTGATCATGTTCTTCTCTACGGACCTCCTGGATTGGGAAAAACCAGCCTTGCCTATCTGATTGCAAAAGAAATGGGTGTGGGAATAAAGCCCACATCGGGGCCGGTTATCGAAAGGATAGGCGACCTTTCCGCTATCCTTTCAAATCTGCAGATGAAAGAAATTCTTTTCCTGGATGAGATTCACCGCCTCCACCCTTCGGTTGAAGAAATTCTCTACTCAGCCATGGAAGATTTCAGGTTGGATATTGTTATCGGACAAGGACCGAGTGCACGGAGTCACAAATTGCACCTTAAAAAATTCACCCTGATCGGCGCAACTACCCGCGCTGGCCGCATAACCCCTCCTTTAAGGGGAAGATTCGGTATCATCCACCGCCTGGATTACTACAGGAAAGAAGATTTAGCGAAGATAATCAAAAGGTCTGCTTCAATCATTAAGGTAGCCATCGATGATAAAGGAGCTGACCAGATAGCCCATCGCTCCCGGGGAACCCCCAGAGTCGCCAACAGGTTGTTAAGGCGAGTAAGAGATTATGCCGATGTAAAGGGCGAGGGAAAAATTACAGGTAAGGAAGCCACAAATGCGTTAGATATGATGGAAGTCGACATCCTCGGCCTGGACGAAGTAGATAGGAAAATTCTTTTGACTATCATCGAAAATTTCGGCGGCGGTCCGGTGGGAATTAACACAATTGCTGCAGCAATCGATGAAGAAAAGGACACGATTGAATCTATCTATGAGCCATTTCTGATGCGCATCGGCTTTCTAGAGAGAACAACCCGAGGCCGCAGAGTGACGAAAAAGGCTTATACTCATTTAGGGCTCTTATCTTCATCCACCCCTCAGGGGAAACTATTTAAAGAAAGCAAAAAATAAATGTATGAAAATGGGGCCAGGCCCCATTTTCTCTTAAAATCCTTTTTGATTGCTTTCTGTTTTAAAGATGTTTCAAATTAAGGAGTAAGATTTTTGAGACGATTAGTATTATTATGCGTAATTGGTCTCAGTGTTCTGTCATTTAACGGATGTATGATGATGGGAATGCGTGGAATGGGTGGTTCTTCTTCTCATCCGAATCAGAGGCCTGGTAAAACACTTGTTAAAGAACTTATTGACTCGAATGTCAGGATAACTTTAGAAGTTCCGCCACTCATGGTAAGGCAGGTGTCAACATTCTCCGTGAGAATCAATGAAACAATGAGCGGCAATCCGGTATCAGGTTTGAAAATCACTTTCAAGATTCGTAAAATCGACCGGCTTTCCTCAAAACATGCTGATCATCATGTCGTAATTATCCCTGAACAAAAGGCCCGGGAAATTGCTGATAACGGAGTATACCAGGGAAAGTACATGGTTGAAGAGCAGGGAGTTTTTGAAATAGTTGTAAAAGTTTGGCTCAGTGGAGAAGATAAGCATACGTCGCCTCTCGTTATTACTGCCACACAAGAAGTTGGCCATATCGGTACGTCGATGGATCGAAAGGGCAATACGCTTCTCATTGTGCTAGGTGCAATAGGTATGGCGCTGATGATGGCTTTTATGGTGCTTGGATCTCATCATTAAACACCTTCCAATATCACAAATGCTTACGGCTGACTTTGACTACGACCTCCCCCTAGAACTCATCGCTCAAACACCCCTCCCTAAGAGGGAACAGTCCAGGATGATGATTCTTCACCGCCGAACTGGCGAAATCATCCACTCACGATTCGAAGAATTTCCCGATTATCTGAACAAAGGAGATGTTCTTGTCCTTAATAATACCAAAGTCATTCCGGCAAGAGCGTGGGGAAAGAAAGAAGGAAAAGAAATAGAATTTCTCTTCCTGAAGGAATCCAAAGAAGGTTTGTGGGAAGTCCTCTGCCGTCCGGCTAAAAAAGCAAGATTAGGGGATGTAATCTCCTTTTCCCCTGGATTTGAAGGCAAAATTGTCAAAGTCGAGTCTGAGGGTAAAAGAGTGATCCGATTTTCTTCAGGCGCTGTTCTCTCAAGGCTGAAGAAAATAGGCTTTGCTCCTCTTCCTCCCTATATAAAACGTAAAAAGAAAAATGTTGAGCTCAGGGCGCAGGATTTAGAAAGATATCAGACTGTTTTTGCTCGTAAGGAGGGATCCATAGCCGCACCAACGGCAGGCCTTCATTTCACCCCTCAAATTCTTGAAAGAATAAAAACAAAACGAGTTCAAGTGGCTGAAATCTCGCTCGATGTGGGGCTGGCAACTTTCCAGCCAGTTAGAGCAAAACGCATTGAAGACATTCATATACTTGAGGAAACCTATTCCGTAAGTCAGGCAGTATCCAAGACTATAAACGAGGCAAAAAAGGAGTCACGGCCAATAATCGCTGTGGGAACCACATCGGTTCGAACTCTGGAGAGTGCTTTTAAAAGCGGAAAAATCCATCCTGGGAGGAACTCCACAAATCTCTTCACCTATCCTGGGTATGAGTTTAAAGCTGTAGATAGGCTTTTAACCAATTTTCACCTTCCAAAATCAACTCTCCTCATGTTAGTGGCAGCCTTTGCCGGTCTTGATTTCGTCAAAAAAGCCTACCAGGAAGCGATCCGCCAAAAGTACAGGTTTTACAGCTACGGCGATTGCATGTTTATCTTATGAAAAGATAAGCCAAGATTTATGTGATCTCTTAAATAGAGATCGAACTTCTTTTTTAAACTAATTTTTTCAGCTTCCTTATGAGAAACCTACTCTTTTAGTAACTCCCCAATTCCAACGTTACTTCCAAGAATGCATTAAGCTCGACTCTGGTTACCTTTGTCCCCCCTTTATCAGTAGCATCATCAGGAATCTGGGGTGTATCTCAAGAGGCGGTGTTCAAATTTTTGATTAATTCCCAGTTGAACCTCAGTATTCTTTTGTTCTGGTATTTACCTTTTTGCAGTTGTTTTTTCTTCCTCTTTAGCAATCTTTTGTTTTTTCTCCTGCTCCTGTCTAAGTCTGAACTATAAAGAGAGGGATAATTAATTAAATTAATAGAATTAAGATTCTCAGTCTTGCAGCACGATTGTATCATTGTCCTCAGCAGGATGTCATCGTAGCCGTAATGCCCGCAAAAATCTTCGTCGTAGCCGCCTAGTTCCCAAAAAACATCTTTATGGATTAAAAATGAATTAGGATGAGGGTCTCTGCTTTCCCCTTTATCCGTTAACCGCGAGAAGTAGTAGACAGTTTTTTTATCCTTCTTAAGTTCTATTAGTTTTCCGCACATTTCCGGCTGAATAACGTGATCGATATCAGAAGTAAAAACCCAATCTGTCTTGGCAAATTTGAACCCCAGGTTCTTTGCGCCAGGCTGGTTCCAGGGGATGTCATCAGTGACTTTCATTAAAGTAAGATTAATCGGAAAGTTGATCTTTAAATCAGCTTTGCTGTCGGAACAATCATCAATCAGGATAAAATGCAGCTCCTTCATCAACTCGATCGGGTATTGAGACCAGTTGTCTATTTGAATTCCGAGGGCTTTACTGCTGTTGTAGTATGAATAGATTATTGTCAGCATTTCTCCACCAATCGGCTTAAAGAGATAAGTTCCTGAGAAAACATCCCCAATCAATGAAAAAGAATGATTCTTGAGGGAGTGTCCCCAATCAGGCTTTTACTTGTAGTTTTATACACGTTGCCAAAAACGTAGGTGATTATTTATTTTCTGTTAAAAGTAGAACTTTCCCGTTTAGAGCATCATTATATTCACCATTTTCTATGCTTATTTTCCCATTGATAATCACATACTCGACGCCGCTGCTGTATTGGTGCGCATCAGCATATGTGGAATTATCTCTGACGGTTTCAGGATCGAATATAACTATATCAGCTTTGTATCCTCCCGAGAGCATCCCCCGATCCTTCATTTGAAGGAAAGAGGCAGGAAGGGAGGTCATCTTCCTGATTGCGTTCTCCAGTGTCAATATTTTCTCTTCTCTTACGTACTTGCGGAGTACTTTAGTTTGACTTCCATAAGCGCGTGGATGACCAGGTCTGGGTTTATCAGTCTTCTTCTTAATTGGCGAAGCACCTCCATCACTGGATACCATCAACCAGTCTTGCCTCAAGGCATATTGGAGATCATCCTCAGACATGGATCCTCCAGAGTAGAGCATGTCAGGTTCATCAATGATTAAATTTACGACTATGTCAAAGGCATCCCTCTTTTGTTCCCTGGCAAGGTCTGAAATATTTTTTCCTATCAAATGGGTATTTTTCTCGGCAACTAAAATAGTATAATTATGCCAGCCCCACATGGCTATATCACTTGGATCATCAGGAAGCCCTTCAAGAGTCAATTTCTTAATCTGCTCTTTTTTTGACTTATCAGACAAGGCTTTTTTCAGCTCATCCACATACTGCTCTCTCAGCTTTTCCCTCTCCGAATCTGGCAAATTCCCGTCCCTCATCTTTTTTCTAATTTCTGCCAATGGTTCCATATCTTCTGGAACATTAGGAATCGACATTATGGGCCCTACTGGCGCCGACTGGACATAGGGATACTGATCAGCAGTGATGTATATTCCCCTCGCGCGAGCATCGTTAACAACTTTAACTGCGTCTTTGATCAATCCCCAAATATCCTTTCCACAGACTTTGAAATGAGCTATATTGACCGGAACTCCGGTCTCTTCGCCGATTCTGATTGTTTCTTCAACAGCTTCAATTATACGCGTACTTTCGTCGCGCATATGACTGGTATAAATGCCACCAAACTCGCCGACAACTTTTGTTAATTCAATGACTTCTTCGGTATCAGCATAACGGTCAGGAATATATTCTAAACCTGTGCTCATGCCCCAAGCACCTTCCTTCATCGACTGGCGAAGAATCGCCTGCATTTTTTCAATTTCTTCTGGTTTAGCTTTGCGCGGTTCTTCCCCCATAACAGATCTTCTGATCGTACCGAACCCAACCAGATAGACGACGTTGGTTCCAATCCCTTGATCTTCCCATTTCTTCTTTGTCTCGGCAACCTTTAATGATACTGATCCACCGCAATTCCCTGTCACAACCGTGGTCGTCCCTTGGATCAGATAGTTCAGATTAGCACTCGAAGCAGATCTATTTAATCCATCATCGCAATGAGTGTGCATATCGATGAATCCGGGAGAAACTGTCATCCCCCGAGCATCGATGGTTTTAACAGCAGTTTTTCCTGAAAGGTCGCCAATCTCAGCGATTGTATCACCTTTGATCCCAATGTCGCCATGAAACCAGGGATTCCCTGTGCCATCAATAATCTTTCCATTCTTTACAAGAATGTCATATTTTCCAACACCAATTTTAGAACACACGGCAAAAGAAAGCACCACAACTATCAATACACTGAAGATTAATAAGAAGCGCTTAAACATTTGTTGCCTCCTTTCTTTATTCAATCCTGTTGATACTCATCGATACATATATCAAAGAAAAAAACTAAGAGCAAATATAAAAAACGAAGCTGTACCCCACTCCCCCTCCAGCTTGCTGGAAGAGAATAGTTCCTGAGGGCACATCCTCAACCAGGTCTTTACTTGTCGTCTTATACACTTTTCCATCTGGGTACCGAAGTTCTATTTTATTTAATATCGCTTTCTTTCCTTCAAACAGCCCGAATGGTGGCTCAACATCTCCATCCCCAAAGGTGACAACCTTAGTCTTCTCTCCTCCTATCTTGAATTTTGTCTTAAAGCCAAGTCCTCCTCGCCACTGCCCAGCCCCAGCGGAATCAGGCCAGTATTCGTGTTTTAATAGTAAATAAGGAGAGAATAGTATGTTTCTTAGAATTTTAATTAACACTGGGACTCCGCATCAAGAACAAAATGCAGCGCTGTCGGTCTTTTTATACATTGCTTTTTATGCTTATAAATGTTGATTTCGATCAGAGAAGATTTTTTTGCTTTTGATTAATCCTTTACTTCTCCGAAAAGCTCTTATATATTACTTCACAATTGTTAAGTAAGTAAAAAACAATAGTTGATACTACTCAAAATCATTTTGAAACAAATTTAATTTATATAGAAGGATTTCAAAGGAAGTAAAATGGGAGAATATAAAAACATTTTGGAAACAATCGGAAACACACCTTTGGTAAAACTAAATAGTGTAGCTAAAGGAATAGCGGCAAATATACATGCAAAGTTAGAGTTCTTGAATCCGGGAGGATCAGTAAAGGACAGAATAGCTCTTTACATAATCAGAGATGCAGAAAAAAGAGGTTTACTGAAACCCGGGGGCACAATAGTGGAAAATACGTCAGGTAATACTGGTTTTGGCGTGGCAATGGTTGCAGCAGTTATAGGCTATAAAACAATATTCACTATTCCTGACAAAATGAGTGAGGAAAAAATCAGCACGCTAAAGGCATTTGGTGCAGAAGTGATAGTTACCAAAACTGATGTTCCACCTGATTCGCCTGAAAGCTATTACGAGATTGCAAAGAAGATTGCAAGAGAAAAGAAAGCATTCTATATTGATCAATACAACAACCCAAAGAATATAGAAGCGCACTATAAAACTACAGGACCAGAAATTTGGCGTGATACAAAAGGCAACGTTGATTATTTGGTGGGTGGAATAGGTACGGGTGGGACATTGAGTGGAGCTGCCAGATTCCTAAAAGAAAAAAACAAGAGAATAAAAATAATTGCCGTTGATCCAGAAGGATCTGTATTCTACGATTACTTTAAAACCGGAAAACTAATCAAACCACATGTTTACAAAGTCGAAGGCATTGGTGAAGATATGCTTGTAAAGGCATTAGATTTTGATGTTATTGATGACATAATTCAAGTGAATGATAGAGAGTCTTTCATTATGGCAAGGCGCCTTGCAAGAGAAGAAGGTATGTTCGTAGGCGGCTCAAGTGGAGCAGCTGTTGTTGGTGCATATAAGGTTGCTAAAAATCTTGATAGGGATAAAACTATTGTAGTGATCTTACCTGATACAGGTTCAAAATACTTAAGCAAAATATTTAATGATGATTGGATGAGGAAATACAATTTTCTATGAGGTGAAAAAATGGAATTTGAAACAAAGGCCATACACATTAGTCAAGAGCCAGATCCAACAACTGGTTCGATAATTCCACCAATATATCAAACTACCACATATGTATTAGAAGAAATAGGAAAAGACAAGGGTTTTGATTATACAAGATCTAGTAATCCAACCAGGCTGGCTTTAGAAAAAAATCTTGCAGCTCTTGAAAACGGCAAATATACAGTATCTTTTTCTTCTGGTATGTCAGCCATCTCTGCCCTGATGGACCTTATTAATCCAAATGAGCATGTGATCGTATCTGATGATGTGTACGGTGGTACATATAGATTGTTTGAACAGGTATTAAGAAAATATGGATTGGATTTTACATACGTTGATTCAACTAATGAAAATAATGTGAAAGAAGCTATTAAAGATAACACCAAAATGGTATGGATAGAATCGCCAACTAATCCATTACTTAAGATATCAGATATTAAAAAGATTGCAAAAATAACAAAAAAACACAATATTCTTCTTGTTGTTGATAGTACTTTTTTGACTCCTTATTTCTATAGGCCCCTAGAGTTAGGTGCTGACATAGTTATTCAAAGTACTACCAAATATATAAGTGGACACAACAATATAATTGGGGGCGCAATAATAACTTCAATTAAAGAGATATATGAAAAAATGAAATTCATACAAAAAACAGTTGGAGCTGTTTCTAGCCCCTTTGATTGCTGGTTAACTTTACTGGGAATAAAAACATTAGCAATAAGAATGGAGAGACATAACTCCAATGGAATAAGAGTTGCTGAATTCTTGAGTTCTAATAAAAAAATTAGAAGAGTAATTTATCCTGGATTGAAGAACCATCCAGGTCATAAAATTGCGAAAGATCAGATGACTGGTTTTGGAGGCATGATTTCGTTCGAGCTTAACGGAGGAATTGAAACAGGTATAAAATTGATGAATAACGTTAGACTATGTTCGCTGGCAGAAAGCTTAGGTGCAACCGAAACAATGATTACACACCCAACATCTATGACTCATGCGGAAATCCCGAGAGATGTAAGATTAAAAATAGGTATAACAGATAGTCTGGTTAGATTATCTGTTGGGCTGGAACATGTGAATGATATCATTGATGATTTAAAACAAGCATTAAATAAAATATGAAAATACTGAAATTATACCCTTGTCAAAGAGAAATGATGGGGTTTGAAAAAGAGCTTTATGGCGAAGCAAAAATTATAAATAAAGGAAAGCATTATTTAATCAGATAATCAACTTCAGGTGGATAGTGAACAAAATGATTGAGATTGAGACTGAGGCGAAAATTGGATCTGAAAATGGGAGACATAATTGCTATTTTACAGATTCTGGATTGAAATATTTTACCACAATTTTTTGGGGAGGGGATAAAATGTCGAATAAAGACAGGCAAAGGGGGTGAAAAATGAAAGTGCCATGTGAGTTGATTATTTGGGATATATTGCCTGCAATAAGAAGAGAATTTGCCAGAATTTTGGTGAAAGACTTTAATTTAACTCAAAGAGAGACAGCAAAGAAACTGGGCGTGACCGAGTCCGCTGTTTCACAGTACATGAAATTTAAAAGGGGGAATGCAGTAAAGTTCGATAAGAAGATGGTTAAGGAAATCGGAAAGGCAATGAAAGATGTATCAGAATCAGAAAAAGATTCATTGTTGATTGAAAAAACGTGTTCTATTTGCGCCCTGATCAGAAGTTATGGAATTTTATGCAAGATACACAGAGCAGACAATGCGAAGCTGGAAGATTGCGATGTGTGTCTGCCGGATATGAGTAAAACAGGTTGTTTGTAGATACTCCACTCACTAAAAAGACTTCTAAACTCCAATACTAGAAGAATTTTGATTTTTTACAGTTCAGGCATTCAATTCTTTTTATACCTGATTGACCTGCCCCCAATCATAGTGCTACCCCCCGGAGTTAGAATCATAGGTTTTGGACCTGGACCGATATGGGGGGAGGTCAACATATTTGAAGAGGTTGTCAAACTTAATTATTTCAATTTACCCATACAAATTGGATAGGAGCCTATAAGTATAACTTTCCCAAAACTCTTTCAGCAATTTTGGGAATTACATTGTGGTTGACAATGGAATCAGCCTCATTTCGTTTTCTTCCTCAGTTTTCCTGTCTCTTTGAGATTCACTTCAAAAGTCTCTGGGTCGATTATCACACCATAATCTTCTTTTGCCTTCTCTATACTTATAATTCCATTCTTTGCTTCTTGAGCAACTTGAGCTGGATGTCTGAGATAAGGATTTCCGTATCCTCCTCCTCCCCCAGCTTGCTGGAAGAGAATAGTTCCTGAGGGAACATCCTTAACCAGGTCTTTACTTGTCGTCTTATACACTTTGCCATCTGGGTACCGAAGTTCTATTTTATTTAATGTCGCTTTCTTTCCTTCAAACAGCCCGAATGGAGGCTCAACATCTCCATCTCCAAAGGTCACTATCTTAGTCTCCGCCCCTCCTATCTTGAACATTGTCTCAACACCAAGTCCCCCTCTCCATTGACCAGCTCCTGCAGAATCAGGCCAGTATTCGTGGTGTAATAATAAATGTGGAGTCTGCTGTTCGAACATCTCATAATCCTGGTCCAATACTCCTCCCGATGCATCTATCATCCCTATATGGTCATATCCATCCACTCCATAGGTAGCACCAGAGCCACCTTTCAATCCCAGGAAGCCTATATCCACATAGTTATCCTTTTTTCTGGGGTCATAGCCGCTCGTCAGATAGCATGAAAGCTGGTTCCATCCTGCAGTTACTCTCTTGGGTATCGCTCGAGACAAAGCTCTGATTATTGCATCCGCATTAGGAGGGCACAAGTGATTTCCGAAGGTAGTTGCAGCCGGATATTTAGCATTCAGGATAGTGCCCTCTGGAATGATGATCTTCACAGGCCTCACCATCCCATCATTGTGAGGAATATCAGGATTGACCATTTGGAGGAAAGTTAAGAGAGTGGCACTCGCAGATGAAGTATATGTTCCGTTAACAAATCCATCGGTCTGAGGGTCTGTATCTGAATAATCAAAAGTTATTTCCTCATCTTCAACAGTTATCTTAACCTTTATCTTGAATTTTGAACCGGGTGTTCTCCCGTCATAATATACGGTTGACTCTCCGCGGTAGACTCCATTCGGTATTGTCTTTATCTCAGCACGCATCATCTTCTCTGTGGAGTCGAAAAGATGTTCTTTATGAGAATCAAAAACTTTGAATCCATATTTTTCAACAAGCTTTAGCACTCCTCTCTCACCCACCACACAGGAACCTATCTGGGCTCTCATATCTGCAGCTACGATGTCAAAACGGATATTGGAGAAAATAAGGTCCCAGAGAAAAAGAGAGGATGGGAAGGTTTTCAGTCTGCTCGAGCATCTTCCCCTTTCTATCATAAAGTCCGGTGACAAAATCTTTAGCCTCGCAGAGGATGGGTGAGCGCGTCGTTTTTTCTAAGACTATACTCATCTCTTCGGTTATGGATTTAAATCTCCTCTGAAGTACAGAAACTAGTATTTTATCTATCTTCATAACCTTTTTTTATGAGATTGCTTCATCGCTTCGCTCTCGCAATGACATTTCTCTTCATATCTTTTAAAAGGTGGGCTTGATGAATCAAGCCCCTACATAAAGAAAAAATCTCCAGTAGATTAAGTAGCCTGTCCCCTTTTTTTGACAACTGCCCACGATATATGACAATAAAACAGCAAAAATTCTCTGATTTTGCCTGAAGGTACTTGGCATGAAAGTTGCAAAAGATGTATAATAGCGATGTTTGAAGGGAGATGAACAAATGAAAAATTTAGTTCTTATCTTTTCTGTGGTTTTCCTGATTACAAGCTGTACTACTATTGATGAGTACTATACAGGGGAAGGAATAAGAGTAAAGCCTGAAAAACATAAAGAATACTATGATGATAACCCTTATTATTCTAGTTACACACCGTCTTATTATAGTCCGGTCTATTGGGGAGGATTTTCTTTTGGATTTCCTTATTTCTTCTGGAGCCCATATTCCTATTATGGAAATTACGGCGGGTATTACGGTGGATATTACGGTGGATATTACGGCGGGTATTATCGGGGCTACCCCACCTATTATAGTTCAAGGTCTGGCACATCTGTGATAACAAAGAAACAGTTAAAGAAAAGGACTAGCTCGAGAGGTACGTCGAGAACTGTTCAAGGAAACGCTGGAACAATAACGAGCACAGGAAAGACAAGATCAACTGTTACAAGACCAAGTTCATCAACAAGGTCAAGAGGAACATCATCCAGGGGAGGATCAAAAAGCACGGTAAAGAAGAAGAATTAATTTACTTTTTTATATCTACTTTCACAACAACTGCAGCTGCAGTATCTCCGGCAGCACAGCCATCGAACAGACCATATCCCCCACCTTTAATTACCAATTCCTCGATCAATTCGATGATCAATCGAACACCGGTGGGTCCCTGAGGATGGCCCCAGATGAGCGAACTGCCATAATTGTTCATATCTTCAAACTTAATTCCCATCTCTCTGCAGAAATAGATATCATTTACTGCAAAAGGATTGTGGGTCTTAATGGCCTTAACATCCTTGATCCCTATCCCTGCATCTGATAGTGCTTTTTTGGCTGCGGGCACGATGGACATGGCCATATAGCCTTTCTTCGATCTTGCTTCAGCGTATGAAAGAATTTTTATCTCAATATTCGGATCACGGCTGAGCTCTTGTGCTTTCTCCTGAGTGGTGATGACAACACTTGCGTTTCCATCAGCGGGGAATGTTTGAGTTCCGTAGGTTACTGTCCCCCCTTCGAGCACAGGCCTTAGTCTTGCCAGTGCATCAGCAGAGGTCGGAAAAACTCCTTCATCTCCACTAACTGTAGCCATCACTTTTCGTCCGGATGGATCCTTGACATCAACCGGGACAACCATAAAGCGGTGAAGGAAGGCACTATTATCTTTTAAAGCATCCTGATACTGGATATATCTTATAAGGGCAACTTCATCCTGCTCCTTCTTTGAAATCCCAGCTTCCTCAGCCACATTTTCCGCAGTATCAATCATGGCATTTTTAGCCCATGGGTCATAACCAAAATTATCCAGAACCCAATCCTCTTTATCACCTGTTCCACCCACACCCAACGGGTTGGGATAATAGATATGAGGTCCGTTACTCGTCCGGTCGCAGGTAACCACAAGGATCGCCTCGTTGTCGCCCATTTCTATTCCTTCAGCTGCAACATTTACACATTTTGCCGAAGTCGCACAAGCTTGATTGATTGAAGGACCTGTTATCCCAGTAGCTCCTACCATGGCGGCCATCCAGGGGGCGCCGTAGAAACAGCTTTTCTGGGGTATTGTCATTCCCAGGACTATTCCATCGAATATCTTTGGCGGGATTCTTCGGGCAGGGAAAGCTCCTTTGCAGATCTCAGCTGCAAATTGCATTGAATGGAGATGAGCAAAACTTCCTTGCCACCGGCAAAACGGCGTGCTCCAGTATCCATCATATGGAATAAATGCTTTTTTAAAAAACATTTTTACCTCCGGTTTCCGTTTTTTTGCTTGCGAGCACTTTCTTTGGATTATGCATGAGAAAACTCGGCATTCCTTTTCGGGCCGAATTTCATAAAATTCTCCATCCCTATTCTCATATCTTTGGTTCTCAGACATTTCCCGAAGGTCTTGGCCTCATGTTTGAGACCCTCTTCAAGAGTCATTTTCGCCCCTTCAAGAATGGCTTCCATCATTATTTCATCAGTTTTCCGTGAAAGATGCCCGATATCAACGTCGGGTAGAGATTTGGGAATCTCGATCGGTTCTCTTTTGATAGGAGGAACTTTCGCTTCACCTGAAATTAACTTCTTGGCAAAGGTTATCCCAGCCTCTTTGACATCACCTTCGACTTCCTCCTGGATTAATCCTATCTTCAATGCTTCTTCAGAAGATATTGGATTTCCAGTCCGAAGAATGGGCCATGCGTTGGAGAGCCCTACAATCCGCGGCAGCCTCTGGCTCCCTCCAAATCCTGGAATGATACCCAGTTTGGGTTCAGGTTGACCAGCTAAAACCTTTAATCCCTTCCTGGCCACTCTCGCTGTGCAGGCCATAGCCATCTCATTTCCGCCACCAAAGGCAAGACCGTTCATAGCACAGATAACAGGTTTACCAAGGTTCTCGATAAGGTTCAATGTCTCTTGACCTCTTAGCGCCAGAGCCTCCCCATCTTCAGGAGTCTTTAATCGAGCAATCTCATTGATATCAGCACCTGCAACAAAAGCCTTTACACCAAAACCCGTAAGAACAGCGCCCTTTATTTTGTTGTCCTTTTTTATTTCGATAAATATTTTATTGAGCTGGCTTATGACCATGGAGTTCAGAGCATTCAGCGTCTTAGGCCTGCGGATAGTGATAAGAGCTACCTCATCCTTGTCTTCCCTAAGCGCCAGAGGAATATCCCACGGCTTACCTGATTTAGCTTGCTCCACAAGAACCTTGGGAATGATAAATTCTGGCCATTCTTTGGCATACGCTTCAACAAGTTCAAGAGCTTTATCTATTCCAATCTTGTTCATCATTTGGAAAGGCGGATTCATAACAAGGGCATTCTCCACCCCCATCTCTAAATCAGCAATACTGGCAACTCCAGAATCGAGTATCTCACAAACAAGACCGAAGTATGCACCTCTTAATATCTTGGAGACTGTCTTGAAAGTATTATCGTTGTATTTGACTTCTTCGCCTCTCCCGGGGGTATCCCATGGCTTTCCGGACGTGACCTGGTTCTCTAAAATTTTAGGGGAGTGAAACCATGAGTTAATTTTACTGTTCATTTCACTGAGTCCGTGATGAGTTATCGGATTCCCCCCTGTTAGATTCATTGCTGTAAAGGGGCCCACTCCCAGGCCCAATGCTCTCTGGACCATAGCATCCACCTGTTTAACCGTTCCTATCCCTTTCTCAACCAGAAGGGCGGAAGCCAAGAAGACGCCTTCAAATATAGGATCTATCGCATATCCATATCGACTTTTTACCTTGATTGGTGCTTTACCGATTTCTTCATAGAATTTCATTAAAAAATCTGCTATCTCGGATGAAGTGTCTTTTCCTGGAACGATCTCGACGATGATACTCCGCTCCGCAGGGAAAAAGTAGTGGACGACCAGGCATCTTTTTTTGTTCCCGGACTCTTCGAAAATGGATTCAGGTTCCAAATGGGAAGAGTTCGAAGCAAAAATCGCTTTCTCGGAACAAATCTTCTCAAGTTCAGAAAAGATTTTGCCTTTTATCGTTTTATCTTCTGTTGCCGCCTCGATCACTAAATCAGCGCCTTTTAGCTGCGAATACTCTGTTGTCCAAGAGATATTGGCCATCATTGAATCTGCCTCATCTTTTTTGAATGCTCCTGTTTTAACTCCCCTGCCCACTTTTCCTTTGATCCGGGCTTCTCCGGATTTTAGCGCTACCTCAGCTATGTCTACCACTACCACAGGAACCCCATGCCCATGAAGAACCTTGCTGAAATAGAGAGCGATATCTGGTCCGATATTGCCCGAGCCAATCACTCCTACTTTATTGATTGTTCGCCCAAAAATTTTCCAGGCCATAATACCCCTCCTTATGGTTTTCTTTTAAACTTATCGATACTTCCAATTGTATCACAAAGAGTTCTGTCTCGATTTATTAGGACGGTTTTTCTCTATAGTATAGAATTTTGCTCATGTCAAGTTTTTCACTTGGGATCACTTAGCGGGATCATGGGGTCAGGTCTTGTTTTTTGCTTTTACTCATACAAACTCAATTTACGGGATCATGGGGTCAGGTCTTGTTTTTTGCTTTTACTCATACAAACTCAATTTATGCTAAGGTATTAGATTGATGCGATCCCGTTCTTTTTAAAAATGGGCAGGCGAACGTGGCAAAATCTTACCCTGAAGATAGGGGATATCCATGCGGCTTTCATCGCTGACATGAAAATTTAATGCGTTTGCATGAGATTTTTGAGAAAAGCAAAAAACAAGACCTGACCCCACTTGCTCGTTGACAGCGCTCTTTTCCGATGCTATAAACAAAGCATAATATTACCTGATAAGAACCAAATAAATAATATAAAAAGTATGCACGCCGGGAAAGTAAATTCCTGTCTCCGACAAAATTAATAAAAGGAGATTTGGCGCACCAAGTAACAGGCCTTATTGAAGGAGGGAGACGTATGTTTAAAAGAAGCTTGACTATAATAATAATCTTTTTTCTCCTCTTGTTTCTATCCGGAACATTACCTGAAATTTTCAGCGATGATGATCAGAATAAAGGTTGTCTTCTTTGCCATCAGGGAATCGAGTCCATCGGAGAAAAGCACGAAGAACTTTCCTGCGAAGATTGTCATCAGGGCAATCCAAAAAGCACAACAAAGGATGCTGCTCATGCTGAATTGTATAAAAATCCAGGTGACTTAAATATCGTCGATGAAACCTGCGGGATATGCCACGAAGACCTCGTAAGCCGGGTGAAGAAATCACTTCATGCTTCCATGGCCGGAGTGATCAGCGGTACCCGGTATCTTTGGGCAGCCCAAAAAAATAAAAACGCAACCTATGCTGTAAGACCGGTCAAGGATGAAGATGGCAATATTCCAAAAAACCTTGGAGCTTTAGAAACCCTGCAGTCTATACCCCGTTATATGGACTCCAAACAACCAGTTGATGACTATCTTCGAAACCAGTGCCTTAGATGTCATCTCTGGACCGAAGGAGCCAAAAGAGCAGGAGATTATCGCTCCAGCGGCTGTTCTGCCTGCCATGTCCTGTATGCGGATGACGGCTTAAGCCGCTCAGGAGATAAAACAATCCCCAAGGACAAGCCAGATCATCCTCTACGGCATGAGATAACCTCTAAGATACCGGCTGAGCAGTGTGTTCACTGCCACAACCGGGGCGGAAGAACAGGAGTAAGTTTTTTAGGTATGATGGAATCCGATGGCTATGGTACCCCTTTCAGAGACGATGGAACAAAACAGCCTAAGTTGCACGGAAAAAATTATAACTTCCTCCAAATGGATCTTCATTATGAAGCCGGACTGCAATGCATTGACTGTCATACATCAAACGATATGCACGGTGATGGAAACATTTACAGCAAGCGCGAGCAGGGAGTTGAAATCGAATGCAGCGACTGCCATGGAAATACTGAAAAATATTCTAATCTCAAAACGTCAAGAGGCAATCCTCTAACAAATCTCATGAGGCAAAACAAGGAGGTCGTGCTTAAAAGCAAGATGGATGGGAAATTATATCGCGTAACGCAACCCAAGGCATTATTAGAAAGGGATAAGCTGCCAGTAGCAATGCAGATTGAGCAGCACATGAACAAACTCGAATGTTATGCTTGCCATTCTTCATGGGCACCTCAGTGTTACGGTTGCCATGCAAAGATGGATATGAGGCAGAAAGGGTACGATTGGGTCGATGAGTCGAAAGAAGCTACTTTTGGATGGCAAGAATCTCGCAGCTATCTTCGTTGGGAAACCCCGGCGCTTGGCATAAATTCTGAGGGCAAGGTTAGCCCTTTTATTCCAGGATGTCAGGCAATATTTACTCGAATCGGTGAAGACGGAAAGGCAAAAGAATTGAATAAAGTGTATGAAACAGCCCAAGGTTATTCAGGAATTGCTCACAATCCTATCCAACCTCATACAATTTCCCGAGTGCCACGCACTTGTGAAAACTGCCACAGCGAGCCCAAAGCTTTAGGGTTAGGATCAGGTCATTACATCAGTCAATTCAATGGGCTTGATATCCCGTTTGAACTAGAGCGCATCGTTGATGAAGAAGGCAATCAGATTCAGGCAACAAGTCATGTCAATGCCCGGCCATTCAATAAAGAAGAGCTGGAGAAAATAAACCGGATTAATGTCTGTTTGGCCTGTCATAAAGAAAGCGATTCTACTTTTTGGAAGGATGTAAAGAAAAAATGGGGAGAAGCAAAAAACAACAAAATTCATCAGGATATTTTAAATAGAATATTGAAAAAGGCAACTGATAAATAATAAATAGCTACTGTGGGTACTTGGTGGGATCAGGTTTTGCTTTTTGCTTTTGCTTATATAAACATAATTTAAGAAGCAAGAGCTTGCCTAACATGATCCAGATACAAGCAAAAAGCAAGACCTGACCCCATTTAAAAATCGTTTGCCATCCATTAGCGTTTGTGATTACAATCAAAAAGCTTTATCAGGAGAGTAAATATGGCAAAAATAAAGGTGAGCGTTGAAAGGATTGACGGCTCCTGCAGCCTTCCTGTGCTGGTAGGTGACCATTTTTATGTAGAGGATTCCAAACTTTATGTTCCCGAAGGTATGCATGTCTGTATCTGGGCCTTACAAAGTATGATGCTAATCTTCCCAATTCTAGAGGAAAGGGATAGATTAGAAGAAGGACACTGGGTAAAGAAAGTTGAAAGTTTTTCCTGCCCGGATCCAAAAGGACTTGTCCAATATCGACTTGAGGTAATTGAATAAGAATAAGATCAAGAACTAACATCCCCCTATTTTCGAAGCGTGACCTCTGCAGCTAGGAGACAAAGGTGATCAGATTCGATATTAGCAAATGTACTGGATGTAGAAGGTGCGAGACTGCCTGCGCCTTCTTCCGTTCCGGAAGGATCAATAACCACATATCCAGGATAAAAGCTATGAATTTATACGAGATCGGAATTGATGGTGCTGTTGTGTGCAATCAATGCCAGGAGCGCTATTGTGACTGTTGCCCCGAAAAGGCCATAACCATAGGCTCCCTCGGAGAAGTGGTTGTTTCACAAACACTATGTACGCTCTGTGGAGTTTGCAGGAAAGCCTGCCCGATAGGAGCGATTGAAATATTCAATGATTTTGTTTATGTCTGCGACCTCTGCGGGGGAAGACCCAAGTGTATTGAAGCTTGTAAAGAAGGAGCAATCACTTTTGAGGTTGATGAGACTCATCATCCTTCTCTTACCGCTCTTAAAAAAGAAACCAAAAAAATGAATTCAAGTCAGAAACAATATTTTTACCTAAAGAAGCTCGGACTTGAGGAAGGGAATTGAAAAAGCCAGCAAGTGGATTGTTCCCACCCTTTTCATCATTCTGATTATCCTCATCATCCGCTCAGTAACTTTGCCAGGAGCCAGCGAGGGAATCAAGTGGTACATTGGCGGTTTCCGCTTCAGCGAGCTCACGCCTTCTGTAATGGCTGCAGCTTTGGGAATGGCCTTTTTTTCCATGTCCCTTGGGGGCACTTTCATGGTTATTTACGGTTCCTATCTTAACAAAAAGGCCAATTTGCCGAGAAATGCCATACTTACGGGAATTGGTGCTTCAACAGCAGGCATTTTAGCTGGTTTTGTGATTTTTCCTGCAGTTTTTTCCTTCGGGCTAGAGCCTGATTCTGGTCCCGGTCTTATCTTTTCTACGCTGCCAAAAACCTTTGCTCTGATGCCCGTGGGTTGGCTGTTTGGTCTCCTTTTTTTTCTTGGCCTTTTTGGTGCTGCTTATCTTTCCGCTGTGGCAGCTTTTGAGGTTCTGGTTGGAGGAGCTGTGGATAACACAAGGATAGAGAGGAAAAAAGTAGTCTTTTTTATCTGTGGTACTGTTTATGTCCTTGCTATTCCTCCGATGATTAATTTTAAGATTTTTCTCCCCTGGGATTTGATTTTCGGCTCAGGCATGCAGGCTTTAGGCTCGCTTCTAGCAGTCATCACTGCAGCCCTGGTGTATTAAAAGATCAGGGTCCTTGAAGGAACTGTCAGAAGGGAGAGCAAAGCCCTTCCCTCTTTTCCTCTATTGGTGGATAAGAATTGTTGTCCCCGCGGCTATCTTATTTGTGGGTATTAACTGGCTTCTGGAAGTTGTCTTCAATATCAAAATATTCTGAATATATCTTTCAACATATCCACATTTATCCGAACCGTGTTATCCTTGAGCAGAGTCTGCAGGGCTTGGAACCGGAGGCATGAAAATTCGTATTCTTCGAGGGAGATTCTCTTCAACTCTTCCCATAGCTCCGGCGTCCATTTTTTTATAACTTTTTGAAAATTTGTTTTTTGGGTTGCAAAGATCTATTCAACAGTGATTTTACCCCGCATTTCCAAATGCCGGTCAGAGCACCAGACAGTACACATAAAATCAAAAGTTCCTCTTTGAGTGGGAGTAAACGTAACGGTCTTTGCTTCTCCGGCTTTTATCTCCCGGGCAGCTACGTTTAACTGGGGAATGGCAAAACCATGGGTTGCTGTGTCAATATTGCGGATCAGCATTGTTACTTCCGTATCATAGGAGACTGTAAACTCCTGGGGAAGCCAATTTCCATGCTCAGGAGCGCGGGCGATAAGTTCCAAGTCATAGAGTTTATTCCGCCTGATTTTCTCAACCGCAAATACTCCAAAAATTGTACCCAAAGTGGCAAGCAAAAAAAGTGCAATGGCTATAATTTCTCTTCTCTCCACTTGTTTACCTCCCTTCTTAACCGATAAATAACCATAAACAAAATATAGTGACGGCAAGCAAAAAGACTAGCATTGGTACCCATCCCTTTTTTGCTTCCTTAAGATTCGCATAGGTTTGATGGGAAAACTTAAACCCATAATCCAATGTAAAAGCCAAACCTACCAGAATAATTAAAACCTGCAGATAGGGCATCACTCCTGTCAGGAAAGGAGACCAGGGAACTTTTGCAGTACCAAAAAGATTCCAGCCCCAGGCAAAAGGATCTGAAAAAACATGAAGTAAATAACTACCGTTAGCCAAAATGATGTTTATACTAAAAGCTGCCCATATCGCTATACCCAAAGGTACGAAACAATAGGAAAAATTCACAAACGCCTGCTTAAGGCTCACTTCTTTATTCCCGCTGGCTTTTTTTGAAAGAAACACAAATAGGAGAAATATAATGGGAATAACAAGAAAATCAACCACTGTGGCCTCAGCAATATAGGTTAAAAAACCTTTTAATGTGGTTCCCCGGATCATATCCTTAAAATGTGCAGAGGGCGTTTGATATGCCCTGAAAAATACCAGAAAAATCCCCATCATTGTCAAAGCCTTAAAGGCTTCATCCAAACCCCGTCTTTTGTAACGGTCATCCGTGTGCTTTCTTTCAGCCACAAGGTCTGTTCCAAAGGGGCGAACATTCAAAGCTATATTATCATAAGGGCAGGTTTTAAAACATTCCATACACATGCCGCAATAAGTATTTCTGTTCATATCATAAGGTAATTCCATCCAAGGGCAGCCATAACCTTTTTCATTGCCCACAACGCAAGTTTTGGGCTTATGGTCTTTACAAATTTCCGGATTTTTTACCCGCACTTCACAGGCAGAAAAATTTGCATATAATCCCTGGAATCCACTGACAGGGCAAACAAAAAGGCAGAAGGTCCGTTTCCCATAAATCACAGAGATGACTATTGCGCTCCCAATAATCAGAACTAAAAATACGCCTCCTGCCAAAGGCCTGACTGTAAAGAAACCGGAAAACCAGGTTGACAGAAAGAACAAGATAACCAAAGGCCAAAGATTGCGCCACTTATTGGGCCATCTTTTATTTAAACCCCAGGACTTCTGTCTGCCGACACTGATCAATTTGCCCCGCTGCAGCCAATCGCCGAATATCGGAAAAGGACAGATCATGCACCAAGACCGCCCAACCAAAGGGACAAGAAAGGTCATTAGCAGAAACCACCACAGTATCCAGACCATCATCACCCCAAAATTATAATTGCCTGTGGAATATCCTCCTACAAAATTAGCTATAAGGATTATGACAAAGACAAAAAGATTGAAAAGGATAAATGTGAAGGGAAACCAGCGGCTTTTCAGCAACGCCCGTACAGGTTTGAATTTGGTTAATTCATATCTCCAACTGAGGGGAATAACACCAAATAGTTTTTTATGGGAATTTTCGTTTGCTTTCAGTGCGGCCGTCAATGACCCGATCCCCAGTAAAAGAATTAAAAATGCTCCGGCATAAAGATTCCAATTAATCCCCACTTTCAGATACCCCACCATATAGGGGTGGAATTCCCCGCAAGTGACAGAACAGCGAAACATAAATTTCCCTGATTTATCTGCAATAAAAGTGAGATGGCCGTCCATTCCTGGAATAGCCGATATTTCTATTTCATAACCATCAATGTAAAGCCCATGAGCAACATCCTCACTGATTAACCGGATCCTGACATTATCTCCTTTGTTTACTTTTATAATGCTGGGAGTATAGGCGAATCTTTTTGCACGGACCTCTAAGTAACGGTCTTCGCCATATACAAAGGCAGCACAAAAAACACAAAATACGGTCAAAAGGGAAATTCTTTTCATTTTCGACCCTTTGATTTATTAGGTTTTTGATTGGCTATAATCTGTTTTTTCAGTTCTTCCGGCGTCCAGTTCTGGCCCACATAAAACTTTTTGATGTATCCTTCCGTATCAATGAGATATGTAATCATAGAATGCCGAATCTGCCCCGATTCCTGATCTTCATGAACAATCCCATACTCCTGACACACTTCAGTGATTCTTACTACAGTTCCGGTTAAAAAGTGCCAATTATCTGTTTTTGCATTATACATATTGGCATACTTTTTCAGGATACCGGGTACATCAAATTCAGGATCAAATGTTACAAGCAGAAGAACCATCCGGTCTTCCAATCCGCTGCTGTTTCCCAATTCTTGTAGCTGTCTAAATTTTTTTGTTGTTAATGGACACATTTTCGGCATGCCGCAGCGGGTATAAAAAAATCCCAAAACAACATGTTTCCCTTGAAACTGATTCAAACGGACACTTTGCGAATTCTGATTGACAAGTTCAAAATCAAAGGCTTTTTTCAACCCTTCGGATTTCCGGATATTTATATTTCCTTTCAATCCCTGGGAATATAATAAAATCAAAAACAAAAGGAACACAACCTTTCTTCGAGTGTTGGATTTATGGTCTCGCATCTTATTTTTTAACCAGTTTTATCCATTCGGAAATGGATTTCCGGCCACCTCTATCTCCCCCGTTGCCTTCCCAGACAGCAAATGCACATTTTCTATTTTTATTCCGGAAAAGGTCGCCCATTTCCGGTTTTTCGGTTTTCAGGCTGCGTTTGAAGACCACCTGCCATTTGCCTTTAATCCAGATGCCTCTTCCGGTTATCTTTTGATCATCTCCGGGAGTTAAGGTTCCCACTCCCTTGCTGTAAAGGTTATTGACTGCACTACTATAGTCATTCTTAGAAACAGAAAGTGTTTCTTCATCTTCAAAAGGATAGTAAAAGTCGACATAAGTTTTTTCCGGTTTATCTCTTTGAATCCAAATCTCACGATCCTGACTTGCTTTCCATTGCCATATATTTGTTTCTCCCATAAAACCCATCATTAGATTCTGGGCCAGATTCCCGCCCTTTACAGGCAGCATAACAGCACAGGCATCAGTATATTTTTTTAAGGCTACAGATCTGTTTTCGGTCGGATCCAGCCAAGATAGGTAAAAATAGATATCCTTGTTATTGTGAAACGCCTTAACCGCAACAGAAGATACTCTCCCTCCGGGCCACGGCAAAATCATTAACTGATAAACCAGACCGATTTCATTAGGTGTAATCACCGCCCAGAGGCTTTCATTTATTCCTTCAGACAGATCGATTGTTTTATCTAGAAAATGTACGTCCACGACGGCCATCGCCCTCTCGTCTGCTATGGGAACAGGTTTACCTCTGGCAAACCGAAACCCTCTATAAATAAGAACGGCACTCAATAAAACGACTATCGTGATAATTAAAAATACTTTCCATTTACGCACCGGCTTTCCCTCCAAATATTTCTTTCTCTGATTCCAGGAATTCTTCCAACTCACCGGCAGCATCATTATAAAAACTGTTTTCCTTTCGGGATTTGAGCTTCTTGAGAATAGCTTGAGCACCGGGATATAAATGTTCATTAAAAAACTTCCTCGCGGCGTCCCAGCAAACAAATATATTTTCTCTCCCCTTTTCTGATGGAAATTTTGAAGCTTGTGTTTTTTTATAAATCAAATAGTACATAAACTCCAGTTCTGTCGAGAGCAAATCTGGCCGTTCGTTTTCCGGTTCGACACCAAAGGCTTTATAGAATCCCATAATATCGGAAAGATGCTCAGATTTCTGAAATTCTCCTTTGGCTGTGTATTCCGTAGTGTAAAGCCATATCCCCATATTCCTGAACAAAATATCATAATCGGCAACTATTTCCTGACGCTCTTTTTCCAATTTATCGAAGTATTTAAAAAAGCGATCATCAGGATAGGAAAAAGCCTTGGCTAGCATCCGGTATTTCTGGAGCCGGTCCTGATCAGGGGATGCTGATTCTTTGAACTTTTCTTTCTTCATCGTAAGCCTTTCGAATGTAAATAGGTTCCTTTAACGGAACTCGGATAATTTCTTTTTTTCCTTCATCAAAGCCGATGGCTTCACCCTTTTCCAAGTTTCCTTCCACCTTAAAACTATGGATAATTTTGTCCGTACATCCCATCAAAAGCAGTATGGCAATAAGCCTTTTATCGTCTTTGGCGTTTTTATATGCCTTGACAGCTTCTTCAACTCCGGGTCCGAAGAGCTGTTTGTTAAACTCCTGGGGAATGTGAATGGGTGGGATATAATAGACATTCGGTTCTGTTCCGAATTGAGGGAAAAGCGGTAAAGCAATTTTTCTCACATGAATCAAATAATCCACAGGGTTGTCTTCCCGGGGTTTGGCCCATTGGCTCTTGAATCCAAACAGGCGGATCTTACCAATACAGTTAGTCACACATTCAGTCTGGAATCCTTTCTCTACAGTGGGATAACAGGAAATGCACTTTTCCGATTTGCCGGTATTCTCCCTGAAAAATGATTTTTTATAGGGACAGCCTCGAACACATTCACGGTAACCCCTGCACCGTTTCTGATCGATCAGCACAATTCCGTCTTCCTTACGTTTATAGATGGACTTTCGAGTGCAGGCCGCTATACACCCGGGATAAGTGCAGTGGTTGCATATTCTCGCAAGATAGAACATCCAGGGTTCATGCGGGATTTTAATAAATTGGCCTTGTTCCACCGGGATGGCTGTTTCATCTTCCCCGATGTTGGGAGAGCTGTAATCATCCAGTTCCGGCGTATAACCGAGAATTTCCTCTCCGTATTGGGAAGCTTCAAAAATTGTTTTTCCTTCGTACTTGTCTTTATTCCATTTCTGGGTTTTGAGTTTCTCCAGAAGCTGTACATCCCAGCCCAGAGGATAAAATCCCCAGGGTTTGGTTTCCACATTATTCCACCACATATATTCCTGTCCTTTCCCTGAGGTCCAGGCATTTTTGCAGGCTAAAGTGCAGGTCTGGCAGGCTATGCATTTATTGATATCGAAAATCCAGGAAGCCTGTTTTTGAGGCCGTACTTCATTGTATTTGAAGTCCATCTTTCTCTTTAGCTGCCAATTATAGACTTTTTGATTCATACAAACTCTCCTTTGAGGAATTTTTTCATGGCTTCACTTTCATAAGTGGGACGCAGTCCGAGACGTGCAGGGCGCCACAATTTGTTTCCTCCGTAACCGCCATCTTCAGCTTTGGTAAACTTGACAAAACTCTCTCTGGGAGCGCCGTTGGGACAGTGCACATCCACAGCAAATCCTTTCCCAATAACCGGTCCTATGGTATCCTTGCGAACCAGACTATCAGTCATTAAAGTTGGACGCAGCCAGCTTCGTGTAGCACTTTGATGCGACCCAAACCGGTACATGGCCTGATATCCGGTCCTGGGGTTCCGTGCCAGCTTATCCTTATTTTTCAAATGGCCTTCCACCGATCCATAGGTTGAAGTGTACATATGAAACCAGGAACGGCTGACTGTGGGAGGCAAACCCCAATAATATCGAACTCTCAGCATCAAACGGGACAGCCGGTACTCTTCACTATTTTTATCCTTCTTCCCGGAATAAGGCCTGTCATCAGGATCTGCATCAACCCAAGTATAATCACCATCCTCAAGACCTAATTTTTTCGCATCATAAGGATTGATATCTACGAATCCTTCTCCTACCCAAGGTTTGCGCTTATCCCTGCGAAAAACATCACCAAAAGGCCCAAATAATACGGCAATCACATCGGTATCCACAGGCATGGTATGAGCAGCATGCCTGTATTTGGGTGTCAGATAAATATGGGTATAGCCTTTCTTTATTAACGGGTGATTCGATTTCAGCAGTTCGTCCGGCGTGAGAACAACATTTCGCACTTGCCGGACTTCGCCGGAAAGATCATCCCGGGAAAGGCCGTAATCTTCAGGTGATGCCGGTCTGATAGCCTGATGTTTTTTGGCTACAATCACATTGGGTTCATAAACGGTGGCATCAACAGCTTCCCGGTGAACCGGCATATTCTCGCCATATTCAATAAATTCATCCTCATCTCTGTAGAACTCAAGCCTTCCTGTTTTTCCATACCATTGCTTGTCCTCAACTGCCTGTTCAAAGCCGACAATTTTGGGATATGTCCGGCTCATAATAAGGGCCGGAATACCCTTCCTGGCTTTTTCTTCAAGGTCATTGACATTATATCCTTTGGCCATGGAAGTATGATCAAAAATTCTTTGTAGATAAACATCAACCCGTTTCTCTTTGACAAATTTCCAATAATCATTGAAACGCTGGTCCTTAAGAAGTTTTGCGAAAGCCTTCCCAACTCCCTCAAACACTTCAATATCTCCTCTGGTGTCATGCAGCCGTTTTAGAGGGGATCTTGGAAATATCTGTAAAAAGGGATTGGTCACCGAAGCCGTGGCATCAGGATACTGGAATTCAGCCCAGGAATCTACAGCAAATACAATGTCTGCATATTCACAGGAAGCCGTCCACCACCAGTCGCTGACACAAATCATTTCAATTTTTGGAAGGACATTGATCACGACATCGAAATGACCTTTGATATTCCCTAAAATGGAGTTGGCATTGCAGAACATCAAAGACTTCGTAGGTGTGGGCATATGGGTTTTACCTGTAAACATTTTGTTTCCCACGCGAAGCGGTTTACTGTCATGATTATAATAGTGAGCAGACTCGAATTTAAAATAACCTTTCAATTTTGCCGGCTTCTTCTCATCCTTCTCAATATTGAAGGGATCTTCTTTAATATATTGTCCAATTCCATCAAAATAAGCGGCCCGATAGTTCCCGGCATAACTGCCCACATTGCCGCTGTGGGTTCCGATATTCTTTGTCAGCGCGCAAACCAAAAGAATGGCTCTGTCTTTTAAATCTCCGTTAAAAAACTGATTGGGACCCATGCCTACAGTGATCAAGGTCTGCCCTTTATTTTCAGCAATCTGACGGGCCAAACTTTGGACGGCCTCTTTGGGTGCCCAGGTAATTTTTGAAACACTCTCGAGATCAAAATTATCTTTCAGATATTGGGATATAAGACTGAAGGTTGTCCGAACCTTAACTTTTTTACCTTTAATAGTAACTTCAAACTCTCCATCGATAACCGGATCAATACCAGTCTCTTCCATATATTTTCCCACTTGGTCTCGAGTCACTGGAGAAGCGGATTGGGTTTTACTGTTCCAAACAACAAAATTGCCCCACTCATTCAGTAAATCTTCAGAAATGGCCTGTTTCCCTTTTGCTGCTAATGGTGAAGGCGGTTTCTGCCCTTTCTTAACCACCACTGTCTCTCTGTGTTCAGAAGGAGCTTTATAGCCGGGAATAACTTCTTCAGCCCGAAGTAATTTGAGGGTATCCATCCGCACTAAGAAAGGAAGATCTGTGCGCTGTTTCACATATTTTTCAGAAAAAAGTTTTTCGTTGATAATCACATTGGCCATCCCCAGAGCAAAAGCTGTATCTGTGGCCGGCCGGATAATCACAACTTCATCAGATTTGCAAGCCACTGAGGAATATTCCACTGTAATCGTGATAACCTTTGATCCCTTGATCCTGGCTTCTGTCAGCCAATGACTGTCCGGCATTTTGGTAGAGATCCAGTTCATCCCCCAGGCAATGATCAGTTTGGCATTCTCTGCAGTAACCAGATCAAAATCAATAGTCTGTTGGCCTGTAACCATGGGGTGCCCGGGGGGCAGATCCGTATGAAACGTATAGTTATCGAATCCTCTGGCTCCCAGTGCGTTGTCAGGACCCACTTTCCTGATATGTGTATCCAAGAGAGCCAGAGAATTGGCCAGCCGGTACATACCGAAAATCCGCGTAATCCCTAAAAGCGGCATACCTCCCCGGAATTTCAAAACTTGAGTGCCTGCACTCTTCATGGCTTCTATGGTTGCCGGATCATATCCTTGCTGAGATAATTTTCTCTTTCCGGACTCTCCTGTGTAAGTTTGAGCAATATTTCTTAGAGTTTTGGCGTTCATTGTAAACGCCTCATCCCAGGAAACACGTATAAAGTTTTCTTTTCCCCTTTGGAAATATTTTTTTGGCGGTTTTCCATTTGCATTTCTCGGAAAACCGGCCTCTACCCATTTTTTAAATCCTTCCCGAACCATAGGATATTTTACACGGCGGGGTCCGTAGATTCTCCGGCCCAGAGCCAATCCTTTATTACACAACCGGGGCTCCCAGCGATGAGAGGATTTATTTCCATAAAGATCCTCAGCCTTCCCATAACCATAGCTGGGTCCGATACGGGTGATCACACCATTTTTAACATAAGCCCGTAAGAGACAGTTGTGAGTGTCATTAGGAGCACAGAGAAAATGGAAAGTGTCATCGTGTTTAAATTGACTGTGGTAAATCCGCTCCCAATCACGGTCCGGGTAGAAGTCCAGCGGATTATCGACTTCCGGAATAAACTGCAGTTGTGACAGCAGCGGCCTTTTTAAACCCAATCCAGCCACACTAAGGGTCGATAATCTTAAAAAATTACGGCGGGTTATATTTCCCATATATTTCTCCTAATCTGCCATATTCATAAAAAAAATTGCTGATGCCTTTTTACCATACCTCCTCTAAGGTTATGGCAGGTATAATGCACCTTATTGTGTTGTCCAGTCTTTAAAGTGATTTTCAGAGGATGAAAAAAGAGGAAATTAAATAATGCCCTATTTCCTATTATTTCGATATTATTAATCATATCCTATGATTTGTTACTATACTCCTTTCCAGTTGTCAAGTTTTATTGTAAAACTGTCAAGGCAAAGCGAATACTTCCTGTTCCGGGCAAAGCAAATATTTCCGGTTTTGTCATGGTCTAAATCCTCTCTCGAAAAGAGTTGTGATGAAGCGAAGGATTATGTCTTCTCCATGGATGATCAGCTGGTGGGATGTATTT
>DRHQ01000064.1 GCA_011049545.1 Candidatus Aminicenantota bacterium | reverse complement strand
TTAATCTCATTGGATGAACAATAGGGACAGTGTTTTTTTTGCCATTGTTAAACCACTTTAACTTTTTATCAAATTTTACACTTTAACTATTTTATTTATAATAGTATCGTTATTTACTCAGCTCCACTTTTTGAGTATTATGCCCATTGCGAGCGACCGAAGGGAGCGTGGCAATCTCATAGGAAACAAGAATATTTTGTCTTAATATCATGATATTTTATCTAAAAATGGAGGGATAGCGATGGATATAAAAAAACCATTTGTGGTTGGTGCTGGAATCATGGGCGCTGGTGTAGGACAACTATGTGCGCAGAAGGGTTATGAAGTGACTGTCGTAGATATCTCTGAGGAGATAGTGGAGAAAGCCAAAGGAAAAGTCAGGGCAGGCTTAAGCAGAAGAGTAGAGAAAGGAAAGATTACTCAAGAGGAGATGGAATCGGTTCTGTCTCGAATGAACTGGTCTACAGATTTGGATATGGCAAAAGAAAGTGATTTTGTCGTAGAGGCCGTCTCTGAGAATCTCGGAGTTAAGAAAGAGATATTCAAGAAACTGGATTCTATCTGCTTACCTGAAACAATCTTAGCCACAAACACCACAGCCCTTTCAGTAAGTGAAGTTGCTTCAGCCACTTCCAGAGCTGATAAGGTTATTGGCATGCATTTCTTCAACCCGGCTGTCATCATGAAATTGGTTGAAATTATCCGCGGGGAAAAAACATCTGAGGAAACCATAGCCACAGCAAAAAAGTTTGCAGAAAATCTGGGTAAAACTCCGATTACGACTGCTAAGGAAGCTCCGGCTGGCATAGTCAGCCGAGTTCTTGCAGGGCTGTTGAATGAAGCGGCGGTTGTTTATTCCGAGGGCATAGCTTCTCCTGAGGATATTGATGAAGCCATGAAGCTTGGAGCTGGTCATCCCCTGGGTCCTTTAGCCCTCATTGATATGATCGGCCTGGATATCCATCTGGCAAAAATGGAGACGCTGTATGAAAAATTCAAGGATGAAAGATACAAGCCGCCAGAAGTAATTAGAAAAATGGTTGCCGATGGAAAATTGGGGAAAAAATCAGGGGAAGGATTCTATAAATATTAGACGCTGTGTCAAATTTTAATAATATTAGATAATTTGAAAGGAGCCAGTCATGGACTTTGATTTTAATGAAGAACAAAAAATGATACAGGAGACTATTCACAAATTCGCCAAAGAAGAGATTGCTCCTGTGGCTAGTGAAAACGATAAAAAAGCTCAATTTCCTCGCGATCTTTTTAAAAAATTGGCTGACCTAGGATTTATGGGCACACCTATCCCCGAGGAATACGGGGGAGCAGGATTTGATTTTATTAGCCATGCCATAGTGGCGGAGGAGATAGGAAGGGTGGATTCATCTCTTCGAGGGACTTATTCTGTGCAAGTATCCCTTGTTGAGCTCCCCATTCTTAAATTTGGTAATGAAGAACAAAAGAAAAAATATCTTCCTAAGCTGACCAGCGGAGAGTGGATTGGTTGTTTTGGTCTAACCGAACCCAATTCTGGAAGCGACCCTGCCAGCATGACCTCAACTGCTAAAGAAGAGAAAGATCATTATGTGCTTAATGGCCAAAAAACATGGATTACCAACGCCGGAATCGCTGATGTAGCTGTTGTCTATGCCAAAACAGACAAAGAGGCAGGGGCTAAAGGCATCTCAGCCTTTCTGGTAGAGAAGGGGATGGAGGGATTTTCGACAAATGATCTCCATGATAAATTGGGACTTCGCGCCTCCAATACAGGTGAGATCATCCTGGAGAATTGTCGCGTTCCCAAAGAAAATGTTTTAGGGGAAGTCAACAAGGGTTTCAAGGTTGCTATGGGAACCCTTGATTCTGGGCGCTTCACGGTGGCTGCCGGCTGTGTCGGTTCTGCTCAGGGCTGTATTGATATTTGCAAAGAATACGCCAAACAACGAATCCAATTTGGAAAGCCAATTGCCAGCTTCCAGCTCGTCCAGCAGATGATTGCAGATATGGTTGTTGAATGCGAAGCAGGGCGGCTCCTTGTCTACCGTGCGGGAGATATGAAAAATAAGGGACTCCCTAATACCAGGGAAACATGTATCGCCAAATACTACTGCAGCGAGATGGTAAACCGGGTAGCATATAAAGCCGTTCAGATTCACGGAGGCTATGGCTTCTCTGGTGAATATGATGTGGAGCGATTCTACCGGGATGCCAGGATCAATACCCTTTATGAGGGGACTTCTCAGATTCAACAGCTAATCATCGGTGCCATTGAACTCGGAATAAAAGCTTTTGTTTAAATCTGTATGAATTTATTCTGTAGGGGCTTGATTTATCAAGCCCACCTTGAATGAATTTATGGGGATATGATTTGTTAAATCTACATTATTAATATTGAATTTATTCTGTAGGGGCTTGATTTATCAAGCCCACCTTGAATGAATTTATGAGGATATGATTTGTTAAATCTACATTATTAATATTGAATTTATTCTGTAGGGGCTTGATTTATCAAGCCCACCTTTTGTATGTATATATTTTTGAATATTGGAGAAGGAGTGAGATTATGTATAAGACTCTTATTTATGAAAAAAAAGATAATATCGGTCTCCTGACCATCAATCGTCCGGAGAAAATGAATGCAATTTCGCAGGAATTGATAGCTGAATTGAGTCTACTTCTTGACGATATTGAAAATGATGATGAATTGAGAGTGATTGTAATAACGGGAGCAGGAGATAAGGCATTTGTGGCAGGAGCAGATATAAATGAGCTTGTTGACCGGGATGCCAGATCAGGGCGGAGGATCTCGCGTGAAAGACAGGAGATTTTTTCGCGCATTGAAAATCTACATGTCCCTGTCATAGCAGCGATCAACGGATATGCCCTAGGAGGAGGCTTGGAGCTGGCTCTAGCCTGTTCCATCAGAGTCTGCTCGGAGAAGGCTCAGTTTGGAGCCCCAGAGGTCAAGCTGGGGATTATTCCAGGAGACGGGGGAACGCAGCGCTTGCCTCGCTTAGTAGGGCAGGGCAGAGCCATGGAGATGATAATTACTGGTGATTTTATCGACGCCCAGGAAGCCTACAGAATTGGGCTTGTAAACAAGGTTTTTCCTTCAGAGAAATTGAAGGAAGAGGCGATGGAACTTGCTAAAAAAATAGCCTCAAGACCACCCTTGGCAGTTAGATACGCCAAAGAAGCAGTGAACAGAAGCCAGGAAGGGGACACAGCTTCAGGTTTTGCCCTTGAATCCTATCTTCATGCTCTTTCCTGCACCACAGAAGATAAAAAAGAAGGCGTTTCTGCTTTCTTGGAGAAGAGAAAAGGCAAATTCAAAGGGAAATAGTTTATTTAATTTAAGGTCTTTCTTTTTATTGTGGGTTAATCTTTATAATATTATAAATTAGTGGAGCTCTTATCTTAATAATTTAGACATAAACAACTAAATTAAGTTAAGGCATGACAATAGACCTTAGAGATTCGCCTTTTCTCATCAAATCAAAAGCATCGTTTATATCATCGAGTTTAAACTTATGAGTAACCACGGGCTCAAGCTGAATTTTTCCAGTTCTTACCATCTCTATGATCTTTGGATAGTCCACAGGTCGACAGCCTAAGGAACCTTTAATTTCGATTTCTCGAAACATCAGCCTCCCGGCATTAAGGGAAACACTGTGATGGGTATAGCCTATCTGGCAGTGAAGACCCCCTGCTTTGACAGAGCTTGAGGCTAACTCTATTGTCTTTGGATTTCCGATGGCTTCGATGGCAATGTCAGCTCCGCCTCCAGTTAGAGCTCTTATTTCTTTGAGAAGCGCCTTATCTTCTTTGCCTGAGGCGTTAATCGTAGACTGGGCGCCTAACTTCTTGGCCATTTCTAATTTTTTATCCACAATATCCACCGCAATGACAGAACCTCCAGCAGCTGCTGCTACTTGAACAACATTAATGCCCACTCCTCCGCAGCCAAAGACGACGACTGAGTCGCCGGGCTGGACTTTAGCCCTGTTTTTAACAGCATGAAAGGGGGTAGAGATGGCATCGGCAATAATACTTGATTCTTCAAGGGGGAGGTCTTCGGGGAGGTGCTGGCAGTCTTTGGCTGGCGCTTTGGTGTATTCAGCATAAGCGCCATCAATATGATTCCCCAACATGACCATGTTAAGACATATATTCTCTCGACCCAGGCGGCAGTTCACGCAGTAACCACAAGAAAAAACAGGCGGAATGAGGACCCTATCACCAGCCTTAAAGTCCTTTACATCTGTACCAGCTTCCTCCACTATGCCAGAAGGTTCGTGGCCCAGGATCATCGGCGGCTTTTTAAAGGTAGGAACACCATGTTCTATATAATGTAAATCTGTGTTGCATACCCCGCAGGCTGCGATTTTTACTAGAATTTCGTTCGGTTCTATCTTTGGGGTTTCAACCTCTTCAATTGAGAGAGGCTTGTTAGGCTCATGAAATACGGCTGCTTTCATTTCTTCCTCCTTTATTTGTTTTTCCAGAGAGGCTTTCTTTTTTCCGTAAAGGCTTTCAATCCTTCATGAGCATCTTCAGATGTCATTAACTCTTCAAGGTAGATCTTCTCAAGTCTTTCTAATCCATCTAAAAAGTTTGTCTCTAAACCCAGGTTGATTCCTTTCTTTGAATACTTCAGCCCAACCAGACTCAATTTTGTAAAGGGCTGGATAAAACTCTCGAGCTCTGAATCAAAAGAGGCTAGCGGAACGACTTTGTTGATCAATCCGATTTGTTCAGCTTCTTGGGCTTCAATAATCTTTCCGGTTAAGAGGAGCTCTGAAGCCTTTTTTAATCCCACAAGGCGAGGCAGCATCAGCAGCGCAACTGGGGGGAATACAGAGAGTTTTATTTCAGGCTGTCCGATTTTCAAATTATCAGCCGCAAAAATTAAATCGCAAAAAATAGCAATCTCGCATCCTCCGCCTAAGGTTAATCCTTTAGAGGCGGCTATGGTCACTTGATCTAATTTGTGCAGGTTGCGGAAGATATCATGGAAGACTTGAAGCATTTTCTCTACTTTATCTTCTGTATGGTCAACCACATCCACTCCTGCTGAGAAGGCCTTTTCTCCGCTGCCAGATATGACAAGAGCTTTCACCTCTTTGTTTCCGGCCAAAGAGCTCAAGGCGCCGTTTATTTCTTCCATGGCAGAAATATTCAGGATATTCATGGGAGGACGGTTGATGGTCAAAAAAGCCTTGTCTTCTTTGGTTTCGAAAATAATGTTTTCAAATTTTTTTTGAGTCATTATATCTCTCTTTAAAAAAAGGTATTAATCAACTTTGGCTGGGGGGATTGAGGTGTAATACATATCACCTGATTTTATCTCTGTCAACCTTGGTAATACTTTCATAATTTTAATATTTTGATTTTTTATTTACCTCTTTTTCAACAAGTTACAGGATTAGGCCCTGATTTTTGTCATTTTCTTTTTTGCGTAATCTGCGATATACAAGATCAGAGAGTCCAAATCAAACCTGACCTTTTGAAAGGTATAACCCTTCTGTTTAGATTAGGGGTTAAATAGGTCACCCTGAAAATCATCTCTTAAGGCTATATACATATATTCATAATGAAAGTAATTTAATCTATATCACTAATTCTTTTGGTTTATAAAATTTATGCTGTCTATATATTATTGAGAAATGATCGACAAACAAATTAAAGTACTTCTGATCGAGGACAACCCCATAGACGTCCGTATGATACAGAAAATAATGGCAGAAAAAAGCTGGGCAAGTATTGATTTAACTTGCGTCGATAAGCTTCAGGACGGATTGAAGCACCTTTCTAATGGAGGTGCTGACATCGTTCTTTTGGATCTTGAGTTACCTGATAGCAAGGGCTTAGACACATTCATCAAAGTTCATAATCATGAGGTCGAAGTCCCTGTCGTTGTTCTGACTGGAATTGAAGATGAAAAAATAGGGTTAGAAGCAGTTCAAAAGGGCGCCCAGGATTACTTAGTTAAGGGGCAGGTGGATGGTGACTTGCTGATTCGCGCCATGCGCTATGCCATTGAGCGCCAGCGGGCTGACGAGGAACTGCGTAAGAGCGAAGAGAAAAATAGATCTCTCCTGATCGCAATACCTGATATTATGTTTCGACTCAACAAAGAAGGAGTATTTTTGGAATTCATCACGGCAAAAAATTTCCCTCTTTGGATGAATGCCAACGAGTTTGTAGGAAATAATGTACAAGATGCCTTAGATAATAAGATTGGTAAGCGGTTCATGAAGTGTTTGAAACAAGCAGCTAAAACAGGCAATACGCAAATCATGCAGTATCAACTCTCAGTTGGAGGTAAGAGCCATCACTACGAGGCGAGGATTGTAGCTACCTGGGGAGAAGAGGTTCTGGCAATTGTGCGTGATTTCACTGACCAGAGGCAAGCAGAGAAGATGGCGGAAACAGATCCTCTAACCAATATTTATAACAGAAGGAAATTTTCCAGGCTTTTGGATCAGGAGATACAAAGAGTAGAAAGGTACGATAGGTCTTTATCCATTGTGCTCGTGGATATAGATAACTTTAAAAGGGTAAATGACACTTATGGGCATGATACGGGAGATTTTGTACTCAGGAAAATTACTGAGCTCATCAGAGAGAACGCAAGGATATCGGATGTTCTGGCCAGATACGGCGGAGAGGAGTTTGTTATCATACTACCCGAGACAGATGTTGAAGGAGCCACCAAACAGATAGAGAGGATGAGAAAGACAATAGAAAAAACATCTTTTGATGGAGTGGGCAATTTAACTATATGCGCTGGGATTACCAGTTATAGGGGGGGAGATAGCTGTAAGAGTATGATAACGAGGGCAGATAAGGCCCTTTACCTGGCCAAAGAGGAAGGTAGAAACAGAGTAAGAGTCCGATAATTCAAATCTAGCTTTTCCATTCCTTTTAGCATTCCAACCTTTCCAGTTTTTCCAATATTTCTGTCGTAAGCCGGATCATAAGCGGGGTCAGGTCTTGTTTTTTGCCTCTTGAGACAGGCAAAAAACAAGACCTGACCCCGAATGCGATCCCCAATGTGACCCCCAATGAGTTTCTTGACTTGGATAGGCAATGCTGATATTTTTATCAGTCCCCAAAAGGAAAGAGTTTTGTTAGCTTCCCATCAGAAGAGCGAATCAGATTAAAATAGAAGAGCTCTTTTTTATATTTTTCTAGGAGGAGAAATGAGCGAAGAAAAGAAGGTCGCTATCAAAAAAATTCAAGCGACTGGCCTGATGAGAAAGCTAATGGCTGATTATTTCTACGAATTGGATAAGGCTTCGAAGGAAGGATCGCCAAAAGTTGCCTGGTGTACGAGTGTTGGGCCGGCCGAGCTTCTATTAAGCTTAGGATTTCTTGTCTATTATCCTGAGAATCACGGAGCTATGTTAGGAGCGACGCGAGCTGCCAACAATTATATACCTGTAGCTAATGCCATCGGCTATTCTCCAGATATCTGCTCTTACCTTACAAGCGACGTCGGTGCCTTTATAAAAAAAGAAACACCCCTTTCTTTGGCCTATAAGGGAATCGAGGGAGTTCCAAAGCCTGATGTATTGGTTTATAACACCAATCAATGCCGTGATGTCCAGGAGTGGTTTTCTTGGTATTCAAAAGAGTTGAAGGTTCCTGCCATGGGTATATCCACCTATCGTAACATAGGAAAAATAGAAAACTACCATCTCGAAAGTATTGTCAGCCAGATGAAGGATATGATCCCCGCGTTAGAGGAAATTTCAGGTCAGAAATTTGATATCGATAAACTCCGCCACTTCCTTTCTCTCTCCTATGAGTGCACTCAATTGTGGAAGAAGATTCTCGAAACAAACACAGCCGCACCGGCTCCGATGAGCTTTTTCGATGCAACAATTCACATGGGTCCTGCTGTTGTTTTAAGAGGTAATCCCCAAGCTGTGGGATATTATAAAGTTCTTCTCAAGGAGTTAGAAGATAGAGTTGCTAATAAAGAAGGAGCTGTGGAGGGGGAAAGATTCCGCCTCTACTGGGAAGGAATGCCGATCTGGGGTAAACTGAGAGCCCTGGCTGAGTTTTTTATCAGTCTTAAGACTGCGGTTATTGCCTCGACCTACTGCAATAGCTGGGTTTTTGAGTCTTTCGACCCTGAGGATCCCTTTATGAGCATGGCTCGGGCTTATACTGAAATATTCATTGTAAGAGATGAAAACTTTAAAGAGAAATACATCGAAAAGGTAGTCAATAAATATAAATTAGATGGTATCTTATTCCATGATGCCAAAACCTGTCCGAATAACTCCAACAACCGCTACGGAATGCCAGAAAGACTTGAGAAAAAGCTGAATATTCCCGCCCTTACCATAAATGGCGATTTGAATGATATGCGTTGCTATTCAGAAGAGCAGGCTAAGACCAACATAGAAGCCTTCATCGAGCAATTAGAAGCAAGATAAAGAGCAAATTCCTTTGGTTTAAATATAGTATAATTGGAATCTAATGAATTATTTTGTGGGCATTGACGTCGGAGCCTCCACCACCAAAGCAGTAATTATTGATGAAAAAAAAGAAATTTTCGGCTATTCGGTAGTCAATTCAGGCGCTGATTTTAAAGCTGCAGCTGAGGAAGCCTTCAAGAAATCACGGGAAAGTGCGAAGCGAAAAGCCTCGAACAAATACTCTGTATTGGCTACTGGATACGGAAGAAGGAATGTCTCTTTTGCCAACCAGACAAAAACCGAAATTAGCTGCCATGCCCAAGGAAGTTTTTTTCACTTCCCTCATGCTCATACTTTAATTGATATCGGCGGACAAGATAGTAAGATCATAAAAGTGAATGATTCCGGAAAAAGAATAGGCTTTAAGATGAATCGTAAGTGTGCTGCCGGGACAGGAGCCTTTCTTGAAGAGATAGCAAATCGCCTTCGAGTCAAGATTGGGGAGCTCAACGAACTTGCCAAAAAGGCAGAGAGAAACATTCAGATAGGAAGCTACTGTACTGTGTTCACAGCCACAGAACTCCTGACTAAGATTAGAGAAGGTATAGATGTTAAGGAGCTTATAAAAGGTATCTTTGACTCAGTTGTAAAAAGGGCTCTTGAGATGGATCCCTTAGACGGGAATATTGTCATGACTGGGGGAGTGGTGGCCTATAATCCTTTTTTGGTCAAGATGTTTGAAGAAAAATTGGACAGAGAGATTTTTGTCCCTCCTCTCCCTCAATTAACAGGCGCTATAGGAGCGGCCTTATATGCCTCAGAAGCAAAAGGAGATCAAAATGCTTGATGCTTTATTTAAACCAAAATCGGTGGCAATAATAGGAGCTTCAAATAATCCTTTGAGCATCGGCCATATTGTTATGCAAAACCTTCTTGACCACAATTATAAAGGCCCGATCTACCCCATAAACCCGAAATCAAAGTTCATCAAGAGCTTCAGAGCCTACCCCTCTGTTACCGATATCCCGGATGAAATTGATTTAGTGAATATTTCCATTAAAAATACTTTGGTTCCTGATGTTCTTGAAGAATGCGGCAAGAAGGGAGTGAAGTTTGCCATCGTCCATACAGCCGGCTTTAAGGAGGTTGGAGCAGAAGGACTTGCCCTTGAAAAACAGATCGTTGAGATTGCCCACAAGCATGGGATGCGTATTTATGGACCAAACTCCCAGGGAATTCAGAATTCTGACCCTGAGATTTCCGTGTATGCCAATTTCACTTTTGTGCCCATGAGTCCTGGCAATATCTCCATTGTCGCTCAGAGTGGGGGAGTTGGAGAGACATTGAAATTGCACCTCTATCGTGTCGGGAAGGGAATAAGGATGTATTCAAGTTTCGGCAACGAGGCAGACGTCAGCATGAATGAAATAATAGATTATTACGGGCAGGATGAGGAAACTAAGGTAATAATGGTCCACATTGAGACCCTGAAGGATCCTAGTGGTTTTCTCGAAGTGGCCAGCCGTGCAACTCCTAAAAAGCCTATTCTTGCCTTGAAGACAGGAAAAACATCTGAAGGGACAAAAGCTGTTGCTTCTCATACGGGTGCCTTGGTCGAGCAAGAAACAATAGCAGACGCGATATTTAAGAAGAGCGGAGTTCTACGCTTCGACACTCAGGAAGACATGGTCGATGCAGCTATTGCTTTTTCTAACCAGCCTGTTCCGAAAGGAGATAGGGTAGTTATCGTCACCAACACGGGAGGACCGGCAATAATTGGAGTAGACGAATGTATCTCAGCAGGGCTTAAACTAGCTGAATTGAGTTTAAAAACCAAAGACACTTTAGGTAAACTTGTTTTCAAGGAAGCTACTATCTCTAATCCTGTTGACGTTGTAGCTACTGCGGGCCCCGAGCAGTACGGAGGAACAGTCGAGGCTCTCCTCAAAGACCCGAATATTAATTCACTCCTGCTTGTTTTTGTCACAGCCCCCTTTGTCGATTGTGAAGGAATAGCCCATAAGCTTGGTGAGATTGGGAAGGCTTCCAAGAAGCCGATTGTCTGTCAGGTAATAACCATAGAGAAATGGGCTGAAGTCATCCGAATCATCAGAGAAAGTGGCATACCTGTTTACGATTTTGCAGAAACAGCAGCCAGAGCGCTCTCTTCAATGACCAAGTATGGAAAGATTGCCAAGAGAAAAGCTCCTTTATATAAGGAATACGACGTAAATAAGACTGGCACAGAGAAAATTCTAAGCTACCATAGAGGTGAAGAAAAATTTCTCCCGCAACATGATGTCTTTAAGATCCTCAGATGTTACGGAATTCCGACGGTAAAATCCATGAGAATCAAGAAAAAAGCCGAGCTTGACAGTACGGCCTCGAAAATTAAATACCCGTTGGTTTTAAAAGTTGATGCTGAAGAGATTATTCATAAGACAGAAGCTGGAGGTGTCTCGCTCAATCTTAAAGACAACGCGTCCCTTCAGGCAGCTTTTGATAGGATGGCTGAGAAGTTCGAAAAAGAAAAACCTGGCTTCATCCTCCAAGAATATCTTGAAAGCGGAAAAGAAGTGATCATGGGAACTAAAAGGAACGAAGGCGTCCAGCCAACGCTTATGTTTGGTTTGGGCGGAATTTTTGTCGAAGTCATAAAGGATGTGCAGTTTAGGCTGGCACCTCTTTCCCGGGAAGATACTTTAGAGATGATTCACTCCATTAAGGGACACCCCATTCTGGAAGGTGTTAGAGGAGAGAAGGGAGTGGATATCGATTCTTTAGCTGAAATTCTGGTTCGTCTTTCTCAACTTGCCTCTGATTTTCCTGAGATAGACGAGATGGATCTAAATCCTGTCTTTGCTTTTGATAAAGGTAAGGGGGCGAAGGTTGTAGATGCCCGCCTGAAAATCGTAGGGGCTTGATTTATCAAGCCCACCTTTTAAAATATATTCAATGATTTATAGTTAATGCAGAGGTTTGATTTATCAGTCCCACACTTTTGAGCAGGATTTGTTTTGATATTGTAGGGGCTTGATTTATCAGTCCCGCACTTTTGAGCAGGATTTGTTTTGATATTGTAGGGGCTTGATTTATCAAGCCCACCTTATGAATATAAACAATGATTGTTAGGATTTGATTTTTCAGGTCTGTAAAACGTAAGCATTTAACATGAACTGGGTTCCCCTAAGCATTGTCTGTGTTTACATTGTCCTTCTCTTTGTGATCACCTGGTTAACGCGCCGACTTAGTAGAGGAGGGATGATTGCTTATCTTTTAGCTGGCAGGAATCTTCCTTTCTGGGTAGTTGCTTCCCTTCTTGCGGGTCTGGCTGTGGGAGGTGCTTCCACAATTGGTGTTGCAGAAGGAGCCTACAACACTGGGATATCAGCAGGCTGGTATAATGCTGCCTGGGCTGTGGCGGCCATTTTAGTCGGTCTTATCGTAGCTCGCCGCTACCGCCGGATGGAGGTAGCCACCCTCCCTGAGCTTTTCGAAAGACATTACAGCACATCAGGCCGGGTCATAGGTGTCATAGGTCAGCTCGTCTTGCAGATAGTAATTATTTCTGTTCAGTATGTAGCCGGCGGTGCTATCCTCTCTTCGCTCCTTCCCGATGTGTTTAGTTTCAGGCAAGGCATGTTTATTACCGCAGTGGTTTTTATAGGGATAACATTGATTGGCGGATTTTGGGCGGCAGGTTTGACTAACATAATCAATGTTATTCTCATCTACGTAGGAGTCATTTTAGGAGTAATTATAGCGGTTAGAAAGATAGGAGGATTTGGAGCCCTTGTGGCTAAGCTTCCTTCTGAGCACCCTGGTTTTGATCTTGGGGCAATCGGTTGGCCGCTTATTATTGCCTGGTTCATGGTTATGGTTACCATGGCCTTTTCAGTTCAGTCTGTGGTCCAGATTACTTTTGCCGCTAAAGACTCCTCTTCTGCCAGCAAAGGTTTTATCTTAGGCGGATTGATTATTCTCCCAATAGGCTTCATAAGTGCGATCCTAGGCATGGCAGCTACAATTCTTCATCCAGAGATTATAGCCACCGAAGCTCTACCCCGAATAGTTTTGAGTCTTAGTCCTGTAGTGGCAGGTCTTGTTCTGGCTGGACTCTGGGCTGCTGATGTTTCCACCGCTTCCGTCCTTCTTGTCGGGAGTGCCACATTGGTCGTGGGAGATTTAATAAAGAGGTTTGTGGCTCCTGATCTTGAGGAAAAAGAAGAAAGAAGAATCTCTCGAATTGCTGTTCTTGTTTTGAGTGTTTTTACCTATCTTCTTGCGTACTTTGTTTCTGGCAATATTCTAAAAACATTACTTCTCGGGCTCTCTCTGACTACTGGTTATACTTTGGTGACTTTAATGACAATTTTTTGGCCAAAAATATGCAGGCGTGCTCATGCTGCCTGGACTTTGCTTACATCCATGGCTGCCCTTGCTGTCTGGCTCATATTTCCTCAAATTTCGACTTTTTTTCAAAGAATTGGCCTTATCCATCCAATCTATTTTTGCTGGATGGTAAGCCTTGCGACATTTTTTCTAATCGCCGTTATAGATAAAAGAAAAATAAAAGCACTTTGAGCTTGACGTTTATTCGTTGTGAAATTAGTATTCTATCTGGGAAAACTGAGAGATTGCTTTAGGTGTGGTTAAGTTCTGTAATTATTTTTTGATTAAAAGGAGGAAAAGATGGGTTTAGATTGGCTGAAAAAGGATAAAGAGCTCAAAGACCATTCTCTCTGGGGGAAAGAACATTGGGGAACAGAACCTCCTTGTACTATGTATGAGAAGAGGCCTATCATCGATGCTTCAGGTAAAGAGATTAAAGGTCTTTATTCTGCCTGGATTATCCTCAACAATCCTGCTCAATACAATTCATACACGACCAAGATGGTGAAGGGAGTTATCGCTGGGTTTCAGAACGCTTCTCTGGATAGGAGTGTGGTAGCGGTTGTATTTACTGCTGTTGGGAACAAAGCCTTCTGTACCGGGGGCAATACTAAGGAGTATGCAGAATATTATTCTGGAAAGCCCAATGAATACGGAGAATACATGGACCTTTTCAACGGGATGGTTGATTCTATCCTCCTGTGTAAGAAACCGACAATATGCCGTGTAAACGGGATGAGAATCGCCGGCGGTCAAGAAATAGGCATGGCCTGTGACACAGCTATTTCCGCTGATACCGCTATTTTTGGTCAAGCCGGCCCCCGGCACGGATCAGCTCCGGACGGAGGCTCTTCAGATTTTCTCCCCTGGTTCTTGAGCATTGAAGATGCCATCTGGAATTGCGTTTCCTGTGAATTGTGGAGTGCCTATAAGATGAAAAGGCTTGGCATGATCAGTCAAGTAACTGCAGTAGTAAAAAAGGATGGGAAGTTCATCCGCAATCCTGCAGTAATTACGGATAAATATATTGAAGATGGAGAAATTGCCTATGGAGAGGTTCTCAAAGGAGAAGAAGGAAAAAAAGCAAGGGAGTTTCTCAAAACAGCCTCAATTGATTTGGAGCTTTTAGATAAAGCTGTGAATGATGTAATCTGGAAATTTGCCAACCTCTTTCCAGGTTGCCTGATAAAAACTCTCGACAGCGTAAGAGCGAAAAAGAAATATTTCTGGGATATGGCAAAAAATTACAACCGTCATTGGCTGGCTGTAAACATGACCACAGAGGCGTATTTGGGCTTCCAGGCTTTTAATACAAAGAAGATAACCGGGCAGGACGTTATTGACTTTATTAAGTACAGGCAGCTCATCGCTGAAGGAAAGACGGTGGATGAGGCTTTTATGGAAGCAGTCTTGCCCAAACCTAAAGAATAAAGCAAATTGTAGAGGTTAGATTTATCAAGCCCATTGAATGAATGCAAAAAAGGAATTATAGGAGTTTGATTCATCAAATCTGATATATTTATATTGTAGGGGCTTGATTTATCAAGTCCACCTTATGGAGATAAAAATGGATTGTAGGGGCTTGATTTATCAAGCCCACCTTATGTAAAAGAAATAATTGAATAAAAGGAGGAATAAAATGGATCTAAAGGGAAAGGTAGCCCTTGTAACTGGGGGCAACCTGGGCATCGGCGCCAGTATCTCCTTGGATTTAGCCCAAAACGGGGCAGATGTGGCCTTAACTTACCGGAAACATGAGAAAGAGGCAAAAGCAATTGTCGATAAGATAAGGGCCATGGGCCACAGAGCCCAAGAGTACAAAGTTGATATTTCTGATTTTGAAGCAGTCCAGACGCTGGTTAAAGGTGTTATAGATAAATTTGGCCGTTTAGATATTTTAGTGAACAATGAGGGTATGAACTGGGATGGAGTGATTTGGAAGATGACTGAAGAACAATGGGATGCTGTTATTAATGTTGATCTTAAAGGAACCTTTAATTTTATCAGGGCTGCGGCCCCGGTTTTTAAAGAACAGAAGTCAGGGAAAATCATAAACATCACTTCTATAAATGCTATGAGAGGCAGATTTGGACAGTCGAATTATACTGCGGCCAAAGCAGGAACAATCGGCTTGACCAAGACTGTAGCCAAAGAACTGGGAAGATCAAAAGTCAATGTTAATGCGGTGGCTCCAGGCTTGATTGAAACGGATATGATTAAAAATATGCCTGACGATTTTAAACAGAGTTCTCTCTCAGAGACTGTTTTTAACTCACTTGGAAAACCAGAAGATGTTGCCTATCTGGTTTCTTTCCTCTGCAGTGAGAAAGCTCGCCATATCACAGGAGAGGTCATTAAAGTCGATGGAGGCCAATACATTTAGGTAGGTAATTTATGGAAAAAGTAGCGATTATCGGCGTCGGACAGAGTGCTTTTGTCCGGGGGTATCCCGGCTCGATCAGAGAGCTTGCCTTTGAGGGATTTAAGGAAGCTGTGGAGGATGCAAAAGTTTCTGTTGGTGATATCGATGCTTCTATTATTTGTTCGGCACCTGAGTACGACAAGCAGCGCTCACCATCAGGGGTGTTTGCTGAATACCTCGGTCTCATCCCTCAACCAACCTGCTATTTAGAGAGTTTGTGCTCCTCAACAAGCACGGGCTTGAGAATGGCTTATTCTTTAGTGAAATCAGGCCTTCATGATGTAGTGGCAGTTCTGGGTTTTCAGAAAATGTCAGAGATTTCCTCGGCAGAATCTCAGGAACGTATGGGCCGGGGAGCTGATATTCAGTGGGAAAGTCCATTCGGCACGATGATGCCTGCTTATTACGCCATGTTTGCTAAGGCTCACATGGAAAAGTACGGAACCACTCTTGACGACCTGGCTCTTATTAGGGTGAAGGCTGCTACATATGGCCCGATCAACGAAAAAGCGCTGTTCCGCAAACCGGTAACGCTTGAGATGTTCAATGATCCAGCGCATTTCATGTCTGGTCCGGTAGCCAGCCCTCTTCGCGTAGGAGATTGCTGTGCCAACGCAGATGGAAGCTCCTGCCTTATAGTAGCCACAGAAGAAAAAGCTAAGGCTCTTTCGAAACAACCAGTTTGGATTCTGGGATTAGGTGCCGCATCAGCCAGTGTTAACATGGCCGGAAGGGATCTGATTACGGGGCTGGCCGTAGCCCGTCAGGCCTCTGAACAAGCTTATAAAATGGCCGGTGTAACTCCAAAAGATATTGATGTAGCAGAGGTTCATGATTGTTTCACTATCTCAGAAATACTGGCCTATGAAGACCTGGGCTTTGCCAAGCCAGGAGAAGGAAGGGAACTCATAAGTAGTAAGGAGACTTACAAAGAAGGAAGTATACCTGTAAATGTGGATGGAGGCTTGCTATCCAAAGGTCATCCTATTGGTGCAACCGGTGGATCCCAGATCAGGACAATTGTCCTTCAGCTCAGAGGTGATGCGGGAAAGATGCAGGTCAAGGATCCGGGAGTAGGATTGGTCCATAACATCGGCGGAGTGGGCCTATATGGAAATGTCACTATTCTTGGGAGGTGAAGAGATGAGTAAGAAGAAAGAGATAGATGATCGGTTTAAAAAATTTGGGACGGTTAGCTTTACCTCCGTCACTAAGGTGAATGACTTTATAGATTTCCTGGAAAAGGGCAAAGTCATGGGCACCTGCTGCCAAGACTGTGGGATGGTCTTTTTTCCGCCCAGGGCTGACTGCTATCATTGTCTTTCCAGAAACGTGGAATGGTTTGAAGTATCCGGGAAAGGGAAGCTCGTATCATACAGCAAACTGAAGTATGCTCCTGTCGGGTTCGAAGGAGATTTGCCTTATAGCATCGCACTTGTCGACTATGGAGATCATAAAATCTTCGGCAGACTGGCCGGCGATATCCCTGACGATGAAGTTAAGCTTGGCATGGAAATGAAGACAGTAGTCAACAAGCTGCCGAATGGGCAGCTGAATTATGTGTTCGAGAAAGCGTAAAAGTCGCCCTTGAAACATACGCACCAATAGAATTAGGAAGGTTAAAGAGATAAGAATTTACCGACAGTTTTTTACGTTTATTAAGGAAGCAGACTGAGCAAAGACACCCAGATGATTCTCTCTGAAATAAGACTTCACTCTCCACAAAGCTTAGCTGAGGCTTTTAAACTCTTAGAAGAACTCAAGGAGGCTCGGATTGCAGCTGGGGGGACAGACCTCTTTGTGGATATGAAACAAGGTTTGATAGAAGCCAGGGACATTATTTCTCTTCAGAAGATAGAAGATCTCAGAGGGATTGGGAAAGAAGACAAAGGGATTCGTATCGGAGCCATGGTGACGGCTCAAGAAATAATATCCAGTTCCCTTATAAACCAGCACATCCCGGCTCTTGCTGATGCTGCCAGGTCCATGGCTTCCTGCCAGATTCGCTCTATGGCAACTATTGGTGGGAATATCTCAAGTGCCGTTCCTTCTGCAGACCTTCCTCCCTCGCTAATAGCAGCGGATGCGACAGTTGAGCTTCGGTGTTCAGAGTCATTTCGCGAAGTTACTCTTACTAAATTATTCGCGGGCCCAAGAGAAACAATATGTCAAACAGGGGAATTGTTGACCTTTATTTTTGTCCCCTTCCCTCCACCCAACACTGGAATCTCGTATCAAAAATTCGCTCTTCGGGAAGCCAATGCTCTTGCAGTTGCTTCTGTCGCCTCCAGACTTACTCTCAAAGACGGAAAAATAGACAGGGTAGCCGTCGTTCTCGGAGCTGTCGCTCCCACTCCTATCGAGGCTTTGAAAACCTCTGAATTCCTGTCTGGTAAAGAACCCTCTCAAAGCCTCTTCGAAGAGGCATCCTTAATGGCAAAAAAAGAAGCAAAGCCAATCTCGGATATAAGAGGCTCTATCTGGTACAGAAAAGAATTGATCTCTATCCTAACCCGTAGAGCCTTGACTGAAGCATTGTTGCAAGCTCAACGAAAATCCAGGACTAAAGAGTAGCTTCTATGGAAAGAAACAAAGGAAAATATAACATCGTTGTCCTCAAGGTAAACGGCGAAGAACACTCTGTTGCAGTTAAAGATGGAGAAACTCTTCTGGATGTCCTTAGAGACAAGCTGAGACTCACAGGGACTAAAAAAGGATGCAACCTTGGAGTATGCGGTGCTTGTACAGTCCTTGTGGACGGAGAGCCTCGGAACAGTTGCCTCCTTCTGGCAGCATCCTGTGAAGGAGTTGAGATAACCACTATTGAGGGCGTCGATCAAGAAGGAAAGTTGCATCCCTTACAGCGGGCCTTTATGAACCACGGAGCAGTCCAGTGCGGTTTTTGTACGCCCGGGATGATACTCAGTGCTGTAGCGCTGATAAAATGCAATCCAGACCCATCAGATGAGGAAATAAAGGAAGCTCTCTCTGGAAATCTTTGCCGTTGCACAGGTTACACGCGCATTATTGAAGCTGTGAAGGAATGGAAAAAATACATAAAAATAAAAGAAAGACAACCTCTTTCAGATGACCTTAGCAAGCATCATACTGTGGGCAAAAGCGTGCCCCGGGTGGATGCAGCGGCTAAAGTCACAGGCCAGGCTAAATTTACAGCAGATTATTATTTTAAGAACATGCTCTATGGAAAAATCCTCCATTCTCCCATCCCTCACGGACGGATCAAAAAGATTGATACAAGAAAGGCAGAAGCTCTTCCTGGAGTCAAATTAGTTTTAACAGGGAAAGATGTCCCCGATATTACTTATGGTGTTTCCCCAGCACGCTATGATGAGCATGTGCTGGCCAAAGATCGGGTGCGCCATGTCGGTGATGAGGTGGCAGCCGTTATAGCCTTGGATGAGGAAACAGCAGAGAAAGCTTTAGGCCTTATTAAAGTAGAATACGAAGAGCTTCCGGCCGTGTTTAGTCCAGTTGAGGCTCTAAAAGAAGGAGCTCCCCAGCTTCATGAGAGATATAAAAATAACATCAATACTCATGTTGACTATCATTTCGGCGCCATCGAAAAAGGATTCAAAGAGGCGCATCATACTAGAGAAGAGGAGTTCGTCGGGAATCATGTCTACCAGAATCCGCTAGAGCCCCATGCTTCTATCGCTTATTGGGAAAATGATGGTTCTAATCTTGTGCTCTATTCCTCTACCCAGGTTCCTCATTACGTTCATTATATGGTCGCCCGGGTGCTTGATATTCCTTTAGGGGAAATTCGTATCATCCGGCCTCCTGTGGGAGGAGGATTTGGCGGGAAAGCCGGGACAACCCCTCTTGATTTGATCACCTCCATCGCTTCGAAAAAGACAGGGAGACCAGTGAAGATGGTCTACAGTCGCGAAGAGATGTTTCTTTACGGCCGCGGAAGACACAAGCAGTACATGAAATTTAAAATCGGTGTAAAAAAAGATGGAAGGATAACCGCTGTCAAAAGCAAGATTTACCTTGACGGAGGTGCTTATACTTCTTTCGGGATTATAACTGCCTACTATGCAGGCGCCATGATCCCTACACTCTACCATATCCCGAATTATAGATACGAGGGGTACAGGATTATGACTAATAAGCCAGCCTGCGGCGCCATGCGCGGCCACGGCACTCCTCAGCCTCGTTTTGCGTTTGAGAGTTTACTCAATATGATCGCTGATGACTTGGAGATTGATCCCGTCGCCATACGTCTTCGCAATGCCATGGATCCCGATACACGGACTTGCAATGACCTGGATATTCGAAGTTGCGAAATTAAGGCCACTCTGAAAAAAGTGGCGAAAAAGTCCGGCTGGAGAGAAAAATACGGCAAGCTTCCCCCGGGAAAAGGAATAGGAATTGGCTGTGGTGGCTTTGTCTCAGGAGCAGGCTATGCTATCTACAGGGGGCAGGTCCAGAGAAGCTCCGAGAAAAAACCTGAAGCATTTTTAAAAAAATCTGTTTTTCCCCATTCAAATGCCATAGTCAAAATAAGCGAAGATGGCGAAGCCGCGGTCCTTCTCATCCAGGCAGCAGAAATAGGTCAGGGTTCATCGACCGTTCTTTCTCAGATGTGTGCCGAAGCTCTGGGCATAAGCCTTCATAAAGTCCGCATCAGGACCGAAGATTCTGACATTAGTCCCCTAGATTTGGGTGCCTACTCTTCAAGAACTACTTTGATGGGAGGAAATGCAGTTGTTCAGGCAAGTCAAGGTGTTCTCAAAAAGATTTTTGCCGTTGCCTCTAAAATCTGGAACTGCAACCATCAAGAACTTGAGGCAAGAGATAATCATATATTTCATAAGAAGGATAAGTTAAAACGGATGGGATGGGCAGAGGCTGCACGGAGGTATTTTAACGAGCGCGGACCCCTTGTAGGCACGGGCTGGTATAAGCCTCCAGAAGGACTTGGAGGAGATTACAAGGGGGCGGCTGTGGGAACAAGTCCAGCCTATTCTTTCGGAAGCTCTGTCTGTGAATGTAGCGTAGATCTGGAAACAGGGAAGGTAAGAATTGAAAAATTCACCGATTATCATGACTGTGGCACTCCTGTCAATCCCCAGGCCGTGCATGGACAAGTTGAGGGAGCTGTAGTCATGGGTACGGGCGAGACCATCATGGAAGAAGTTATGTATGACGGAAAAGGTAACATTTTAAATCCCAACCTGCATGACTACTTGCTCATGACTGCAAAAGATGCACCTGAAATCTTCAGCGGGATTGTTGAGTCCTACGAGCCAGAAGGCCCTTATGGAGCCAAGGAAATTGGAGAAGGGGCTACTTTGCCCGTCCTGGCCGCAGTAGCCCATGCAATAGCGAATGCTACCGGAGTATGGATAAAGGAACTTCCGATAACGCCTGAAAAAATACTGAAAGCCCTGAAAAAGAAGAACAAATCCTGAATCATAAATAAGAAAAACAAGTTTTTTCTTGTAGGGGCTTGATTCATCAAGTCCACCTTTTTTATAAATAAAGAAATTCAATGAATCATATGTATGAACTTGGTTCATCATATCCACATTTTTTTTAATTATAATAATTATGAAAAATTTCTTGACAAGGAACCTCTCATTTTATACGTTTATGGTAACCAATATTGGATACCGCAAAAGAATGGAAAAGAACCTTCAAGATCAGATCCTAAAGGTTCTCAAAGCTTCCCCCTTAGGCCTCCAGATGGAGGAACTTGCAGATAAGCTGGGCCTAACCCGCCATACTGTAGCAAAATATCTGGAAGTTCTTCGAGCTGAAGGAAAAATTCACTACCGCAAAGTGGGGCGTTCTAAACTCTGGAAGGATATTTTTACAACTACAAATATCAGGCTACTGAGCATGGATGACCTTGATGATATTCTACAAATCGAGGAAAAAATAGAGAAAGAGCAGGATTTAGGGAAATCGGAAAGAATGGCATATTTTGAGGAAACAGCTACTTATCATCTCCAGCACGGTGAACCTCTCCTGAACCTTGGGGCCGAAATAGATGGAAAGCTTGTGGGCTTTATTTTCGCCGAAATAAGGCTTTGGGAGTTCGGTCGAGGGGAAAAAACCGGTTGGATACAGGTATTGGGAATCGATCCTGAATACCAGGGGAGGGGGATAGGGCGCAAACTGGGTGAGACCTTGCTGGGTCATTTTAAGAGAAAAAACGTCAAAAAAGTTAGAACCCTTGTTGACTGGTATGAAGGAAACTTAATTTCATATTTTAGATCTTTAGGTTTTGATATCCTCAACATGATTCCTTTGGAAAAGGAGTTAAAAGAATGATGGAAAAGTTTAAAGAATGGTACCAAAAGCGCCACGAGTATGCTCAAGAGTGGAAAAATAAGACTGGAGGAAAGGTTGTTGGCTATTTCTGCACCTATGTCCCGGAAGAAATTCTTTACGCCGCTGAAGTGCTGCCAGTGAGAATTCTAGGAAGCCATGAACCTCAAGATGTTACTGAGCCTCATATTTTTGGAATGTATTGCCCTTTCTGCCGTGACTGCTTAGCTCAAGGACTCAAGGGAAGGTATGATTACCTTGACGGGATTATGATTGCTCAGAGCTGTTTACACATTCGCCAGACCTTTACTTCCTGGAAACTGCATATTCCCATAGATTTCAGTTATTACCTTCCCATGCCCAACAATGTCCAAAGCAAAAGAGCTCTTCCTTATTTGACGGGAGAATTAAGGGTTCTTAAAGAAGCTCTTGAAAAATGGACAGGAAGAGCTATCACAGATGAGGACCTGAACAGGGGCATTGAGATTATGAATAAGTCCCGCCGGCTAACTCGAGAGCTATATGAATTAAGAAAACAGCCTAATCCCGTACTGACTGGCCTTGAAGCCATGTACGCAGTGGTTGCGAGCCAGATGGTTGATAAAAATAATTACAATGAAACGCTGCAAGGGATTCTTGAAAAATTGCCCCAGCGCCCTGTAGAAAAAGATTCCAAAATCAGGTTGATGATTTTAGGCAGTGAAAACGATGATACGAAATTTCTCCAAATGGTGGAATCGTTGGGAGCAATTTTTGTGGTGGATGATCACTGCACAGGAAGCCGCTATTTCTGGAATGAAGTGACTCCAAACCAGGATCCTTTAGAGGCCATTGCTTCTCGTTACGTAGAAAGAGTTCCCTGTCCCAGTAAAGACTGGCCGGAACGAACAAGGATGGAACATATAAAGAAACTAGCTCAAGATTGGGAAGTTCAAGGAGCCATAGTTATCCAGCAGAAGTTCTGCGATCCCCATGAGCTCGATATTCCCGCTACTATCGAGAGCCTCAAACAGATTGGGATTCCCGCTCAATTTTTAGAATTTGATGTAACCGTACCTCTCGGCCAGTTTAAAACAAGAGTAGAAGCTTTTCTGGAAATGCTAAGAGAGGAAGATCTATATTAAGGAGGATCTCATGGGTGCTAAGTATAAAACAGAACCTTTAAAGTGTTGGGATAAAGCCAAAGAAATCAGGTTGAATTATTATAAAAACTTTGCGACGGCTCATGAAAAAGGAGGTTTACGCTGGGCAGGGGGTGCCTGGTCTTTTGATGCAATCCCGGCTGGCCTTGGTGATGATGTGTATCCTCTCACTGGCGAACCTTATGGCGCTGCCGTAGCCTTCAATAAAGACTTTGCTCTAAAGTGCCATGAGGCTGTGGAAAAAGCAGGCTATGCGCGCGATTTATGCTCCTACATGCGGAATTACTGGGGCTCTATCCTGCTCAATAAATATGTCTTCGGAGGAGAGTTCCCAAAACCAGATTTTATCTGGCAAGACCATATCTGCTGTTCTCATGCTAAATGGTACCAAGTTGTCCGTGATTTGGAAGGAAAGGATATTCCCATGCATTGCATCGATGTCAGCGTGGGACCTTACGAGGAGTTGACAGATAACAAGCTCGACTATGTAGTCGGTCAGATGCATGACGGGATTGAATGGCTGGAGGCTGTAACAGGAAGGAAATATGATGATGAAAAGCTCATCCGGGCTGTTCACGACCACTGTCGTTCAGAAAGTATATGGGCCGAAGTTTGCGCTCTAAACAAAACTGTTCCGGCTCCTCTTGATGAGAAAACAATGTATTCTCTTTATGTCCATGGAACTCTGAATAAAAGCAGTAAGATAGTAGCTGATTTCTACGAGGAATTGCGAGATGAAGTCAGAGACAGGGTAAAAAGAGGAATTGCTGCAGTCGCCAACGAGCGCTGCCGTGTTATGTCTGACACCCAACCTCCCTGGGCTTTTTTAAGTGTATTTCGTTACCTGGAAAAGTATGGATGTGTATCTGTCGGCTCTCTTTATACTTTTGGCTTGATCGGCATGTGGGAGATTAAGGAAGATGGAAGCTGGGGACCGCGAAAGACTCCTCAAGAGGAGGGTATAGAGATAAAAGATCGCGATAAAGCCCTTCGCATCCTGGCCTCCTGGGAGCTGAATAAACCGGAATGGCAGCATTTCTACTTTCCCCAGCTCAAGAGTGAGATGATGATCAGGATCGCCAAGGAATGGAAACTTGACGGAGTTCTTCTCCATTACAACCGTGGCTGTGAAGGCTTAAGTTTGGGAATCGCTGAAAATAGATTGGCCCTGAAAGAAGCAGGTTTTCCGGTGATGAGTTTTGAAGGCAACATGGGAGATGAGAGGGAATTTGATGAGGCTCAGACAATGACTCGAATTGACGCCTTCATGGAAAGCCTTGATTTTGAAAAAGATGTCTCATAGATGCTTGATTCATCAAACTCAATATAGACGTAGGGACTTGATTTATTTGTAGGGGCTTGATTCATCAAGCCCACAATTTGTGTGTAGATGTCTTATTTACTTGTAGGTGTTTGATTTATCAAACACACCATTTTTGGTATGGAGGTGGAAATGAATGTTGCCGGTATAGATTGCGGGGCTAAAAACGTTAAAGCCCTGATCCTGGAAGAAGGTAAAATTATAGCTAAAAGTTCGGTTTTTAGTGGCTTTGACCAGAAGGCTGCGGCGAAAGAAGCCTTAGACCTGGTTCTTAAGGATGCAGGCCTTAAAAAGGAAGACTTGTCTCATATAACAGCAACAGGGGCCGGAAAAGAGGAAGTCAGCTTTTCTCAGGGAACAATCACTGAAGTAGGAGCTAATGCCAAAGCAATAAATTTTCTTTTCCCTTCCGCACGAACAGTGATTGATATTGGAGCTGAAGAGGGAAGGGCAATCAAAATTAGTGAAAAAGGAAAAGTTGTAGATTTTGCTATCAATGAAAAGTGTGCTGCAGGGGCAGGTACCTTCACTGAAACTATGGCGCGTGCCCTTGAGATCAAGCTAGAAGAGATGGGAGCCCTTTCCCTTAAATCACAAAAAGCTGTTCCGATGAATGCCCAGTGTGCTGTATTTGCTGAGTCTGAAGTCGTCAGTCTTATTCATACCAAGCACACCAAGGAGGATATTGTCCGAGCTGTCCATGACGCGATCGCTGACCGCATCGCTTCTATGGCCCGGAAAATTGGAATCGAGAAGGATGTTGCTCTTGTGGGGGGAGTCGCCCGGAATATTGGTTTTGTTGATTCCTTAAAGCGAGACCTGGAGTTGGATTTGCTCATTCCCGAAGACCCGGAATTTTCATGTGCCCTGGGTGCTGCTTATGCAGCAGTAGAAAAGGCAAAAGGAGGCTAAGGTGGAAAAAGAATACTGGAGGTGGCCTGAATCAAAGTGGATGTCGCCTGATATTGACTGGAAAACCGGCGACATTATTTCCGCAGGAGTTGATGTCGGTTCAGTAAGTTCCCAGGCAGTTGTTCTGGTTGATGGCAAGCTTTTCTGTTACAGTAACTTTCGTACTGGCTCAGACAGCCCTGAAAGTGCTCAAAAGGTAATGGACAAAGCGCTGGAGGAGACTGGTCTTGCCCTGGAGAAAATTCATTTCACCGTAGGAACAGGCTACGGAAGAGTAAATGTTCCCTTCGCCAACCGGGCTTTAACCGAAATAGCCTGTCATTCCCGTGGAGCAAATTTCATGTATGGGCCTCAGGTGAGGACGATCCTTGATATGGGCGGCCAGGATTGCAAAGCTATCCACTGTGACGAGAGAGGCAAAGTGACAAACTTCCTTATGAATGATAAATGTGCGGCAGGAACAGGACGCGGCATGGAAGTTTTTGCTGACCTCCTCTCGATTCCTATCGAAGAAATGGGGCAGCTTTCTTTTAAAGTAGAAAAAGAACCAGAACCTGTGAGTTCCACTTGTGTTATTTTTGCAAAGTCTGAGGCTGTGGGGCTTTTACGAAAGGGTTGGCCCAAGGAGAAAGTCTTGGCTGCTTACTCCTCAGCCATGGCTCACCGGGTTGTGGAGCTTCTGGGGAGAATAAAAATGGAAAAGGATTTTGCTATTACTGGCGGAATTGCCAAAAATGAGGGAATTGTGAAAAGAATTGAGTCGGAGTTGAAAATAGAAGCTCTTAAACCCCAGTATGACACCCAGATTGCAGGTGCTCTGGGTGCTGCTCTTTTTGCCAAGGCTCTTGTAGAGAAAGAGAGAGGTCTAAGATAAAATGCTAGCTCACTATGGTTATAAAGATGGTTCAGGTGATTACTTCATCGTCATTGATACAGATAAATGTGATGGTTGCGGTGAATGCGTAACCGCTTGCCCTTATGGCGTTTTTGAAGTAGGTGAGGAAGAAAATGATCCTTTTCGGGAAGAACCTGTGGCCAAAGTTACAGAACTCCATCGCAAGAAGATTAAATACAGTTGTGCACCCTGTAAGCCAACATCAGGAAAGAAACCATTGCCCTGTGTTCAAGCCTGCAGACCTGATGCAATTTCCCATTCCTGGTAAAAAAATTGTAGGGAATTGATTTAATGTAGGGGCTTGATTCATCAAGCCCACCTTTTTAAATAAATAGATGGATTTAATTTATCAAACATAAAATGAACGCAAGTGCTTGATTTATCAAAACGGTATTAAATAGATTGTAGGGGCTTGATTCATCAAGCCCGCACTTTCTTTAATAAATAGAATGAAGGTTAAGTTAGCTCTTGATGGCCAGCAAATAGAGGCAGAAAAGGGGCAGACTATTTTAGCTGCTGCCCTGGCCGCTGGCATTTACATCCCTCATCTCTGTTATCATCCTGATTTGCCTTCTTTTGAGGCAGCCCCTCTAGCAGAAGTCTGTTATCGCGGCCCGAAAGCCTACCGAACTGACTCCCAAGATAAAAAATACGAAGGATGCGGGCTCTGTCTGGTTAAGATCAAAGATAAAGAAGAATCCGTTCTTTCGTGCCTAACTCATGTTGAAGAAGGATTAGAGGTGTTAACCACAACCGAGCAAATTGAAGCTTTCCGTCGGGAGAATTTAGTTTCTGTTTTCACCCATCATCCTCATGCCTGTCTGACCTGTGCTCAAAAAGAAGGCTGCAGCCTGACCCAATGTTCCACCAACGTCCCCGAGGAGGAACGTTGCTGTCCTCAGTTTGATTTTTGCGAGCTGCGTAAAGTGGCCGAACACATAGGCCTCAAAGAAGATATAACCCGCTATGTACATCGCCAACTCTACTCCGAAGAGGACAAACCTCTTTTTATAAGAGATTACAATCTCTGTATTGGCTGCCTGCGGTGTGTAAGAGTGTGCGGAGAGGTCATCGGAGCCCAAGCCCTGGGATATGTTGTTGTGGATAATGAAATTATTGTCGGCACCACTCAATCTTCCCTTGAGGAATCAGGTTGCCGTTATTGCGGTGTTTGTGTAGAAGTCTGCCCGACCGGGGCTCTGCGAGATAAGGAGCTTAAAGCCGGGGACAGGAGAGCTGCTATTGTTCCCTGCATGACCCGTTGTCCCGTGGAAATGCAAATTCCTTCTTATGTGAGCCTAACCGCGCAGGGGAAATACGACAAAGCAAAGAAGGTCATAAAAGAAAGTGTTCCTCTGGCTTCAAGCCTGGGTTACATCTGTCATCATCCCTGCGAGGATGAATGTAGGCGGAAAGAGCTCAACCAGGCAGTGGCTATCTGTGGCCTCAAGCGCTTTGCCCTCCAGGCAAATGAATCACGGGGTCAAACCCAGAAAGCAAAACAGACAGGAAGGAAGGTGGCAATCGTCGGCTCAGGTCCGGCTGGCCTTGTAACAGCTTACTTCTTAGCTAAATTCGGACATTCTGTTACGGTGTATGAATCACAGCCTGAACCAGGAGGAATGCTCAGGTGGGCTATACCTGAATACCGGCTCCCTCGAAGTGTTATAACTCAGGAAATCGAGGACATAAAAGCCATGGGAGTCGAAATATTAACCAACACTCCGCTAGAGAGTGAGAATTTCCTTGAAGATTTAAAACTCGAGGCAGGGAACGCTCTTTTTCTGGCAAGCGGAGCCCAGGAGAGCAAAAAAATAAATGTAGAGGGCCTTTCGTTAGATGGGGTTTACTGGGGATTGGAATTCCTCAGAGAGGCTAAGGAAGGAAAGAAAAAGGAGCTTGGAGGAAAAGTTGTTGTGATCGGAGGAGGGAATGTAGCCTTTGATGTAGCCATGACTGCACTGCGTTTTGGTGCTTCGAGAGTAGAACTCGCCTGCCTGGAGAAGAGAGAAGAGATGCCAGCTTTTCCCTGGGAAATCCAGGAGGCGGAGGAAGAAGGAGTGATTATCCATCCTGGTTGGGGGCCTAAAAAGATTGATGGAGATGGGAAGCATGTTAAAGGAATCGAACTTCAGAGCTGCACCTCTGTCTTTGATGAAAAAGGCTATTTTTGCCCGGCTTTTGATCCCTCTCAAAGAAAATTTCTCGAGGCCGACACAGTAATTCTAGCAGTAGGGCAGAGCCCTGATTTTTCGTTTCTGCCTCCTGAACTGGGCATACAATTGACAGAGGAAGGAAACGTTAAGATCAATGTACAGACTCTTGAGACAAGCGTGCCAGGAGTATTTGCTGGCGGAGAAGCGGCCTCGGGTCCTGCTTCTGCAGTAGAGGCCATGGCTATGGGACGAAAAGCGGCTGATTCTATCGATAAATTTCTGGGAGGAAAAGGATTGGCGGATAGACCTTCCGCCTTCAAAGATGAAGAGAGAGGCAGCCTGTGGATGGGAGAAGAGAAGGATTTTTCTTCAAAACAGAGAGTTTCTATGCCTGCATCTTCTCTTCCCGAGCGTCTCCGTTCCTTTGATCTTGTTCAGTTGGGATACGGGGAAGAGGAAGCGCGTAAAGAAGCCAGCCGGTGCTTGAGGTGTGACCTGAGATTCCGGCTTTCTCCAGTTATGCTTCCTCCTGAAAAATGGCTTGAGTTTAGCCCTGAAGCTGTAGCCCAGGTTCCTGACTCAGAAGGAGCCTTTCAACTCCTGGATGAGGAGAAAAATATTATCTATATTGCTGGCACCCCTAATTTAAGACAGGCTCTTCAAGAGCAATTTTCTTCAAATAAAAAGGCGCGGTTTTTTATTTACGAAGAGGATCCCATGTACACCAAAAGGGAAAGCGAGCTCATCCAGCAGTTTCTCCAAAAACATGGGCATCTTCCCCCACAGAATGAAGATGTCGAGGACTTGTTTTAATTCCTTGTTTTGAGATTGAATCCCTGTGGTGTCATAAATTCTCGGGAGACTCAGAGAACAAAACATCGATCATATGCGTGATGAGCGATACGGTGAAAGCCTCTTGGTCTGGCCCTATCCATGACATGATACCTCGCTCGTATCCGTAGCCGCCTTTCTCATCCTTGTCGTAGTAATACTTGTCAGGTGAGATGTATCCAACATAGTCACCGTTGAAGCTGAGTACCCAGAGATCGACACTGTGATTCTGCGCCCATGACTTCAGGTCTACGCTGATTTCTCCGCAATAATCGGCTGGCGTACCCACCAATGCAATATCTCCAATGCGCACAGCGTGCATCCAACCATCCGTGTCAATGCCAAGAACAGGAAGCAAGAACTTTGAAACACGCAAGTTTTTATTAAGGCGCAATTGAAACGGTGGCAATTTAATTGGAAATCCAATAGACGCAATGTCCACCTTATCCTTGAATAGTGTGGCATCTACAACCGCTTCCAGCACCTTGTCCGCCAACGCCACACCCATGGCGCGGCAGCGATCAAAAGAGTCACCTCCATCAGGAGGTCGGGGGCTCATACTGCCAACAGCTCCACCGATATAGATCGCTTCCGCACCCGTTTTTTCCGTAATACGACGCACAAGAAAACCGGGATATTCACCGGTGAACTGCATGTTGTCTGGGCCAAGAACGGTCGGGTGTGCAGAGTAACTTACCAAGAAGCAACTGTCTCCATCTTCTTGCTCGACAAGCATGTAGCTCAGTTCACTGTCAACTGGGTTGTCGCTGCGGGTGCGATTTCTTATATACTCAAGAGCGTCCACGCTACCATACATCATTTTGGCTGGCTCAAGCGAGTGGTAGGCCTCAACTATTGCTTCTGTGAATGCTCTGGCCAAGAAATCGGGGATGTTCGGATCGTATGATCCATTAAATGCTCTCGAGGCGAAGCCGGGAGCAAATGCACCAGGACCCGAGTGATTGTGGCTAGCATTAAAGAGAATCTCATTTGCCGTGAGTACTGTTCGCTGAGAGACATGGGCCCGAACTAACTCGGCCACGTTCTCTGGCACGATAAGCATATCCGCGCCCACAACCACGGCCGTGTCTGTCCCGTCGCTGACCGCGAGTGCCTTGACAAGGAGCTCATCGTGCACACCCTTCGACGGTTTGCCCTGGCGATCTTCAAATCCAGCCAAGGGGGTGCCTATTGGTGGTGTGATGGAACGCGAGCCCCAACCCGCTTCGAACTGACCAACGGGGGAGCCATGGGAGGAACGCTGTCTATGTCGCCCAATTACAGCGAGGGCCTCCTTGTAGTATGGCCGATCTTCAAAACTGCTCTTATAGGTGGGCCAGGGCCCCACAAGAGTGACAAAACATCCGGCGACGGTCACAAGAATGGCCACCATGATAGATATTATTCTGCGTCTGCGCTTCATAGAAATACCGACTTCATCAAAGAATCAAGTACAGCATACAAGAAATCCAAGAGATTGACCACACTTCCATCATCGACATTTTTCGCCACAAGACCACCAGAGAATAACCAATCCATCCCAACCACTCCACTCCGCGACTGATGGGAGGCGGTTTGGTAGAGAGAACTGGAACCGGAGCCCTTCGATGTGATGGCGGTCCGACGCCCACACGACAAAAACACGGTCATCTTCCCTTGCAGAATGAAGATGTCGAGGACCTGTTTTAATTTCTGATCGCGAGACGGATTTCCTTATGTTAAAAAGCTAAAAATGTAAAATTTCACCGCATTTTACAGGATTGGTAGATAACAGAAGCTTAAAATCTATACGATAGGGAAAAAACAATCATTTTTTCTTCTTCTTTTTTTTCAATTTTGACTTGGATTGCATTATTAAAGATATTGGCGACTAAAGCTCCAACAAAAGCCCCGGCAATATTTGCTGCCATATCACCTCCGCTAAAGCGGTTGTCCCTTTTAGTGCTGTCAATAATTTCTTTTGCTAGCCCGGGAATGGTTCCCAATGTTGTTCCCCAGATTAGTCTTCCAGGAGTTTTTAGATTCGTTTTATAATGGAGATAACTTTCGCCTGCAGCTCCAAATACGGATGAAAATCCAAAATGCAATAGCTTGTCATCCGTTGCAGAAGCACTTTTGTTTGTGGCTGAGATAATAATAAAAAATAAAAGAATCGAGATTGCAATCCGCTTTTTTAAAAATTTCATCTTTTTTTCGCTTGATTAACAGGATTTTGCTTTTTTTGTTCGAGGCCTTTTATCATTGCTGTTACTGTCCAGTTGAAGGGGATGGGAATGTCGAGTTTCTCTCCGTATTCGACAATTTTAGCGTTGAGAAAGTCTATTTCTGTCCTCCCTCCTTTTTCCATATCCACAAGCATGGATGGTTTATGATACCCGCCCTTACTTATATAGGATAAGCCTGATTCATAGAAGTTAGCAGAAAATTTGACTCCAGTTCCTTCCGCGACTTTCATACCCTCGAGAAGGAGATTCTCTACAATCTCTCTCAACGGGGGAGAATCCATTACCTCTTTCATGGTGAGTCCTGTTATTGTTGAAACCGGTGCCAGGCAGGCATTCAAAATGGCCTTTTCCCATTCGTGTTTTTTTATATCATCAGTATACTTTGTTTCAAGTCCTGACCGGGTGAGAGTTTCGGCAAGTTCTTGAGCTAGAGGAGTATTTTCTTTATCCATCACCCCAATATAGTTTGGCCGGTTAAAAAAAGCTATTTCCACCTCTGTATCAGAAGCCATAGCTCCTGCGTAATTGATTATGCATCTTAGAACATTTTCCTTCCCAAAAACCTTTGCCGCTTGATCTTCGTTATCAAGTCCGTTTTGGAAAACGACAACTTTAGGAGAAGAAGGGAAGACCTCTGAGATTTCAGACGCAACATCCAGAAGATAATAGGTCTTTACACATATAAAGATTAAATCCGGTTTTTCTTTTATCTCCTTCAGAGAATACAGGATTTTTTTTGGATATTCGACAAAGTTTCCGATTGTATGGCCTCTCGGGTCCTTAACCGTCAATCCTTTTTTCTTTATGGAAAAAAGCCTTTCTTTAAGAATATCAACAAGAGTTACATCAATTCTTTCTTTTAAAAGATGGGCACTTAGAATACTTCCAATAGGTCCAATCCCAATAACCATATACTTTTTCATCGAGAAGCCTTTGCAAATACTTCAGCACAAAATAATTATTGTACCTTCTTTTTTGTATTTATTTACAAAAGAGGAGAATTGTCAAGCATCTCATTGGAGCTCACTGGAGTTCAGGACTTTTCTTTTGGAATGCTATATGAGCAAAAATCCATAAAGATAGGAACGCCGATTTATTTCAGCCTTATTTTTTAATATTTGACATCATATTTTTTCCTATGCTATAAGTTCTTCCTAGGAGAGAATTGGAGAAAGATGCCTGTGTTTTTGCCCAAGCAGGAATGACGGGAAATGGGGGAAGATTGCTAATGAGCGAAAATACGAACTGTTGTTGTTCAAATTTTTATAACAAATTCTCGCCGTGACTTTCGAGGAATTCTCTGCAGACATGCTTTAAAACAAGGAGGTATATATCATGAAAGGACTGGTTCGAGCCTTGATTAGCTGTGCTCTTCTGCTGGTGTGTTGTTGCCTCTGGATGCAAAGTGGCTTGTCTCAGCAACAAGAGAAGGGGCTGCTGCTTAAGGCAATGGAAGAGGAATTGAGTCGATCGATGAAAGGATTGGGCGAGAAGGGGAATCCGCCCCCTTATTTTATCAGCTATGATATCACTGAGACAAAAAACATTATGATCATAGCCTCCTACGGTGCCCTGCGCCGCAGCTCAACTGAACACTCACGCCTGTTAGATGTGGAGGTACGGGTAGGTGATTACAAACTCGATAATACGCATCGCCTTCGCGGCATGTATGATTACAGGTACCCTATCCCTGTATCTATTTCATTGGAGGACGACCTGGATGCATTAAAGAGTGCTCTCTGGTTAGAGACTGACAAGAAATACAAGGCAGCCATGGAAAGACTGATTCAGGTGAAGGTACAGAAAACCGTCAAGGTAAAAGAGGAGGACGAATCAGATGACTTTTCCCGTGAGTCTCCTGAGAAGTTCATCAGCTCCATATCTCAGATCAAAGTGAATAGGGCTAAATGGGAAAAGAAGCTCAAAAAATACTCAACGCTGTTCAATGATTTTCCGGAAATCTATGAATCCAGTGTAAGTTTATCGGCAAACGCTGCAAACAAGTATCTTGTCAACAGTGAGGGGACAATGATCCAGCACGGGTTGACTCATTGGCGCCTTGGTATCTATGCCAGGACAAAAGCAGAAGATGGGATGGATCTTTACAAGTATGAGTCATTTGAAGCACACTCGATGGAAAAAATGCCTGATGAGGAGGAAGTGCATCAGAAAATTAAGCTTCTCACAAAAGAACTATTAGCTCTGCGTGTATCTCCAGTTGCAGAGCCGTTTACAGGTCCAGCCGTTTTGTCCGGGCGCGCTGCCGGTGTCTTTTTCCACGAGATTTTCGGCCACCGCATCGAGGGCCATCGCCAGAAGGATGAAGAAGAAGGGCAAACCTTTACAAAAAAGATTAACCAACCGGTGTTGCCTGATTTCATATCCGTCTATGATGATCCCCTGCAGAAAAGCTTCGGCGATAAAGATCTCAGCGGCCACTATCTATATGATGATGAAGGGGTGAAGGCCCAGCGCGTTACAGTGGTAGAAAATGGTATTTTGAAGAATTTCCTCATGTCGCGTTCGCCTATTGCCGGGTTTGATAAGTCGAGCGGGCATGGTCGAAAGCAAGCAGGCTACAGAGCTGTCAGCCGTCAAGGTAATTTGATCGTGGAAGCATCCAAGACCGTCTCGGAAAAAAAGCTTCGGGAGTTGCTGATTGAAGAGTGCAAAAAACAAGACAAGGAGTTTGGTCTAATCTTCGAAGACATTTCTGGTGGTTTCACCTTTACCGGCCGGGGGATTCCCCAGGCGTACGCGGTGATTCCGATCATAGTCTACCGCGTGTTCACCGACGGACGCCCTGACGAGATGGTCCGCGGTGTGGATTTGATTGGCACGCCACTTGTCTCTTTTAGCAAGATCCTGGCATGCGGAGATAAGCCAGAAGTTTTCAACGGAATCTGCGGAGCTGAGTCCGGAGGAGTACCTGTTTCTGGGGTAGCTCCAAGTATCCTCACGGGGGAGATTGAGATTCAAAAGAGAAGGAAATCACCGGATCGACCACCCCTTCTCCCTCCGCCTAAAAGGAGGAAACAATGATGAGACCTAAGCGATCACGGTTTATCTTTCTCTGGATCTTTTTCTTAAGTTGGATGCTCTCGATTGTTATTCCAGCCTCTAAGCTCGGTGCCCGGCAGAAAGAAGATGTATTACTGAAGGCTCTCAAAGATGAAATGAACCGATCAATGGAGAAACTTCAACTCAAGGATATGGAGAAGCCGTATTACATCGAATATGCCGTGGAGGATGCTGAGACATTTGTAATCAAATCTGTGTTTGGGGCAATCGTTGAATCCGACCAGGATAGAAGCCGCCTGTTGAGAGTAGGTTTACGGGTAGGTAGCTACGATCTGGATAACAGTGAGTTCGCGGGCGGGCGTTCACTTTATTCCATGATAGGAGGCCGTCCAACCCAGCTTGTGCTGGAAGATGATTACGCAGCGTTGCGCCACGACATGTGGCTGGCGACTGATGGAGCTTACAAACAAGCGCTGGAGCAACTGGCAGCGAAAAGATCTTTTATCAAAACCAAAGTCCAGTCTGAAGAAATCCCCGACTTTTCGCGTGAGGAAACTACAAAGACCATTGCTCCCAAAAAACTATTAACATTTGACCAGAAAAAATGGGAAGGGGTCTTGCGCCGCTTGTCCGCTATTTTCCGTGAATTTCCCGTTATTTACGATTCAAGTATCAGCCTTAACATTAGATTTTCGCACAAATATTTCATCAACAGCGAAGGCACTATAAGTCATCAGCCGGCTAATCTCGTTTCGCTCTATGTAAGAGCGGCTACCCAGGCATCCGACGGGATGGGACTGAAACATTTTGTTCCTTCATACGGGACCAGTCTTGAGCAGTTACCTCCTGAGAAGGAAATGGCTGCCTCTATACGAAAGATGGCCGAGGAGCTTACTGCATTGACTTCAGCGCCAGTGCTGGAGAAGTATCTGGGACCAGTGCTTGTTACTGGTCAGGCTGCCGGCGAGCTCTTTGCCCAGGTGCTTGCTCCCCAGCTTTCTGGTCAGCGCTCGCCTCTTATGGAACAACAGCAAATGGCAGCGATGATGACCGAAAGCAAGCTTGCCTCCCGGTTGAATCGTCGAGTGCTCCCTTCCTTTTTTACTGTCGTGGATGATCCCACTCAGAAAACCTATGAAAAGCAGCAGCTTATTGGGTCCTATAAGGTTGATGACCAAGGTGTTCCGGCCCGGCCAGTGACTATCATTGAGCGTGGAGTTTTAAAAACTCTTCTGATGTCACGCCGCCCCAGCAAAGAAATATCCCAATCAAATGGCCACGGCCGCACCATGCAGATAGGTTCTCCCAGCGTTCAGATCGGAAACCTCTTCGTGCAGACGACTGAGGGAAAGAGCTTTGCTGAATTGAAACAGGAGTTGATCGATCTGTGCCAGGATCAAGGGCTCTCCTACGGCTTGGTGATAAAGAAGTTCGATAATCCCAGCATTTCGGGAAGAAAGTTTTCATTATCATCCTTCTCTATGCGCGGGGGGCCGCAGCAAGAGCTGGTAACTCCTCCGATTCTCGCCTACAAGGTATTTATCGAGGACGGAAGGGAGGAACTAGTGCGCGGAGTTATAGTGGCAGAGATGTCTGTCAGAATGTTGAAAGACATCGTAGCGGTGGGCAAAGACTATTATGTAAACAATAAGCTCATGTCTGGCGGTGGAATGATGCGACTCTTTTTCTCCTATGCCGTTGGGTTAGGTATTCCCACCACTGTGATTGCTCCATCAGTACTCTTTGAAGAGGTCGAGTTGAAAAAACCTGGTGGCGCACATCAGAAACCTGTGTTCCTTAAGCATCCGTTTTTTAAAAAATAGGAGGGAGCAGGGCATTTTCCAAAACCATTTTCTTCTAACGGAGCTGTGGGGTCAGGCCTTGTCACGGGAAAAGATATTTTCCCGCACTTTTGTCCTTATAACATTCCCATGGATAAGGCCTGACCCCTTTCAGGAATATAAATTTTCCTTGTATTATTCGGAAAACTTTGTATAATTAGACTTTCCATGCAGATATAAGAATACTGATGAGAATTGGAAGAAACATAAAAGGCATTAAATACTTCTAGGATTTAGAGATAAGGGGGAATATTCCAAATAAATTTTATTTAGTGTAGTGCTGGATTTGAAATTTATTAAAAGGAGAAAGAATGTAAGAAAGCAAAAAAAAAGGAAAGGCGTATTTAATGGATAATATTTTTTAAGGGAGTAATAATGGAAGAAGAAAACAAGATTTATATTGGGAATATAGACTACGAAGTAACCGAAGAAGAGCTAAGAGCAATATTCAAAGAGAAGGGCTTCGAAGCAAAAGATGTGAACATTATAAGAGACAAATATTCCGGCAGATCAAAGGGATTTGGATTTGCAGAATTTGAAACTGATGAGCTAGTCCAAAAAGCGATAGAGTCATTGGATGGTCAAGAATTAAAATCCAGAAAGCTCAAGGTTAATAAAGCGCAAAGAAGAGAACCCCGGTTTGAAAAAAGCGGGGGGTTCAATCAATTTAATAGATAATTTCTTATCTAGCTTCATCGATCTGGGATTAATTATCCGGGGTTAGGTCTTGATATTTGTCTTTTTGGGCAGGGCTTCCTCAATCCTAAAGGCAGTTCTTATCCGGCTTAGGCCTTATTTTAACTTTTTACTGCAGAGCTGATAAACTTGCCTTAGAAAACATAGCCAATTTAGATAAGTTGCCTTCCTCTGGAACAACGCTCTATGTCATCCCCATGCCAATTAAAGGAGGAACAGGTGCGCCAGCTCGAGTTTTCGCCATCATTCCTTGATTTGCGAAAATCTTGATTTTTTGTCCTTAATTTTTTGACTTCAAATTTTTGTTATGCTATAAGCTTTTTGAGCGTGAAATTAGAAAGACTTTCCTGTTTGATACAATAATCCATGATTAAGAGTAATAAAAAACGAGCCAAAATAAGGAGGATTTTCTGGTGAAAAGAGTTTTCTTCCTGGCCCTGGTTTCAAGCTTGATACTTGCTGTTGTTTGCCCGTTGTTTCCGGAAAAGATTACCTTTATTCATTCGAACGATACTCATGGCAACTTTAAATCCTACAAGATCAAAGTAGAAAATGGAGAAAGATTAATCGGGGGCATGGAGGCAGCTAGTCATTATATAAACAAGATAAGAGCCGGGGAGAAAAACGTATTTTTAATTGACAAAGGCGATATTTTAACCGGGACACTTGCCGCAGAAATTGAATATGAAGGCGTGGCTGGTGGAGCAATAATGGAGTTCCTCAACAGATTAGACTACGATGTCTGGAGCTACGGAAATCATGATTTTGATAGAGGGCAGCGCAATGCATTGGAGCTGGCAAAGCTGGCTAAATTTCCTACAGTAATGGCCAACATTATTTATAGAAAAAGCGGTAAACTTTTCTCTGCAGAGCCATACCACATCTTTGAGGTAGGGGGGATTAAAGTGGGAGTGATTGCAGTTATGGAGAAGAATTTCTTGACAGAAGTCCAAAAAGAAAGAGTCGAGGGTCTTGATGTGTTACCGATTGTCCCCACCATTAATTCTTATGTCCCGGTGCTGGACAAAAAGACAGATTTGATTGTGGTAATTGTCCATGGCTGGTTTGATGAGGGAGTAAATATAGCTAAAAAAGTAGCAGGAATTGACATAGTTTTGGTCGCTGCTGAGGATGGAAAATTTAAAGATGTAGATGGAGTATTAGTCAAATCAACAAAGGGACATCAAGAGACTCTGGGTTATTTAAGAGTGGAAGTTGATAATGATAAAGTTGTTGGCTATGAAGAAAAATTGATTTGGCTCTGGGCAGATATCGACTTGACGCCATCGCCTCAAGTTGCTGCTTTAGTTAGAGAAGTTGATGACTTAGTCGGGGAAGAATATGCTAAAGTTATAGGAGAAGCCAAGATAGACCAGAATGTAAATTTCTATCCAGGAGAAAATATATTTGTAGAAAGTACGCTTGGAAATTGGATAACTGATGTAATGCGATGGAAGACAGGAGCTCAAATCGGATTTCACAACACTGGAGCAATAAGAGCAGATATTAAGGCTGGGCCGGTAACCAAATCTAATATATTTGATGTTGCTCCTTTTCATAACACATTGGTTGTATTCAAGCTTACAGGTCAGCAGATTAAGGATGCTCTAGAGGCAGACGTGGAAAGAGGCTGGGATAGAATTCAGGTTTCAGGCATAAAGTACAAATATCACCCTAAAAAAGTCAGACCTTATGGGGAAAGAGTAGATTATATAGAAATCAAAGGGGAGGTTTTGGTAAAAAAAGGCAAAGTTCTCTGGCCGGGGAAAGTATATACTATTGTCAGTAATAATTACTTTGTTGGACAAGCAAAAGAAAAATACTTGGGTTTTCCTGTGACTGCCCCGAAGGATACTGGCATTCCTTTAGACAGTATCCTGATGGAATGGCTGAATAAGTACAAAGTACTCAATTACAAAATCGAAGAAAGAATCGTAGAGATCAAGTAACTATACCAGGTCCTAAGTTTGAATATTTCAAGTATCCATGTCTTTAGAAGCTTTCCTTTTTAGTCCTGGTTATTAAATATCTAAAATCAATGCATTGTCCCTTTCTTAAAATAATTTACTTTTTTCTCTTAAATTAAAGTAATTCTGCATTTTATTTGTCTTCTATTCATGATTTTTACACTTACCGGTTCTCTCCATTCCTGAAAGACGATTTTGTTGAAAAAAAAGGCCAAAGAATCTAAGATGTAGATAAAATGAAAAACATCTTTGTTCATCTTCTCGAGGAGATGAAAAAACGGAAACCGCTGGTTCTAGCTACAATAGTAGAAACAAAGGGGTCAACTCCCCAGGTGCCTGGGGCTTCGGCCATATTTTCTTCTGAAAGACTCCTCGATGGAACTCTGGGAGGCGGTCTGTTAGAAGCGGATGCTCAAAAAAAAGCTTTAAAGACCCTAAGGAAAAAAGCCTCACTTCTCTCAGAATTTAGCCTTAAGGCTGACATATCTTCAGAGGAGGAAGCCATCTGTGGAGGCGAAGTTAAGATCCTTATCGATGCCAGCCCTGAAGTACATAGAAATACGTTCCAGGATTTAAGCCAATCTCTTACTAAGCGGAGGCCAGGCATCTTAGCCACTTTAATAAACAGGCTCTCCGAAGAAAAAGTGTCTATTTTTCGATATTGGATAGAGAGAAGAGAGAAACTCTCGGTAGATCCTGGAGAGCATCTTTCCCCCTTTAAAAAAGAGATTAAAAATACTTTTTCTGAGGGCAAGCCGTTCTCCTTGAAAATAAAGAAAGAAATATTCCCTGAAAAGGCAACGGAGAGGTTCCTTTTTTTAGAGCCCATTTTCCCCTTGCCTCAACTGGTTATTGCCGGCGCGGGTCACATCGGTCAGGTGGTAACTCATTTAGGAAGTCTCTTGAAATTTGAGGTAACTGTAATAGACGACAGGCCTGAATTTGCTAATAAGGAAAAACTTCCTGACGCGGATAATATAATCGTTGGTGAAATCGGGAAAGCTATCCAGGATTTTACCATATCTTCTGATACATATTTGGTGATTGTTACTAGAGGACACAAGCACGACGGGGCAGCTTTACGGCAATGCATATCTTCTGAAGCTGCTTATATTGGTATGATCGGGAGCATCCGCAAGATAAAGCTTATGCGAAAGAAATTCCTGGAAGAGGGGTGGGCCACCGCTCCCCAATTTGATCGTGTTTGTGCTCCGATTGGTATCGCTATCCAATCAAAGACTGTGGAGGAGATCGCCGTCAGCATCGCAGCTCAACTCGCACTTGTCCGCAGTCAAATCTGAAATAAAAGGAAGGGTATAAAATGATTTGGGCAATGATTTTAGCTGCTGGAGAATCCAAAAGAATGGGAAAGCCAAAGCTTCTTCTCCCTTTCGGAGAAAAAACCATGATCGAGACTATCGTTGAGACTGTCGTGTCATCGAAGGTTGAGCAGACTTTGGTCATTCTTGGGTCAGATCGAGAAAAGACAGAGGAGAAAATCAAGAATTATCCTGTAAAGATTGTTTATAATCGTGATTTTCGGAGCGGGATGCTTTCATCTGTCCAGTGTGGATTTAAGTCCTTGTCTGAGGAAATCCGGGCAGTTCTGGTTGTACTTGGTGACCAACCGAAAATATCGACAACCGTCATTAACAAACTTATCGATGCCTATAAAAGCTCAGGAAAAGGGATTGTTCTACCTGTTTATAAAAAGGAGAGGGGTCATCCTGTGCTCATTGACGTGAAATACGGGGAGGAAGTGGAAAATCTGAGTCCTGAGGTTGGCCTCCGCGGCACCGTTTATAATCATCCTGAAGATATATTAGAGGTTGATGTGGAAGCATCGAGCATATTCCAGGATATTGATTCCGAGTCGGATTATAAGAGAGAATTAGAGAAGAAAGAATAATTGCGTTTGTATTAGAAAAGGTTTTGGGGGCTAGGCTATTTCGCAAAAAAATGGAGCCTGTCCCCATTTTTTTATAGCAATCAGTTATTGCTGAATTAGAAATGCTTCCTTTTACTTAGGATTCATCGCCTCTTTGATGCGCTCGGGAGTCATGGGGAGTTGGAACAACCTGGCACCGGTTGCGTCATAAATCGCATTGGCAACGACAGCCCCCATACAAATAATTGCTGGTTCCCCACCTCCCTGAGGAGGAGAATCTTTAGCGTCGATCAACACCGTCTCAATTTTGGGAAGCCAGGAGAAACGTGGTATTTCATACGTATCAAAGTTGAGGTCAAAAATCTCTCCACCCTTGAAATGGATTTCTTCAGTAAGAGCATAACCCAGTCCCATCGTGATGCAGCCTTCTACTTGCATTTTCGCTCCCTCGGGATTGATCGAAAGACCCATATCCTGAGCACAGACAACATGCTTAACCTGAACAGCTCCTTTCTTATCAACCTCAACTTCTGCCATGAGGGCCACATAAGTACCCGTATCAATACCCAAAGATATACCATAACCACGGCCGTTTGTTGCTTTGGATTTAGTCCAGCCGAATTTTTTTGCAGCAGCGGTGAGAACTCCAAGCATTCTTTTATCCTTTAAATTCTTCAATCGGAATTCCAGAGGATCTATACCTGCCTTAGAAGCCATGATGTCAATTTGCGATTCTCTGGCAAAGGTGTTGGTGTTGTTGGCAGGTGCCCGCCAGGCCCCTGTGCCAAAGGGATGTGAACCAGGAGTTCCCCGCCAGCCTCCTCCAGTGGAAACAGTCTGATGATGAGGGATATCATAAAATTGTTGAGAACCTCTTTCCCCTGCGAAATAAACTTTATAATCCCAGAGAAAAATTTTTCCTGAGTCTTTAACTCCCGATTTTATTTTAACAACTGCTGCCGGACGGAATGTATCATGAAAGAATTCTTCTGCCCGGCTCCAGGCAACCTGGACAGGTTTTCCAGCTAATTTTGCTAACCGAGCTGCCTGTACAACTTGCTTATTATTGCTCTTTCCACCAAAGCCACCTCCTACAAAGGGAGGGATGACTCGGACATTTTTTGAAGGAAAGCCTAGAACCTGTGCCACTTCATCCTTGGCCCTGAAGGGCGTTTGAGTAGAAGCCCAGACTGTGGCCTTATTGCCCTCGATTTTGACCAAGGCTGTATGAGTTTCCGTAGTGGCATGAGCCACGTAGCTGTTCAAATATGTTTCTTCAACAATATGGGCTGAGAGCTTTTCCCCTGTTTGGAGATTTCCTCCCTGGACGACTGCTTCTCCTTCCGGGGCAACCTTGAGCAAATGATCAAAAATTGTCTTGTCGTCTACCTTCGCTTCTGGCAAATCATACTTAGCTTTAACTTTTGCCAGGGCTTTTCCAGCTTCCTCTGGATGTTTGTGGAGAACCGCAATCAAATCTCCGTCTTTGATCACCCGGACGCCCTTTATTTTTTCCGCTGCAGAGGTGTCCATGCTCTTTATTTTTGCCCCATGGGCAGGGGGTATTAAAATCCTGGCATACAGCATGCCTGGTAGGCGGATGTCTCCTGAAAACATTGCTTTGCCAGTGACTTTTTCTTGTGCGTCAGTTCGGGAAACAGGTTTACCTACTATAGTAAATTCTGATGCAGCTTTTAATGAAACCTTTCCTTCCAATTTCTTTACGATTTTTTTTCCTTTAGTCAGTTGGGCGTAAGTAACCTGATTTTTGGGCTGTGTTTTGTCAAATATTACTCCGTCCTTTGCTTTCAGCTTGTTCAAAGACACTTGCAGATATTCAGTCGCTAGCTCCATCAAAACTGCTCTCGCTTTTGCCGCGGCTTCTCTGAGAGGAGGCCCAAAGAAGCGCGTGGTCATGGAACCGAAGGTCCCCATATCCCAAGGACAGAGATCTGTATCTCCCATCACCATATCAACTGAGTTCAAGGATACTTCCAGCTCATCTGCTAACATCTGGGCCAGTGAAGTTATGATGCCCTGGCCCAACTCAACCTTTCCTGTAAAGCACCTGACTCTGCCGTCCTCTCCGATTCTAAGAAAAGCGTTGAAATCTTCGGGTAGCTCCGGGCGCAACCTTCTGCGGCTTTGTTGTGGCAGTGCTTCAGCGTCTCTTAAAGAGACGAGGATTATGATTCCGCCACCGAACAGCTTAATGAATTCCCGACGGTCAAGGGGGAAGTGGGCTTCTATATCACTAAAATCAAGGTCCATGTAATCATCTTTTTTCATCTCTTCTCACCTCCTATCATCTCCTTGGCTGCGGTTTTGATAGCTTGAACAATTCGCGTATGTGCTCCACAGCGGCATAAATTCTCATCCATATTTTGAAGGATATCTTTATGGGAAGGCTGAGGATTTTTTAACAATACGCTGTAAGCATTGAGAATCATACCAGGAGTACAAAATCCACATTGAAGAGCATCGTGTTTTATGAATGCTTTCTGGAGGGGATGGAGGTTTCCGTTTTTGGCTAAGCCCTCGATAGTAATAACATCTTTTCCTTTTACATCTTTTACAGGAAACTGACATGATCGGACAGCTTCTTTGTTCACGAGGACAGTGCAGGAACCGCAAAAACCCTCTCCACAACCGAACTTTGTTCCTGTAAGGCTCAATTCAGAGCGCAAAGCCCATAAGAGCATGCGCTCACCGTCTACATTCAATCGCGTGGGTTTATCATTTAGTTTGAAATTAATGGTTTCTATCATGTTAATCCTCTCTTTTTTATTTTATTATCCAGAAAATTGTCAAATTCATTTCTTCATTTGATGGGATTTTATTCATCAAGCCCGGCTTTTTTATCGTGCCATTAAACATGGGGATTTAATAGATCAAATCCCACTAGTTTCAAACGCCTTAGAAACAAGCACTCCTACAATAAAGATAACACAGCTCTGTAGAGAACAATCTCAGCGAGTTCCTTTTTGTACCCGTTTTCTTCCAAGGGTTTTGCTTCCTTCAGGGCTTCTCTAGTAGCTTTTCTTACCAGATCTTCTGTAATTTTTTTGCCCTTTATTATATTTTCAGCCTTTGTAAGTCTCCAGGGAACAGGAGCCACTCCTCCTAAAACTATCGTTATATCCCTAAAAATGCCTCCTGATACAGTTCCTTTCACTGCTGCGGAAACAATGGCAAAATCCCAGGTTCCCCTTTCAATGAATTTGCTGTAGGTGCTTTTTTCTTCTTTTTTTATCAGAGGGATTTTTATCTCCCGTAAAACTTCGTTTGGCGCTAGGATATTCTCTTTCCTAACATTTATCTTGGGAAGGGTATAAAAATTTGTCAGGGGGATGGTCGTATTTCCCTTGGGAGAGTTTATTGAGATTTCTGCATCCAGGGCAATTAGGGCTGGAGCTAAATCCGATGGATGGACAATGTAACAGAGTCCTCCACCAAGGATGGCATGGTACTTGTTTTTTCCCCTGAAGGCGAAACACCTGCCTCCTCCTTTTTTGCGGCATTTTACTTGAGGATCACGATAATACCAGCATCGCGGCCTCTGGCATAAATTTCCTCCTGCAGTACCCATATTCCTGAGCTGAGGTGAGGCGACAGAATTGGCTGCTTCATGAAGAGCAGGGTACTCATTTTTTATTAAAGTATCTTCTGCCAGTCGAGCTAAGCTTGTCAAAGCTCCGATTCGGACTCCGTTCTTCTCCTTTTTGATATATGAAAGATCAGGGATGGATTTAAGGTCCACTACAACTTCTGGTTCGATTATCTCGTCTTTTATCTCAGCCAGAAGATCTGTCCCCCCAGCCATTAGTTTGTACTTATCTTTTTTGTCGATTGTTAAAGAAGTTACCTGGTCGATTGTTTGGGGCTCAGCAATCTTAAAGTTTGTCATCAGTCTACCTCCTTCCGTTTCAAAGCTTGGAGGACTTTATCAGGAGTCATCGGTATCTCTCTGACATGGACTCCGATGGCATTATAGACTGCGTTGGCAATAGCTCCGGCAGGAGGAATCCGGGGGGGCTCACCAAGTCCTTTGGCACCCAGGTTGTTTATCCTGGGATCGACCGTGTCCACAATTAGGGGTGTTATCTCAGGAATATCCAGGGAGGTAGCAATTTTATAATCCCTAAAATTTGGATTAGCCACATTTCCGGTTGTGTTATCCATAATCCTTTCTTCAAAGAGGGCTGTGCTTACTCCCTGAGTAATGCCTCCGATGATCTGACTTTCTGCAGTTATTTTATTAATTAGCCGTCCTATTTCATGGACACCGACAACTTTGAGAACTTTTACCTTACCTGTCTCCACATCCACTTCTACTTCCGCGAAATGAGCTCCAAAAGTGTTATAGGCGAAGCCAGAAGGACGCCCGACGTATTCGCCGTGGAAAACTTTTTCTCTGCGAAATTTGCGTTCTTTACGTAATTCTTCTATCAGTTTTTTATAACCTATGGATTGTACCGGATCATTTTTATTTGAAAACTTCCCTTTTGTTATGTTGATTTCATCGGGCTTTGCCTTCAGCTTTTCTGCTGCCATCTTCTTGAGATAATCAGCAGCTTTCAGGGCAGCATCCCTTATGGCCGGGGCAACAGAAGGAGTCGTAGTGCTTCCTCCAGAACCACCACACCAGGGATACTCTGTGTTTCCGATTTTTACTGTAACATCTTTTGGCCTTAATCCTAGAGTCTCTGCCGTGATAGTTGCCATGTAGGTTCTTGTCCCGCAACCGATGTCCTGGGTTCCGCAGATAGCCTCAACACTTCCGTCTGGATGTAGTTTTACGTCAGCCTGGGTTCCAGCTCTTCCCACTCCCCACCATATTTGACTGGCCACTCCCAGTCCTCGGCGAACTTTTCCATTTCCTTCTCCAGGCCTTTTATTCCTTCTCTTCCAGCCGATCTTTTCTGCTCCTAATTGATAGCACTTATTCAATCCTTTTGAGGAATAGGGTGTTTCTTTGTCTCCCTGGTTTTTGGTGCTGTAGTTTTTCTTCCTTAATTCTAAAGGATCTAGATTGATCTTGTTGGCCAGTTCTTCCAGGAAGCCCTCAAGAGCAAAGGTTCCCTGGACATGGCCAGGAGCTCTTGTGGGGCGTGAAGCACCGGTGTTTGTAAAAACCGAGTGTTCCTCGACTTGCACATTGGGGCATTTGTAAAGATCGACAACTGGTTCTGAGCAATAGTCTCCTCTGCCGATTCCTCCGCTGGTATAATTCTTCAGATAGAGGGCAGTGAGAGTCCCATCCTTCTTTACTCCTCCTTTTATGGTCTGTAAGCTTGAGGGACGGTTTCCCACACAGAGAGAATTCTCTCTTCTGGAAAGAATGATTTTAACAGGTTTATTGGCTTGCTTGGCGAGCATTGCTGCTGCCACAGTGTAATCGTTTATTCCGAGTTTACTGCCAAATCCGCCTCCCATGTAATGTTTTATAACTTTTATCCGGCTCGCTGGAATTTTCAGAGCGCGGGCTAGACCATCCCTGACACCAAAAATTGCCTGGGTGGAATCCCAGACAGTAAGCCTCTCTCCTTCCCATTTGGCTACACTGCCATGGGTTTCGGCAGGATGATGGATCTCCACAGCTGTTTTATAGGTGTTCTCCAGGACAAAGTCAGCTTCCTTGAATCCTTTGTCGATGTTGCCACGAGTGTACTCATTAAATTTTTGGACATTAGGCCTCTTGCGGACCTGAGGTGCTCCTTCTTCCATAGCTTTCTCTTCCGTGACTGCGAAAGGAAGGGATTTGTATTCGACTTTAATTAATTTTAGAGCCTGCTCTGCTGTTTTCTCATCCACTGCTGCCACCGCCGCAACCTGCTCGCCAGCATATGTGACACGTCCTTTTTTGAGCTGGATAGCAGCTTTGACTCCGGGTAGGCTCTGAACCTGGCTTATGTCCATAGAAATTACTTCTGCACAGGCATGAGGGCTTCTTAAAATCTTTCCATAGAGCATTCCTCTGAGCTTAATATCGTGAGTGTAAGGGGCTCGACCGGTGACAATTTTTTCCCCATCTATTCTAGAAGTGGATTTACCTATAATTTCAAATTTATCCTTTTCGGGTGAAGGGGCAACTTCAGGCTCTTCTGTTTTCATATCTCTGAATTCTTCGCGATAGAGGAGACTGGCCTCTTCAGAATCGGCAAAATATTCTTTTTTCCTCATCCTATGCCCTCCTCATGTTTTTTGAAGCAGCAGCGACAGCTTCATGGATTCTTGAATAGTTCCCACAGCGGCAGAGGTTTCCCGATAGGGCATTCTTTGTTTCTTCCAAGGTGGGATTATTATTTTTGTTGAGGAGAGCTACCGAAGATATGATAAATCCCGGAGTGCAGAAACCGCACTGGTATCCATCTTTTTCGATAAACGCCTGTTGTACAGGATGAAGCTTTTCCTTAGTTGCAAGTCCTTCGATCGTAGTGATTTTCTTGCCATCTGCTCTCACGGCAAGATAGAGGCAGGAGTAAACGGGATTCCCATCCAGGAGAACCGTGCATCCTCCGCATTCTCCCCGGGCACACATCGTTTTTGTCCCGGTCAAGTTCAACTTTTCTCTTAAAACATGGAGAAGAGTTTCTGCAGGTTCAACCACTAGCGAGAATTTTTTTTCATTGACAGTGAGAGAGATCTGTTTTTTGGAAAAGAGGGGGATGTTTCCTTTCTTTGTCCGGAGAGAATCGATATCATGGGCGAGGAGCTGGGGGACAACTGCAGCGCTTAAAGCTCCGCCCCCGAATCCTTTTAAAAAATCCCTTCTGGTAAAAGTCTTTCTTTTCTTCTTTTTGGTTTTTTCCATTTTGCCTCTCCTCTCAGGAAAAGATGTTATTTGTTTAGTCTGGTCTAGCCAGTCATATCCTTCTGAATATTTCTATGGATTATAAATTTCTTTTTTTCTTTTTACAATCCTTTCTTTTTTTAACTCCTGACCCCAAGGTATTTTATTTGACTGTAAATATTTCTTTTGCTATAAACATTTCAGTATGGTTACGAAATGAACAGCAAGAAATATTTTAATGAAATTGCCCATCAATGGGACAATATGCAGAGGAGCTTCTTTTCAGAGACAGTCAAGGATAAAGCTTTTTCTGTAGCCGGAGTGAAGAAAGGCAAGATAGCTGCTGATATCGGAGCAGGGAGCGGCTTTATCAGCGGAGGGCTGATTGGAAAAGGTCTTAAAGTGATAGCGGTAGACCAGTCCGAAGCAATGCTGGGGGAGATGAGAAAGAAGTTCTCCGGAGCTGAGGGAATTGAATACCGCTTGGGGGAGGCGGAAAAATTACCCATTCCTGATGAAGCTGTTGATTATGCTTTTGCCAACATGTATATCCATCATGTCGAGTCTCCGCAGAAGGCCATAAAAGAAATGGTGCGGATTTTGAAGCCGGGAGGCAAGGTTGTTATTACGGATATGGATGAGCACCAGTATAAATTCTTAAAAGAAGAGCAGCACGATCGCTGGATGGGTTTCAAAAGAGAGGACGTCAGGCGATGGTTCGAAGAAGCCGGGCTCAACAATGTGATTGTGGACTGCATAGGTGAGAGTTGCTGTGCGCAGTCAAGCTGCGGAGACGAGCAGGCTAGCATCAGTATGTTCGTCGCTTCAGGAGAGAAATAAACTGATTGCTGGTGTATCTTAGTCTGTTAGTCATTCGCTTTTCCCGCTAAAATGCTTTTCACTTTGTAGAATCGTTGCGAGTGAAGTGAATAGTCCTTCGTCCTATAAAAGAGAAATACCCAGAAGAAAATCAAAAAAACTGCTCCTTAATAAAAAAAATGAGAAAAACTGTTACGGGATAATCAAAAGTAGATTTAGGGGAAAAATCAAAAAAAACTTGACAGGCTCTATTTAGTTTCTTATTATATATCTGTAATGTCTGAAATATCAGAAAAATATAAATATTCCGATTTTCACGATAAAGCGAGGTATTAAGAATGACAAAAAAAGATAAAAGCAAATTCCCTCCTGCTCCAGCAGATAGAAGAATGGGCTGCTGCAAAGTTGAATCAATAATAAGTGTTGACGATAGAGGACAGACAGTTCTTCCTAAGGAGATAAGAGAAAAAGCAAACATTCGAGCAGGTGATAAGTTAGCAGTTATGAGCTGGGAAAAGGATGGGAAAACCTGCTGTATTTCTTTGATTAAGGTCGAAGAGTTTACAGAGATGGTGAAAGATCTACTAGGCCCTATGATGAAGGAAATGTTTAAAAAATGATATTTGTAAATTAATCTGGAGGTAATTGAAAATGAAAAAAGAAGAAATAAAAAAAGTCGTTAGGAAATCTTATGCTAAAATTGCAAAGCAGCAGAGTTCCTGTTGTGCTCCTGTGGATTCGTGCTGTGGAAGCACTGACTTAGCCCAGGATATTAGTAAAAAAATAGGATACTCTGAAGAAGAGATAAAAGCTGTTCCTGAAGGTGCAAATTTAGGTCTTGGCTGTGGGAATCCTGTTGCCTTAGCCAGCTTGAAAGAAGGCGAGACTGTTCTTGACCTGGGTTCAGGCGCGGGCTTTGATTGTTTTCTTGCTGCTGATAAAGTCGGCAAGAAAGGAAGAGTTATAGGCATTGATATGACTCCGGAGATGGTTGAGAAGGCAAGAGAGAACGCCGAGAAAGGAAAATATGAAAACGTGGAATTCAGACTGGGAGAGGTTGAACACCTGCCGGCTGCTGATAGCTCAGTCGACATAATAATCTCAAATTGCGTCATTAATCTTGCGCCGGATAAAAATAATGTCTTCATGGAAGCTTTCAGGGTGCTAAAACCAGGAGGCAGACTGATGATCTCGGATATTGTTTTGTTAAAGGAACTTCCGGACAGTATAAAGAGCTCCATCGAGGCCTATGTCGGCTGTGTTTCTGGGGCTGTAATGAAGGATAGGTACATTGGCGCCATAAAAGAGGCTGGATTCAAAGAGGTCAGAATAATTGATGAAACAAGTTTTCCTTATGAAAGTCTAGAAAATGATCCTACTACAAAAGCAATCATCGAGAATTCCAATATTTCACCAGAAGAGGCAAAGGAGGCTGTAAACTCGGTAATAAGCATAAAAATTTATGGTGTCAAACCATAGTCAGACAAATAAATTCAAGAAGTAATAATAAAATATTGAAAATACGGGATCCGTATATTTGCGATTTCTGCTTTAGGAGGATACCTGTATTTTTTGAATTTCTATCCTGAACTTTTCTTTTTCTTTAATTTTTATCTTCTGGATTTTACACAGATGAGAAGGCATTTCCCCTAAAGGATTTCCAGAAAAAGATGCATTTATCGGGCATGCTTCACAATTCTCCAGCTCCGGACAAAGGAAGCATCCCAGGCCAGAAGCCGAAAAGTTGTCCACGGAAAGCCGGGCATAGTTTGAAGAAATTCGGGGGTATATGTTTTTATGATTCTCGATGAAATCATCCAAAGCGCCAAAGTAGAATTTTTGATATTCAGGTGAACGTTCTTTCCCTTTAAAATAATCCGGAAAAAGAACGCATCCCCAGATTTCTTCATCAGGAGTGATTGTCATTCTATCCTTCCCGGCCGGACAATAGAAAATCCCGGTGTCTGACTCTTCTCTGAAATTTTCAACCGGAATATTGCCTTTTCTTTTGAAATTGCTAACAAGAATTTTCACCAGTTTAATCATTTCGTTCTCTAATTTCTGCAGAGAAGCTTGATTCCAGGGCTTGATAATGGAGAGAGAAAAGTTGGTGCTCGGAACGCCAAGATCTATGATAAATTTAATCGATTCTGAAAGATAGTCAACAGTCGTCGGGGTAAAAACACTGTTGACTTCAAGGTCAATATCAGGGCAATTTAATATTTCCTCGACGACTGAGACTGTCTTCTTAAAGCTTCCTTTCTTTCTCAAAATATCCTGAGCCAAACCATCAAAGCTCAACACAACTGAAAATTTATGTTCGTTAAAAAATTGAATTATCTCTTCTGTGATCAGGCTTCCGTTGGTGGTTATGGAGTAATTAGCTCTTTTTCTGAATACTTTATTTTTTTCGTTCAGGAAAGATACGGTTTTTCTTATCAGGTTAAAAGAGAGGAGAGGTTCTCCTCCATAGAAATTGAAGTGATAAGTTTTTGTTAGCTTTGGTAAAAAAAAACGAGACTTTTGTTAACCGTGGAATATTTCATATATTTTTTGCTTTTCGTCTTATAACAGTACTTGCACTCGAAATTGCAGTCATCCGTTACGATTAGTGTAAGACTAGAGAAGTTCATATTGATTTTATAAGTTTATAATTAAGCCCTCTAAATGTGTTAAAGTTTTACTTGCTGAATTATTATTATTTTATAACAAGTCTACCGCCACCACATGCTCTTCCTTGACCTGGTTGAGGTTTTCCTTTGAACGTACTCGACAAGTAGCTTATTACTCCTTCGGCCCTCTCTTTCTTTTCTCCAGCAGGCATAGATTTTACAACAGCCTTTAATTCTTCCAGACATTTCTGGACATTTGGAGTTACCCGAATTGTTTTACTTTTAGCCATTGATTTCTCCCATATTATTATTTTTTAGCTATTCTTATAAATTCCTCTTCTTCTCTAATATTGTCAAAATTTTTATCTAAATCAATATATCTAAGAAAAGCAAAACGCATTTTATTGGTCGGTGACATATTAAAAAAAAGTCTCAGATGTTCATAGCCTAATTCTTTCATTCCCAAGCCCATATATACAGAAGCCAGCTTAAGATTTTCGTATAAAACTAAATCTTGGGGTGATATGAGAGTAATATTATCGATGATTTCTAAGGCCTTTTCTTCTTCTCTTTTTTGGGAAGAAATCATCGCTAAATAAAGCAAAGCAGCAATTTTTTGATCCAAGGGAGCAAGGTCAAATTGCTGGAATACAGTCTTGCTTGTCTCTAAATGTCCTAGACAGTAATGAATTTCTCCTAACCTGAATTTAGACTGCAAGGAATAATCATGCTTTTCAATAATATTACAGACATATATCGCCTCATGAAATTCTTTGTTGAGCATCAATAGTTCGGCATAGATATCATTATGGAGTCCGTAAGGATTCAGCAAAAAACTTTTTTCCTTAAACTCTAAGGCTTTATTAAAATCAACTTCATTCCCTTCTTCTCCGAATCTTAGATAGTAACAATATCCGACTATAGAATTTAATTGAGCATTATCCGGATATTTTTTAATCCCTTCTCGAGCTAACTCGAAGGCAAGTTCTTGTTTATTTTCGTTAAAGGCAACTTCTTTTATCAGGTAAATTTCGATTAAAGTAGAATAATATTCAGGAAGGTCAGGAGATATTGTTTGAGCTTCTTTAATTAGGTCTTCAGCTTTATCCACCCATTTTAGATCAAAGTCCCAGTTATAATTTACATAATTAGAATAGCAGAGAGCTAATCCGATGTAAGCCAGGGCAAAGTTTCTATCGATCTCAATAGCCTGGTTGAAGAGATTAATAGCTATTCTATTGCTTTCCGGAGTCATCTTACCTGAGAAAAATTTTCCCTGGTGATATAATTTCCAGGGGTCATCATTATTTTCATTTAATCTGGTTAAGATATAATTTCCTTTTAAATAATTATCATAAGCCAGGTAATCATTAGTTTTTCCAGCATTTGATAAACGAGTAAGTTCTTGGTCAATATTTAGATTCAATTTTTCATGTATTTTTCGGCAGATACTATCCTGAATATAAAGAACATTTTCTAGACCATCTTCGAATTCTTCGCTCCAGATATTCTTATTGTTTTTTGTCCTTATAAGCTGGACGGCGATTGTAATTTTATTCCCATCTTTTTTTATTTTCCCCACTAAAATATAATCTACACTTAATTCTTCAGCGATCAGTTTTGAATCTTGAGAAGAGTCGTTATATTTAAAAACCGATACTGCAGGAACGACTTTGAGTTCATTCAGCATCGTCATCTTATTGATTATTTCATTAGTCATGCCCTCAGAGAAATATTCATCTTGCTTTGACTCATTGAGGTTTTCAAACGGAAGAACGGCAAAGGAAAGATATTCAGGCTGAGGAGAGATTGATATCCTATTCGTGAGAAATAAGAATAAGAAAATCACTGATAATAGGCCTAAGACTGATATCAAGCTTATGGCTGACCATCTGTACTGCAGGAAAGATGTTTTTTTTACCTTTTTATTTCCTGCTTTTTCTTTGAGCCACTGGTCAATTTCTGATTTATAGGCAAAAACTTTTGAATGTTGAGAGTTCTTGTCAATACGATGAACCGGTAATTTAAGCTCTATTTTCCATCTTTGGCATGTTCTTACATTCCGGTCCAGGTAATAGGAGATTTCCTTCCAAGAATTTAATATGTCTTTTTGTTCCACTTCGTCCCCACTCGGAACTTATTTATTATTAATATAATAAAAGATTTTGTCAATTAATAATTTTAATAAAAATCGGCGATCTCTTTAATTAATAAAAATAGGGAGTTTTAACTGATTTCGAAATTCATACTTTCTCTTGAGTAAGACAGCCTAGTTCTTTAAAGCATAAATCTATTTTTTAACTTTCAAACATGATTTTTCTTGGGGTGAAAGATATCTATTGAAGGGCTGACAAATCCTGGCTATCAGAATATTCTACGGCTTTTGTTGCTTCTTTCTCTCTTTTTCGAGCCATTTTGGGAAAACCCAGTTGAGGATCTCGCTCTTCAATCTCTTATCCATCTCTTTTATCTTCAGCCCTACTTCCATCTTATTCTGGACGCCCTTGCTCCAGGTGACTTCTCCTGACAATTTGGATGATATATTTTTTTCTGGAAGGAAAAGCTTTAACTCCATAGTAGAGCCTGGATCAAGATTAAAACTAATAGTTAGCTTCAATCCTTCACGAGAGAAGTCATGAGCTGTTACCCTCTCAACTAAGTTGGCCTTACCTTCTATTTTCACGACTTCTGCAGGCAGCAAACATTCAAACCGTAAAAATTCTCTTTTTTCTTTATTCATCTTGTATCCAAGTTTTACACGATAGAAAAAACTTTTTCAACAAAAACTTGAAATAAATATTCCTCTTTTCTAATCGTGACAAAAATTTTTATTTAAATTTTGTCCGATAAAGATAAAGAAATACCTTCCTTTCAAATTTTTGCTTTTTGTCGAGCATTAGACCTCTTAATTCTATATTCGACATGGATAATAAATTTTTTTAAGTTCTGGTGTAAGCATTTTCAATTCCGTGGTTAGAAAAGGTTTTGGCAAATAGCCTAGCTCCCTTCAGATTTTTAACGCCATTCTCCATTCGCTCTTCTCGGCGTCTGCGTAACTCGCTGGGGTCAGGCCTTGCCATTGGGTGAAGATATTTTCTTACTGCTTACTCTTATGGCATTCCTCGGGATAAGGCCTGACCCCCTCGATGCCCTACTCCGTCGGGTTCCCTGCTTGGCGAGGGCTGTATGGTGAAAAACCGTGAGAAAGGCTGAGCGGGTACGGTTTCTCTCCGGAGGAGAGGAGAGCGAAGCCTTGATCCGAGTTGCTTTTGAGACGCTGGGGCAAAAGCAACGTGTTTTAGAGCCATATAGCCTGAGCCTTTCTTCAATGGTCGCTGCAACTATTCCACAAAACCTTTGTCCTGAACCCAGCAACCAGTTATCACAAAAATAAGGATGCTTACGATGGCAATTGAAACATCGTAATATTTTAGTTATTATGATCAAAAGGAGACCAGGCAGATTCCATGACTTGGAGAGGTAAAAACATGGATATTAAAATTAAAAGCCCTGCTTTTGTGCCAGGAGGTAAGATCCCAGGAAAATACACGTGTGATGGAATGGATATTTCTCCCCCCCTCATCTGGACTTCAGGTCCTGAAGGAACAAAGACTTTTGCTCTTATCTGCGATGATCCTGATGCCCCAATGGGCACATGGGTACACTGGATTCTTTTTAATCTTTCTGCAGACATCATCGAACTCCGTGAAAACGTCCCGCCTGAAAGGGAATTGGAAAGAGGTGCCAAACAGGGGATGAATGATTTTCGTAAGATTGGGTATGGCGGTCCGTGTCCTCCTGGTGGTATACATAGATACTATTTCAAACTCTATGCCTTGGATACAGAAATCAATCTTGAAGCAGGGACTACGAAATCGGAATTGTTAAAGGCTATGGAGGATCATATCCTGGCAGAAGGTCAACTGATGGGGAGATACGAGAGGGGATAGCTTTAAAGACTGGAGAAAGCGAATATGGCAGTTAGATTCCGCTCTGAAGCTTGATTATAATTAAAACTACGCTTAAATCCTGACCATAATAAGATCGTTTGGAAATAATATATGTACACTTTTTTGGATAAATTCTTTTTTGTATTTCATTCTGCCTTGATCGTTTTCAACCTTTTTGGGTGGATTTGGAGAAAAACCAGAGTAGCAAACCTGGTTGTTGTATTATTAACAGTCCTTTCCTGGACTATTTTAGGCATATGGTATGGTTTTGGTTTCTGTCCCAGCACAGAATGGCATTGGCAAGTAAGGGCGAAACTGGGCCATTATGATATGCCTTCTTCTTACACAAAATTCCTCGTTGATTCTCTGACCGGTTTGGACGTGAATGAGAAACTAGTGGATATTTTTGCCGTTTTGTTTCTAACGCTGGCTTTGTTCGCATCTGTTTTGACAAATATGAGAGATTGGAGAAAAAAACACTAAGTAAATAGCCTCATAATTAGTATTATTATATAGAAAGCGATAAATTAAAATGTGGAGATGTAAAATGAAGCAGCTTATTTTGACTGTGATCTTAATATAGCTGATATCAAGAGGAGAATTTTGACAAGCAGACGTCTCTCGTCTTTAGATGCTTTCCGCGGCCTTACAATTGCGGGAATGATCCTGGTGAACAATCCAGGAAGCTGGAAACATGTCTATGCTCCTCTGAGGCATGCTGAGTGGCACGGTTGGACACCTACAGATCTTATCTTTCCCTTTTTCTTGTTTATTGTCGGTGTCTCCATATCTCTTTCCTTATCTAAAAGAATGGAGCTAGGCATCAAGAAGAATGAATTGTATTTGAAAACCATGAAGAGAACCGTTATCCTTTTTGGTCTTGGAATTTTTCTCGCTCTCTTTCCCCACTTTAATTTTGTAAATATTAGAATTCCAGGTGTTCTGCAGCGCATTGCTCTCTGTTATCTTTTTTCTTCTCTCCTCTTCCTCAAGACAGGCACCAAAGGCCGGTGCATGGCTTCTTTCTCTTTTTTAGCTATTTACTGGTTAGTGATGAAATTGGTTCCGGTTCCAGGCTATGGACCCGGAATTCTGGCTTACGAAGGAAATCTCTGTGCCTATATCGATAGCCACCTTCTTGCTGGCCATCTCTACAAACCTGGTTTTGATCCCGAAGGGATTCTGAGCACTTTACCTGCGATTGCCACGACTTTGCTGGGAACTCTGACTGGTGATTGGCTGCGGTCTTCCAAAATTATTCTTTATAAAACCATCGGCATTTTAATCGGAGGTCTATTCTTCACCCTGAGCGGGCTTCTGCTTCATCCGCTTTTTCCCATCAACAAGCAGCTCTGGACGAGCACTTATGTGCTTTTTACAGCCGGAGTTGCATTGCTTTTCTTGGGGTTCTGCTATGGAATGATCGAAGGAATGAAGGTTAAAAAGTGGGCTATTCCCTTTATTGTTCTGGGCACAAATGCGATCGCAGTCTATGTGGGTTCCTCTTTGATGGTCAAGCTGATCGGTGTGATTAAAGTATCAGCATCGGGCGAAGTTTTACCTTTAAAAACATACATCTACAACTACCTTCTGGCTCCCTGGGCAGGGTATTTAAACGGTTCTTTGCTCTTTCCTCTGTTTCTCATTATTCTCTGGGTAGGAATAATGCTTCCTTTGTACAGGAAAAAAATAATAATTAAGATTTAACTTTAGAATAAAGTTTTTAAGAGGGGATGAAGAGAACCCTGATTAAGGGAGCTCTTTCTTCCTCCTTACCCTTTGTGTAAAGTGTTATCGAATTATTGAGCAAGTGCAATATGCCCTTTTTTTGCTCGAAGAATGGAATTTGAAGGTTGAATCTTTCAAGGTCGCTTCATCCATCCCCAAATACTCTTAAGTTATGAATGGCTACTTCAATATCACGGAAAATGAAATATTTTCAGTTTTACCTTAGCAGTTTGACTTATATTTTTTCCTCTGTTATACGTAGAATAGCCTTAGTTGCTGAGGGACAAAAAATAAAAATCAGAACTTATCAGGATAAGGGAGTATTCCTGATTATTCGAGGATTGCAAGTTAGGGGAGGATTTTTACTGAACTAAGAAAACCTGATAATGTGAAGATTGTACTCTAGTAAAAATGACTACGAAAGTAAAGATTGCGGACCAAATAAGGAAGTCTGCTAACGTAAAGATTATTACCAAGGTATGGAGGATATGAATGATTGATCTGGCCATCATATCAGGGACTGGATTTTATGATTTCCCTGGTTTGGAGGAGGAAGAAGATTTAAGAATAGAAACAAGATATGGAGACGCATCGATCAGGAAAGGAGCCGTAGAGGGAAAAAAAGTAGTCTTTATTGCCAGGCACGGTAAAGGTCACAGTATCTTGCCTAACATGATCAATTATCGGGCAAACCTGACAGCCTTAAAAGAATTGAGAACGAAAGCAATAGTCGCCACAACTGTATGCGGAGTATTAGATCCCAGCATTCCTCTTGCCAAGCTGGCTGTTTTCGACGATCTGTATTTTCCGGATAATCGGTTTCCCGATGGAGAGGCCTGTACGATATACGAAAAGAGAGGAGATAAATCAAGAGGCCATTACATTTTTGACATGCCTTTTTCCGAAGAATTGCGACAACAGATAATCGCTGCGGCCGGAGATCCTCTTACCAACGTTGTTTATGCTCATGCTAACGGACCAAGATTCAATACAAAATCCGAGATTAAAATGCTTCGAAATTATGCCTCTTTTGTCAGCCAGACAGCAGGACCCGAGATTGTTCTAGCCGGAGAGCTTGAAATTCCCTATGCGCTGCTCGGGTTTGGAGTGGATTATGCAAATGGAGTAAAAAAAGAACCGACTCCAGTTGAAGAGCTTAGAGAAAATTTGAAAAAAAGCAAGGTGGCTTTTACAAATGTTTTAAGAGATCTTATAAAAAAATACAGCGTGCCCAAATTTGAGGGCTTTATATACAGATTTGAATAGACAGGGATTTTATTTTAGTTTATATATAGGTATTATATATTTTTTGGGGAATCTCGCAGAAGTTTTTAACTAAAGCGAAGGCTATAATATTTTATTTGCTTGAAGGAACAAAAGATGAAAACTGAGGAATTTAAACTTTTATTCGAAGCCAAGAGTATTTTAGAAAAAAATTGGAGAGAGGAATATACTATTCCATCCCCTAAACTTTATCCTCATCAGTGGAGCTGGGATTCTGGTTTTATTTCTATCGGTTACTCTCATTATGATCAGGATAGAGCGCAAAAAGAGATACTTTCTATGTTTGAAGGCCAGTGGGCAAATGGCATGCTTCCTCATATCATATTCAGGGGAGGAAAAGGATATTTCCCGTCTGCTGAATACTGGCAGACCGAGCTTTCAGAGCACTCTCCTGAAATAAAAACATCAGGCATTACTCAGCCTCCCGTCCATGCCCTGGCAGCTTTGCATGTCTATAAAAATTCCAGTGACAATGAAGAGGCAATTAGCTTCTTAAAGAAAATATTTCCCAAGATTTTGCTTTTCCACCGTTATTTATTGACGAAAAGAGATCCGGAAAATTCCGGAATGGCCACAATTTTTCACCCTTGGGAATCAGGACTGGATAATTCACTAAGATGGGATGAGCCTTTAGCCCGAATTAAAGTCGAAGATCTGCCCCAATATAAAAGAGTAGATACAGAGAATGTAAGTTCTGACCAGAGGCCTACTGATGAAGATTATGACAGGTATCTTTATCTTATTGAGGTTATGAAAAAAAATAATTATGATGAAGAAAAAATATACAAAGTAATCCCTTTTAAAATAAAAGACATCACTTTCAACTCCATCTTGTACGCAGCCAATCAAGCCATGATTAAGATTGCAGGTATCCTTGGACAGGACAGCGAAGAAATAGATTCCTGGGTAAAAAGAACTAAAATAAACTATTTTGAGTATTTTTGTCCTGATGCATCGGAAAACCCTCTCCTGTACGATTATGACCTCATTGGAAGAAAAAGAATCGAGAAGAGAACCGTAGCTTCATTGACATCACTCTGTACGGACCTTTTAAGCTCAAAACAGGCAAAAGCGCTGGCTGCCTGGATGAAACACTCTCATATGTGTAAGGAAGAATGTGCTCATGAGCACCCTGTTATCACTTCCATTTCAGTCGATGATATACAGTTTAATCCTATCAATTACTGGAGGGGTCCTGTCTGGATTAATATTAACTGGATGCTATACGAAGGAATGAAGAATTATGGTCTTTTTGAAGACGCCAAAAATTTGAAAAAATCCATAATAGATCTAATCACAGAGCACGGATTTTACGAGTATTATAATCCTTTAACAGGAGAAGGACTCGGAGCGGATAATTTTTCTTGGACTGCGGCTTTACTTGTTGACCTGATATCACACAGAGAAGATTGATAAAAAGGAAAAGAAACGTTTTCATTTTTTTATATTGGGAATAAAGGAAATGTCAAACGCTGGTATCTAATCCCAGAGGATTAATTTCATGAAAAGAAAAAGAGGATGATTGAATGAGAGTCATACTTGCTTCAGATCATGCAGGGTTGAGGTTGAAAGAAAAAATAAAAAAATACTTAGCAAGAAAGAAGATAGAATACGAAGATTTGGGGACCAACTCTTTCAAATCAGTTGATTATCCCGATTATGCTCTTAAAGTTGCAGAAAAGGTCGCTAAAAATAATAATACAAGGGGAATCCTGGTATGTGGAACAGGAACCGGAATGACGATTGCTGCCAATAAGGTAAAAGGAATAAGGGCTGTTGCTGCTTATGATGCCTATTCGGCGAAAATGTCAAGGATAGATAATGATACAAATGTCCTTGGGTTAAGAGGTCGATTCTTCCCGTTGGAAAAGATAAAAAAAATTATAAATGTCTGGCTGGATACACCGTTTAGCGGAGAGAAAAGACATAAATGGCGAATAAAAAAAATCAGAGATTATGAGATGAAAAGATGAAAAAAATCATTATTCCTGCTGTTATAGCCAAGACACAAAAAGAGTTGGACGATATTTTTTTCAGAATCAAGGATTCTGCCCGGTTGCTTCAGCTTGACATAATGGACGGTAAATTTGTCCCCAATAATTCCCTTGATTTTGATTTTAGACTGCCTGAGAAAAAATACCTGTACGAAGTTCATCTGATGATTGATGATCCAGAGAGTTGGGTTGATGAAAATTGGGAAAGAGTTGATGCCGTGATTGCTCATTTCGAATCAGTAAAAAATCCAGAGAGGATAATAGAATCTGTGAAGGCAAAGGGGAAGAAAATCGCCTTTGCCTTGAATCCCGAAACAGATGCTGACCTTATCCTGAATTATTTAGATAGCATTGATCAGGTTCTTATTATGACCGTCAATCCAGGTTTTTACGGCAGTAAATTTTTACCTGAGATGTCGGATAAGATAAGAAGGCTGAGAAAATTACGGCCTGATCTGGATATAGAAGTTGATGGTGGAATTAAACCAGATACAATCGAGGAGGTCTGCGAGGCTGGAGCCAATATGTTTGTTTCTGGATCCTATATCATCAATTCAGATGATGTAAAAGAAAGAATTAGAATTTTAGAGCAGAAAATAAAAACTGATTGAGTTTTTAATAAAGAGATTTTGCGTCAACTTTTAAGGAAATTAAAAGGATTTTTATCTTATTTAGGGCTTTTAGTGGAAGATGAAACAAGAAACGGAAAAACTTCTCGCATTAGGAGTGGACCTTGGAGGGACCAAGGTGGAAACAGCTCTTGTAGATAAGAACGGAAAGATTATATCCTCCCATCGCTACCCCACCAATCCTGAAAAAGGAGCATTGAGAATAATAGATGATGTAGTAACCTGTGTGGAAGAGTGTTTGGACAAGGGAAAGGAGGATGCCCAGGCCCTTGGAATTGGAGTTGCTGCTCAGATAGATCTTTCAGGTGTTGTTCTCTCTTCTCCCAACCTTGGATGGCAGAATGTTCCGCTGCGGGCAATGCTTGAGGAAAAGCTAAAGCTTCCTGTGGTTGTCACTAACGATGTCCGCGCTGCTTCCTGGGGAGAATGGCACTTTGGCGCAGGAAAAGGAGTTGATGATTTTGTCGTTATTTTTGTAGGCACAGGAATTGGCGGTGGTGTTGTTAGTGGCGGACGTATGCTCGAGGGATGTAGCAACACTGCCGGAGAAATTGGACATACAACCCTTATCGTTGACGGACGAAATTGCAGCTGTCCAAACAAGGGCTGTTTAGAAGCTTATGCCGGTGGTTGGGCGATAGCCGAGCGTGCCCAAGAAGCCGTTCAGGCTAACCCTGAAGCAGGGAAGGCTTTAATTTCCCTGGCTGGAGGAGTAGAAAAAATAACTGCAGTCCTGGTTAGTCAGGCCTATCATGATGGAGACGTTTTATCTTCTCAATTGGTCAAGGAAACAGCTCAGTTTCTCTCAGCAGGTCTAGTAAGCATAGTGAATGCTTTTAATCCCTGTTTGCTTGTTGTTGGAGGAGGGGTGATTGATGGCCTTCCAGAGCTGATAAAGACTGCAGAACCTTTTATTAAAAAAAAAGCACTGAAAGTAGCGGCCCAGAACTTGAAGGTTGTTAGAGCTGCGCTGGGAAATGAAGCCGGGATTGTGGGGGCAGCAGCTTTAGCTCAGGATCACCTGAAAAGAACTGTATGAATAAATCAGGTTAGTTATAGTTCAGGATATTTTCTTTAAAAGAGTTCTTCCGAAAGAGGAATGGCGGAATAATAGCAATAATAAACATTTGAAATAATTAAGGAAGGAAAATATGAATCCATTAACGGATTTACAGCAATACGGCCAGTCTGTTTGGCTTGACTATATCCGCCGGAGTTTAATCACTGGTGGGGAGCTTGAGCATTTAATAAATGAGGATGGATTACGGGGTGTTACCAGCAATCCCACCATATTCCAAAAAGCCATCGCCGGGAGCTCTGATTATGATGAAACCTTGAATAATCTTCTTAAAGACAATCCTCACTTAGATGCCCGAAATCTCTATGAAAAGCTGGCAATAGAAGATATCCAGAAGGCAGCCGATATTTTTAGAGGTGTTTATGAAGAAACCGGTGGGGCGGACGGATTTATATCTTTAGAGTTGTCTCCCGGTCTTGCCCACGACACAGAAGGAAGCGTTGCCGAAGCTCGCCGCTTCTGGAAGGAAGTGAATAGACCTAATCTAATGATTAAAGTTCCCGCTACACCGGAAGGAATCCCTGCCGTAGAAGTACTTATCGCAGATGGAATTAATGTAAACATAACCCTTATGTTTTCTTTAGCCCATTATGAGGCTGTTGCCCAGGCATATTTAAGAGGCGTGAAGAAGTGTTTGAACCCCAGCAAAGTGGCTTCTGTCGCATCATTCTTCGTCAGCCGCGTGGATACAGCTGTGGATAAAGCTCTGGAAGCCACAAGCTCTCCCCAGGCCCTGGAACTCAGAGGAAAGATTGCGATAGCCACTGCCAAAATGATTTACAAACGTTTCAAGGAACTATTCAGTGGTCAAACCTGGGAACGTTTGACGCGCAATGGAGCTAGAGTTCAACGCCCGCTCTGGGCAAGCACGGGAACAAAGAATCCTGTCTATTCAGATGTGCTTTATGTTGAAGGGCTTATAGGGCCAAATACAGTCAACACCATGCCTCCTTCTACTCTAAACGTCTTCCGTGACCATGGGAAGGTGAATCCCACGATTGAGGCAAGGTTATCGGAAGCTGAAGCATCCATCACCCGTTTAGCGGAGCTTGGAGTGGACCTCAAGTCTATTACTGAAAAACTGCAGGAGGATGGTGCTGCAGCCTTCTCAAATTCTTTTGACTCATTATTGGATGCGCTGGAAGAGAAACGCCATGAAATTATTCATGGTAAGAGGGCTCGACAAGTTCTAGAACTAGGAAGAGATCAATCTCGCCTTGGAGAGCGGCTAAAGTCCTGGAAGAAGATGAATTTTACTCGAAGGCTCTGGGCTAAGGATCCTACTCTCTGGTTTTCCGAGCCTGTTCCTGAAATCAAGGACCGGTTAGGCTGGCTTATCCTCCCTGAAATCATGCATGAGAAGCTTGAGGATATTGATAAATTCGTCCAGGAAGTGAAGCAAGAAGGAATAATCCATATACTCTTGCTGGGTATGGGAGGCTCGAGCCTTGCTCCTGAGGTTTTCCAGAAGACATTTGGATACAAAAAAGATTATCCTGGACTCATCGTTCTCGACAGCACTCACCCTGAGGCTGTCCGTTCTATGCAGGATAAGATAGATCTCCAGAAAACTCTTTTTCTCGTCTCCAGTAAATCCGGAACTACTCTTGAAACTCTCTCCCTCTTTCGTCATTTCTGGAATGAGGCGAGTAAAGTGTATGACCATCCAGGGCGCTATTTTGTGGCTATCACTGATCCTGGTACACCTCTTATGAATCTGGCTCAGAAGAGGAGTTTTCGTCAGGTATTTGAAGCTCCACCTGATGTTGGGGGACGGTATTCTGCACTCTCGGTCTTTGGGCTAGTTCCAGCAGCCCTTATCGGTCTGGATACTCATAAGTTGCTCGACAGAGCCTGGGTTGCTTTAGAGAATAATGCCTTTTGTTTGCCAGAAGATAAAGCCTCAGGCTTAATCCTGGGTGCAGCCCTCGGTGAGCTATCAGAAACCCGTGATAAACTAACCTTTCTGACTTCATCCTCGCTCAGCAGTTTCCCTGACTGGATAGAGCAGCTTGTTGCAGAGAGTACAGGAAAAGACGGGAAGGGCTTAGTTCCTGTCGTGAATGAGCCTAAAGCAACCATTCATGCTTACGATAAAGACCGGATTTTTGTCGGGCTGAACCTTGAAGGAGATCAAGACAGAGAACTGGAAGAACGGCTAAAGGACCTTGAGACAGCTGGCCACCCCACCATAAGAATAACTCTGGAAGAGAAAACAGATTTGGGGCAGGAGATCTTCCGCTGGGAAATTGCAGTCGCAGCTACAGGAGCAGTTATCGGGATACATCCTTTTAATCAGCCTGATGTTCAGCTGGCTAAAGAGTTTACTCAAAAAATGATGGAGGAAGATGAAGCTGAAAAACAGAAAAATAAAGAAGTCGAAACATTCTCCGTTGAAGAGCCTGAGGGATTGGCTGATGCGCTTAAAAAGTGGCTCCTTAAAGCAAAGCCAGGAGACTACATCGCCCTTCAAGCCTACCTTAATCCCCGGAAGGAGGTAACATCAGCCCTGCAGAAAGTCAGAAATGCGCTTTTAAACCGTACACGACTGGCAACGACTTTAGGCTATGGACCGCGGTTTTTACATTCCACCGGGCAGCTTCATAAGGGAGGACCGAACAACGGCCTTTTTCTCCAGCTCGTAGATGAGCCGGAGTCAGATCTCCCTGTTCCTGAGACAGGCTTTTCTTTTGGCAAACTGATAAACGCTCAATCTATGGGGGATTATCAGGCCCTTAAACAAAGGGGTCGGAGAGTCCTGCGCATCAACCTGAGAAGGGATGTTGTTGGAGGTCTTGAACAATTGATGGATTTGATGTGGAGAACATGAGATTTCAGGGATCAGGGATGCTTCTTGCAGAAAACCAGGAAAGGAGGGATAAAGGATGGAATTAGGGATAATAGGACTTGGACGTATGGGAGCCAATATGACCGAGCGGCTTTTAAACGGCGGCCATCGTGTGGTCGCCTACGCCAGGACTCCTGAAAAAGTACAAAGCGTTGTCAAAAAGGGCGCTGATGGTGCACATTCTCTAGAAGAACTTGTTTCAAAACTAGCTCCTAAGCGAATTATCTGGCTGATGATTCCAGCCGGGAAGCCAGTGGATTTAACCATCCAGAAATTGATAAATCTCCTGGACACGGATGATGTGATAATTGATGGGGGAAATTCCTTCTACAAAGATACATTGAAAAGAGTTGAAGAGCTCAAACAGAAGAATATCCATTTTGTTGATGTTGGGACCAGCGGAGGAATATGGGGGCTAAAAGAAGGCTACAGCCTGATGGTTGGTGGCGCCAAAGATATAGTCGAATTTCTCAGCCCTCTCTTCAAGACACTGGCTCCTGCTTCTGATAAAGGATGGAGCTATGTCGGGCCAAACGGAGCCGGTCATTTTGTAAAAATGGTCCATAACGGCATTGAATACGGCATGATGCAGGCTTATGCAGAGGGTTTTGCTCTCATGAAGCGAAAAGAGGAGTTTAGCCTTGATCTTCATCGGATAGCTGAAGTTTGGCGTTATGGAAGCGTTGTCCGTTCATGGCTCCTCGATCTTATAGCCGAGGCTCTTAAGGATAATCCTGATCTAGAGGGAGTTGCACCTTATGTTGCCGAATCTGGAGAGGGGCGCTGGACGGTGAAAGAAGCCATCGATCAGAATTTGGCTGCGCCGGTTATCTCCTTATCTCTTCTGCAGCGTTTTCGCTCACTTGAAAAGGAAAATTTCGCAGATAAGCTGCTGGCCACCATGAGAAGTAAATTTGGCGGCCATGAAATCACCAAGAAGGAAAAATCATGAGTAAACCTTCTGTTGACAAACATCTTTTTGTGATCTTTGGGGGGACAGGAAACCTTTCCCTCACCAAGCTTCTTCCAGCTCTTTACAATTTACTTGTGAAGAAAAACTTAAAAGACGTTTGTCAGGTTCTAGGAGTAGCAACAAAAGATATAGGTGATGAAGGATTCAGGGAGAAAGCTCGAGAAGCATTAATAACAGCAGGATTTTCTAAAGATGAAGTCGACCTTTGGTGCGATTCTTGTGTTCACTATCAATCCCTGGGAAAATCACCTGAAAATTATTCTCCTCTCGCTGCCCGAATTAAGTCTCTAGAGGAGGATCACAATATTAAAGGTAACCGGGTCTTCTATCTTGCTCTTCCACCGCCCTCCTTTCCAACCGTTATTAAACGGATCGGCGAGTCTGGTCTTAACAAGAGTTCTGGCTGGGTTCGAATCGTCGTAGAAAAGCCATTCGGAGTAGACCTCTCCTCTGCCAGAGAGCTTAATAGTTTGTTACACAGCTATTTTGATGAATCTCAGATCTACAGAATAGACCACTATCTAGGTAAGGAAACGGTGCAGAACCTGCTGATTTTTCGGTTTGCCAACACAATTTTTGAATCTTTGTGGAGTAGAGACAGGATTGAAAGCGTGCAGATTACAGTAGCTGAGAGCATCGGAATCGAAGGACGGGCAAGCTACTATGATCGGGCAGGAGCCTTGCGGGATATTGTTCAGAATCATCTTGCCCAGCTAGTCACACTTATCGCCATGGAACCACCAGCAGTTTTTGAGGCGGATAATATCCGGAGTGAGAAGGTCAAGGTGCTTCATTCAATGCCTTGGATTCGTCCTGAATATGTTGTTTTCGGACAGTATGAAAAAGGAACTATTAATAACAAAGAAGTTTCTAGCTACAAGGAAGAGCCAGGAACAGCTTCCGATTCCTCCACCGAGACTTATGTCGCTTTGCGGCTTGAAATTGATAACTGGCGGTGGCAAGGAGTTCCGTTTTATATAAGAACCGGAAAAAGACTCCCCCTTCGCATGACTCAGATTGTTATAAATTTCCGTCATCCCCCTATCTGTATGTTCAAGCCTTATAGCTCCTGTCAGATCCAATCAAACAGACTTTTAATTACCCTCCAGCCTGATGAGGGATTTCACCTATTTTTTGATGTGAAAGAACCAGAAGAATCTTTAAGGTTGAAAACAGAAAGCCTGCATTTCAATTACAAGGAGGCCTTCGGTCCTCTTCCGGGGGCATACCAGACTCTGATACTCGATATCCTCGAAGGAGACCAGACTCTTTTTGTGAGAGCTGATGAGGTTGAGGCTTCCTGGCAACTCTTCACTCCTCTTTTGGAAAAGGATATTCCAGTTCACTTCTATGAAGCGGGCACGTGGGGACCAAAGGAAGCAGATGAATTTATCGCTCGCAAAGGAGGAATATGGCTGAATCAAGAAGTCCAGATGTGAGAGTCTTCCCTGACCTGCATAAGGCGAGCCAGGCCCTGGCTGAAGGACTGGTTGAAGCGGCCAGGGATATGCTGGCCGTAAAAGGCCGTTTTACGCTGGCGCTTTCCGGAGGCAAGACTCCGCGCTATCTTTATACCTTTCTTGCCAGGGAATGCTCGAGCGAGATTTCTTGGGAAGAAGTCCATTTTTTCTGGAGTGATGAGCGCTGTGTTTCTCAGGAGAGCGAGGACAGCAATTTTGCTATGGCTTATAAGGCTCTGATATCTGAAGCTCCGCTACCTTCCCAAAACATTCACCGTATTTCCGCAGAAATAAACCCTCCTGAGAAAGCTGCAGGAAATTATGAGCGAATGATACGGGAATTCTTTAAACCTGAAGAAGAGGGCGCCTTTCTTTTTGATGCGATGATTCTTGGGGTAGGGGAGGACGGCCATACGGCTTCACTTTTCCCGGGAAGCTCGGCACTTGCGGAAAAGAGCCGCTGGGTTCTCGCCGTTAACGCTCCTCCTTCTTTTTCTCCTCAGAAAAGGATTACCCTGACTTTTCCCCTAATTAATCGATCGAGAAGCATTTTTTTCCTGGTTTCAGGAGATAAGAAGAGAAAAGTGGTTAGAGAAATCTTGAAAAATCCTGAAACAGCAAGAAGGCTCTATCCGGCAGCAATGATTCATCCTTTGGGAAGCGTAACTTGGTATATTGATAGAGAAATACTAGATGATAAATCTTAATCTAATAAATGGAAGGAAAATTTGGGAGATGATCGTTGATGGAAGTATCTCCAAAACCTTTGTCCTTAACATAGCAACCTGCTATTACGGAAATGGAGATTCGTACATTGTTAATATCCCGATTGTTTTTATAGGAATTCTATTATATAATCAATTTCATGCTCTCTGCCGTCCATTATTAAAGGATTATTGGAGAGGAGGCTTAAATGAACGAGTTTGAAATACGTATTCAGAAGGATTGTGGATTAAACCTGTATGCTTCTGAGATTCAAAAAATCCAAGTAAATTTAGGGCTTAAGTGCAACCAGAGCTGCAGACACTGCCATTTAGCCTGCGGCCCGGAGCGGGAAGAGATGATGGATTGGGAAACAATGGCCGCTGTGCTCAAGATCGTTCATAATGTTCAACCAGAGATGGTTGATATTACAGGAGGAGCGCCAGAGATTCATCCTCTTATCAGAAAGTTTGTTGAAGAGCTATCAGATGATGGGTATAACGTCCAAGTCCGAACCAATCTCACTGCACTTCTAGAGCCAGGCATGGAAGATATGCCTGATTTTTTTAAAGACCATAAAGTTCATATCGTGGCTTCTATGCCCTGCTACCTTGAAGAAAACGTCAATTCGCAGAGGGGAGATGGGGTATACGGAAAAAGTATTCAAATACTGCAAAAGCTCAACAGTTTGGGGTATGGAATGAATCCTGAGCTTTCCCTATATTTGGTTTATAATCCTGGTGGTCCATCTCTCCCTCCCGATCAATCCCAACTGGAGGGAGATTATAAACGGGAGCTTTCCAACCGATTCGGCATCCATTTTACAGGTCTTTATACCATGACCAACATGCCCATCGGGCGTTTCTGGGAAGGATTGAAACGAGAGAAAAAAGATGATGAATATATGCAGCTTCTTTTAGGCGGCTTTAATTGCCAAACTGTGGGAGAACTTATGTGTCGACATCAGGTCTGCGTAGCCTGGGACGGAACCTTATACGATTGCGACTTTAACATAGCTTTGGGACTACCTGTAAGTGAGGAGCTGCCAAAGAATATAAAAGATTTCACTCTTGAGCCACTCTCAAACCGAAGAATCGTAACCGGCAGGCACTGTTTTGGCTGTACTGCAGGTTTTGGTTCTTCTTGTGGCGGAGCGCTTGCTTCTGATAATCTTTAAGAAAAAGGGGTTGGAATCTCTTGATCGTGCATTTGAATTATGATTGGACTTTGAACGAGCAGGAAAACTGATGGCAAATTCTGATAATAAAGAACATATTTCTTCTTCACCTCCGTCGCGAAAAAAGAGTATCTGGAGGCCTATCGCCCTGGGGTTTATTATTATTACCTTTATGGTGCTGGCAAAGGTCTTTAACTTAGGCGGGCGCCTGGGAGAGATTAGAGAGTGGATTCTTTCTCTTGGTGCTTTGGGACCTCTTGTCTATATATTGATATATATCGGGGCTGTAGTACTGGCTATCCCTGGATCTGTTATCACCATAATGGGCGGAGTAATGTTTGGCTCTATCCTGGGCGTAGCTACGGTAAGCGTGGGTTCGACGATTGGAGCAAGCCTTGCTTTTTTGGTCTCCCGGCATATAGCAAGAGAAGCAATTGCTCAAAAGTTATCAGGCAATAAAAAATTTCATCACCTTGACCGACTGGCAAAGGAACATGGTGCTATTATCGTGGCTATCACGCGCCTAGTGCCCCTGTTCCCCTTCAATCTTCTTAATTACGGATTTGGTCTCACGCTCGTTCCTTTCTGGACTTATGTCTTCTGGTCATGGCTCTGCATGCTTCCCGGGACAGTGCTTTATGTGGTTGGTGCAGATGCGGTGGCGAGCGCCATCTCTGAGGGGAAAGTTCCTTGGACTTTAATCGGGATTCTTGCTATCACTGCAGTCCTCATTACTATCCTGGTAAGGCAGGCAAGAAAAAAATTAAAAGCAGAGGAGGGGCAGAAAGAAAATGACTAGAAAAGCAATGGTATTACCTGATGATGAACACAATCAGCTTCTTGTATCAAACGTGCATCCTCATGATTGGGTGAATCCTGAGCCAGCCTCCAGGTATAACCTGGTTGTGATCGGAGCTGGAACCGCTGGTTGTGTAGCTGCCGTGGGTGCAGCCAGCCTTGGGGCTCGAGTTGCTCTGGTTGAAAGAATGTTTATGGGAGGAGATTGTTTAAACACTGGTTGTGTTCCTTCTAAGGCCATCATTCGCTCTTCACGCGTTGTTGGTGAGATATGGAATTCACCAGGTTATGGGTTTGAGACGCCTGAATCTTTCCCCATCAATTTTTCCAAGGTCATGGAACGCATGCGGCGTCTGAGAGCTCAAATTAGCGATCATGATTCTGCCGCCCGCTTCAAATCTCTTGGTGTCGATGTTTTCCTGGGAGAAGGACAGTTTAAAGATAGCCGCACCTTAGAAGTAGATGGAAAAACCTTAAGGTTCAAGAAAGCTGTTATCGCTGCTGGCTCAAGTTCTGCTCATCCCTCCATCGAAGGGATAGACGAGGTAGGATTTTTAGCCAGTGAGACCGTATTTTCTCTGACCGAAAGACCGGAGAAGCTGGTCGTTATCGGCGGAGGTCCGATCGGATGCGAGCTTGCCCAGGCTTTTAACCGACTTGGTTCTAAAGTGACGATTGTGCAGAGAAATGCCCAGTTTTTGCCCCGGGAAGACCCAGAAGCTGCTGCCCTTTTAGGCAAAGTTTTTGAGAAGGAAGGCATTCGTTGCGTATTGAGTGCCTCTGTGAAGAAGGTTACTGCTGATAACGGCCAGAAAAAGGTTCATGTATCCAGCAAGGATGGAGATGAAATGATTGAGGCTGATGAGATCCTTGTTGGTATCGGACGGAGTCCCAATGTGGAAGGTCTGAACCTTGAAGCTGTGGGTGTGGAATATGATGCGCGCAAAGGGGTGGTTGTGAATGACTACTTGCAGACAACCAACTCAAATATATACGCAGCAGGTGATATTTGTTTCCCCTATAAGTTTACTCACGTTGCCGAAGCAACGGCTCGGATTGTCATTCAGAACGCCCTGTTTCTTAAGAGTAAAAAGCACACTTCTCTGGTTATTCCCTGGTGTACGTATACAGACCCTGAAATTGCCCATGTCGGGATGTATGAAAAAGATGCCCAGGCTAAAGGAATTCCAGTAGAAACCTTCACCAGGTACTTTAAAGAGGTGGATAGAGCTGTTACGGATGGAGAAGAAGAAGGATTTGTTAAGGTGCATGTCAAAAAGGGAAAAGATAAAATCCTGGGAGCAACGGTTGTGTCAAAACATGCAGGAGAATTGATAAGCGAAATTACTCTGGCTATGGTACTGGGGAAAGGTTTGAAGACCTTTGCCAATGTAATTTACCCCTATCCCACCCAAACAGAAGTTATGAAACAGGTTGCAGGTCAATATTATGCCCAAAAGCTAACACCTTTTATCCAGCGTCTTTTAAAACGCTGGTTTGCCTGGAAGAGATAAAAAGTAGGGGATGAGCAGGCAAAGACTCATTATCTTTACCAGGTATCCTGAGCCTGGAAAGGTAAAAACCCGTCTAATCCCTGCCCTTGGTAAAGAGGGGGCAGCCTCACTTCATCAGGCTATGACTGAACACACTCTCAGGTGGGCAAAGTCTCTTTCTAGAAAAAATCCAGGCCTTATAGAAATTTGGTTCGAAGGTGGAACCCGGCATATGTTGGAGGAATGGCTCGGACCTGAATTTAACTATTTCCACCAGGGGGATGGAGACCTTGGCGAGCGCATGGCAAGGGCTTTTCAGGAGAATTTTCAGAGGAAGAAAAGAGAAGTAGTGCTTGTGGGAGTAGATTGTCCAGAGCTTACTGCCTTCCATGGCCAGGCCGCCTTTGATGCTTTGCAAAGCCACGAATTAGTCCTTGGTCCTACGGGTGATGGAGGATACTGTCTTATCGGGCTTAAGCGGATGGTTCCCGAGATTTTTAAATCCATAGCCTGGGGAACTGATTCAGTTCACCATGAAACACTGGAACGAGCAAAAAATAAGGGTTTATCTATCAAAAACCTGAATATTTTGCACGATGTGGATGTGCCTCAAGATCTCCCTTTCTGGGAAAGAGCTTCCAATCAGTCACTCTCTGTCATTATCCCAGCTTTGAACGAAGAAAATCATATTCGCCAGACTCTTGAACATATCGGAAAGATTTCTCATGGAGAGGTAATAGTTGTGGACGGAGGAAGCACAGATAATACAGTTCAGATTGCAAAGGAGTGTGGAGCACGGGTGCTCTCATCCAGGCCGAGCCGGGGAGGACAGATGAATGCCGGGGCCTCTGAGGCAGTAGGTGATCTTCTGCTTTTCTTGCATGCTGATACCGTCCTGCCTGATAATTTTTCGTCTCTCATTCGCACTCAAATGACAAGTCCTGAGGTTGTTGGAGGTTCTTTTGCCCTGAAGATTCAGCCGTCCACTCCTTTGTTAAGATATATTGAAAGAAATGTGACCTGGCGGACAAGGTTATTTCGTTTACCGTATGGTGACCAGGCTATTTTTGTCAGAGCTTCACTTTTCCGTTTGATAGGAGGCTATGAAGATATTCCTCTTATGGAGGACGTGGAATTCATCCGCCGTCTCAGAAAAATAGGGAAGATTGCTTTTATTCCTGTTCCTGTCATAACTTCTTCCCGTCGTTATGCAAAAACGGGAGCTCTTCGAGCAATCCTGAAAAACAAACTCGTTTTATTCGGTTATTACCTGAAGGTTCCCCCATCCCGTCTAGCCCAATTTTATTATAAGAAAAAGAAAAAGAAGAAAAAAAAGGATAGAAGTTCCACCTTTTAGGGTGAATTGAGCTCATTTTAAAATCATCTCTAAAGAGGATTGTATCTATTGAGATTTATTGTCAATATATATAATCGGTGCTGAAAATAATCGAAAAAACATAGAAAATTTATTTTTCAGGCTGATATTTCAGGCATTTTAAAATATAAAAATAATGAAAGCAAGACAGGAACTAATGGCAGTTCTCAGGAATATATTCTTTATAATTATATTTTTCTCTTTTCTCTCTGGACCCTTATTACCCAGTGGAAAAAAGATCAGAGTTATAGCCGAAAAAGCTAATATTTATTTTAAAGCAGATAAAACCAGCCTTATAGTTGAGACTGTTGCCAAGGGAACCATCCTCACCCTCCAGGATATAGGAAAAGTAAAAAAAATATGGCTAAAGGTCTATTATGCTTCTGAAGAGTCGGGGATGACTATATCAGGTTATATACTTGATGCCTTAGTTGAGAAACTTTTTGTAGTGACCAAGATTGTCACAATCAAAGGGAAGGATGAGATTCGGGAAGATAAGTATAAATTTAAGAATTATTTCAGAGAAACTCGTTGGGGAATGAGCAAGAACCAAGTATTTGAATTGGAAGGTGAATCCTTTCATCAAGAGAAATCTTATGGATTAGAGACAATTAGATACCGAAAAAAAGCAATAGGCATAGAGTGTTCGATTGAGTTTATTTTTGCGGGAAATAAATTAATCAAAACAAAATATATTTTTTTAGGAAAGCATAAGCATGAAAGTCAATATATCGGCGATTATAAAAAAATTAAAGATTGGTTAACTCAAATGCATGGAATGCCCGTGGGCAGCAACGTTACCTGGCGAAATGATTTATATAAAGACGATTACTCGAACTGGGGACTTGCTGTTAGCCTGGGTCATTTAGAATACAGTTCCCTCTGGAAGAATAAAGAAATGGAAATATTTCTTACGCTTTCCGGAGGAAATAATAAGCTTTCCCTCAGGGCTGAATACAAGGGATTAAGAATTAAAAAATAGAGAAAGAAGCCTATTTAATTTCAGCTCCGTCCCAACAGTAAGTACAAATTTTTTCTTTAGGTAAACCGATAGCTTCCACGAGGTCTGCAAGTTTTTGATATTTCAGTGTTGTCAGTTTTAACCTTTGGCTTATCTGCTTGATCATTCTCTTGTGTTTTTCAGAGCCTTCTGTAGAATATTCGTCCAGGTCTTTATCGTCTTTTCCCTCTATCTCTTTTATCGCCTTTCTTGCTGCAAGATCAAGCTCTGACTTTGACCTTGAGAAGTTAAGGAATTTGCACCCATGCGTAAGTGGAGGGCATGCTGGACGCATATGTACCTCCAGAGCTCCAAAATCGAAAAGCCTTTGGATAGTGTCCTTCAGTTGGGTTCCTCTGACGATTGAATCCTCGCAAAACAAAAGTCTTTTCCCTTCAATCAATTCCCTAACAGGGATGAGTTTCATCTTGGCTACCATATCTCTTACGGTTTGGTCCTGGGGCATAAAACTTCTGGCCCAGGTAGGAGAATATTTAACAAAAGGTCTTTTAAAGGGTATCCCTGCTTCGCTTGCATAACCCAGTCCATGCCCGATTCCTGAATCAGGTAATCCAGCCACCAAGTCTATTTTAATGCTGTCGTTTTTTGCCAGTTTAGCGCCGCATTTATTTCTTACGCTCTCGACATTGAGACCCTCATAGCTCGAGGCAGGATATCCATAATAAACCCACAAGAAACCACATATCTGCATCTTCTCTCCCGGAGGCTTTTTCTGCTCAATCCCTTCTTCTGTGATTAGAACAATCTCCCCAGGTCCGAGGTATTGTTTTATCTCAAGCCCTAGGTTGGGAAAGGCACATGTTTCCATTGTTACGGCATAAGTCCCCTCTTTTTTTCCGATAACCACAGGAGTTCTTCCCAACCTGTCTCTTGCCGCATACACTCCCTTTTCTGTCAGAAGCAGCAAAGAACATGATCCTTCAATCGCTTCTTGAGCCTTTATTATCCCTTCTTCAAAACTCAATTCCTGGTTGATCATAGAAGCGACAAGCTCTGTGGGATTGATTTCTTCTCCGATCATCTCTGAGAAATGGATTTTTCTTGCACTCAATATGTTTTTTACGAGTATATCTGTGTTTTTTATGGCACCAACGGTTACGATTGCATATTTTCCTAAGTGTGAACGTATAAGCAGCGGCTGGTTATCATAGTCGCTGATAACACCTATTCCTCTCGTGCCATGCATCTTTGTGATGTCCTGTTCGAATTTAGACCTGAATTGAGCATTCTCGATGTTGTGAATGAACCTTATGAATCCCTCTGGATTTTTGACAGCAAGACCGCCCCTTGTTGTTCCAAGATGAGAATGATAATCTGTGCCGTAGAAAAGATCACTCACGCAATCTTCATTTGAAACTACTCCGAATAATCCACCCATAATGGCCTCCCTTAAAAAAGGTTATGTTTTACATAGCAAGAGATGGCCTGCAGACCCTTAGGTTTTTTCAAGCAGCGGAAGCGAGATTCAAGAGAAATAGCTTTTGCCGTGACCATCTTTTACAGAACAAGGACGGGTTTGCGAAATGCTTATGCTATCCAAGGCTAGAATATGACAAATTTCAGGCTCTCATTCAAGGAAAAAAATAAAAAATTCTTACCGGATCAGATTTTATCGGGAAATGATATCCATATGACAAAATTTAGCCCTCGGGGTCAGGCCTTATCGTGGGGAAGCCAAGATAATCAAGGATAAAAAAGTATCCTTTCTTCATGACAAGGCCTGACCCCAATGACAAAGTCTGATCCCACTTTTTTATATAATTTAAAAGGGATGATTAAATTTTATAAGACTTCAAATCCACAAATGCATATGATAGCATGCAAGAAAAAGGCCCAGAAAAAAAATGACCCAGCTACAAATCGGTAAGAAAATCAGGTTGTGCTGTGCGGGAAATCCAACGCCAAAAATTTATTTTGATAAATTTGAAGATTTTAATAAAAATAGAGAATTGTAGGGACGTTCCCCAAGGGGACATCCCTGAGAGAAAATGCTGGAGGAATGTTCTTTGAGAGTGTTGATTATGGTTTATTTTTTTGGGAATCTGGTCTGTGTTACTTATACTGAAGGTTATAAGTAATTTTAAATAATCTAAAAGAAGAAGGAGGGAGAATATGGCAGGAAATATAAAAGTTGCCTCAATTGCAGTTATCATTATTGTCTTGATAGCAATAGCTGCAGGAGTTTATTATTTTTTCATTTATGAGAAGCCAGAAGAAATTCCCATTCAGCAAGTTCAAGAGGAACAACCTGCTCAAGTTCTGGCAGAAGAGCCTGTCATTGAAGAAGAGGCTATAGAATTGATTCAGGTAGAGCTTGACGAAAGCGATGAAACAATTAGCAATATGACCAAGGAACTGTCATCCCATCCAGACGCAGCTTCCTGGTTCATGAGCAAAGATTTGATTCGCAAATTCGTGGGTGCTGTTGACAATATCGCCAACGGTTTAAGTCCTCGTTCCCAAATTGATTTCTTCGCTCTTGAGGAAAATTTCAAGATCATCGAGAAAGATGGACTTTATTATGTAAATCACGAAGGCTATGACCGGTACAACTTGGTCGGGGATGTTTTTAGCTCCCTAGATTCCGAAGGATGGGTGAAGCTCTACGAACAATCGGCACTACTTATTCAAGAGGCATACACAGATTTGGGCTATCCAGAAGAAGATTTCAACAAGACTTTGACCGCGGCTATTGTTGAATTGCTTAAGGCGCCAGTGATTGAAGGAGACATATTATTAGAAGCTAAGGTGGTATCATACACAATAGCAGACCCTGAGTTAGAAAACCTGAGTAAAGCCCAGAAGCATCTTATCCGCATGGGGCCTGAAAATGTCCGGAAAATCCAGGCAAAACTGCGAGAAATTGGATTGGCTTTGGGAATTCCCGAAAATAAGCTTCCTCAAGCGAAAATGCATTCTACCAGATAAAGTATTGAGGTTAGGTCTTGCTATTGGGAAAAGTTACTTTCCTGCCTCTTGTACCGCTATAGCATTCCCAAGGATTAGGCCTGATCCTAATTACTCAAGGACTGACTCTGGAGTCAGGATCGTCGGGCCTTATTCATGCGGGAATGCTAAGCTGCCTGCAGACTTCTTGTCTAACTTTTTCCGAAGAGAAGTATTCCATTAAATTTTTCCAGGTTTTCTGCAACTGGATCAGGTTTTGGAAGGAGTTCGTCTCAGGTATAGCTTTGGTTTTAGAGAGATAAATATTGTTCATACATTCCCTAGCCCCTTTTTTGTCGTCCTGACGAAGATAATCAACTGCAAGCATAAGATTGGAGTGGAAGATTCGTTCTTCTAAATCTTTCCCCAGAAATTCTCCAGGGAAGGGATCAAGGTTTCCTGCCGCTATTCTCTTCATGCCTGGAGCAGGTTCTTGGGCTTCCAGCTTGCTCTTTTCAAACACAAAGCGGAAAATATCCTCTCTTACGTTTTGCCAGGTGGGGTGGGTTTTTGGAGGAGCATCGTGTTTGATTGAAAGCTGATTATCCAGGTAGAATTTAAAGCCAAACATCCTGGCATTGATGAGATAATCGATATCCTCTCCCCGGGGAACAGAAGGATCGAAAGGGACCAATGTAAAAAGATCGCGGTGAACAACCATGTTTCCACCGAAAACAAAAGGAGTTTCCTTAAGCCTTGGAGGCTTCCCGATTATTTCCTTAAAGGCTCGGTTCATGCAATCGATCTTATTCCAGTAGGTCATCCAGGGGGCAATTTCCTTGTTTATAAAGAAATCATTATCAGGGTTGATGTAGTAACCAGCAACTGCCAGCACCTTATCTGCCTGAATTTTTTTACCGATAAATTCAACAGCCTTTTCCATGAATTGCGGATCTTCGAAGATTTCGTCATCATCGATGAGAACAGCAGCCTCAGAGCCTAAGAGGTGAGCTGAGAAGAGGCAGAGATTTCGAACATTGGAGTAGCCGCTGAGCCGTAAAAGAGGGATGAATTTCTCCAGGCTATGATTGGCTAAGTGCTGGTGAATCTTATCCAGGTGTGAATAGGAGAAAAAAATAGTTTTAACCTTTGTGGCTTCATCTTTGACAATCGAGGATATTTTTGACTCGACTTCTCCCTGGATATCCTGAGCTGTAGAAATACCCAGGATAACAAGATTAAAATCTTTGCTTTCGAGAATGGAGAGACTCTTAAGGACACGGCCTAAAGTCCCTGTCTCATCAAGAGGAGTAGGATGGTCATAGACATCATCTGTTTTCCTCCAACCTTCAGACTTTATCCGTCCCCAGTAACTCGGGATAATCATTGTGACTTTCATTTTCACCGCTCCAAGGCTAGTTCTTAGAAGAGGGATTTTTTTTCATCATTTTTTCTAAAACTCCCTCCATAATCTCTACTCCTTTTTCCCAGGCATATTTTTCTTCGACGAGTTTGCGGGCCCTGTTCCTTATTCTCTCGAACAATTTATCGTCGTTCATCAAGTCAAGAATACCTTGAGTAAATTCCTCTGGATTATCAGCTACGATGATGTTTTCCCTTTGAACAGTAGGAACACCCTCTGCGCCCAGGGATGTTGAGACTACTGGAGTGCCTATAGCCATAGCCTCCAGTATTTTGCCTCTGAATCCTCCACCGAGCCTCACCGGACAGATGAAGACTCGTCCTTTTTTCAGGTAGGGACGGACATCATCGACTCGGCCTGTGACGATGACGGCATCATCTTGAGAAAGACTTTGGATCTCTGGAGGCGGACCCTGACCAACCACATAGAATTTTATCTCTGGAACCTGGGATTTTATCTGGGGCCAGATTTCCTGGTAAAAGAAAAGAACCGCATCCACGTTGGGATAATGCAGGTAATTTCCCACAAAAACAATGTTTCTTTCTTCTCCTTCAGTTCTAGAAAATGAGAAATCTTCCACATCTACACCATGGGGAACCACGGCAATATCCAGTTCAGGAAAAATTTCTAGAAGTTTCTTTTTGTCCTGATGAGTCAGAGTGAGCACTTTATCAGCGTGCCTGTACATATCGAATTCATATTTTTTAAGCCCTTTTAGGTTTATGGCTTCTTTTAGTATGCCGAGTCCAAAACTGCTGCTGCGAAAAGCCTTGAGGCGTGCCAGATAATAGCATTCATGGACAGAGATGATTCGGTGGACTGGCGGGAGCAGCGGATTATTATGGATGAACTGCCCCATTACAGAATATTCGCCAATGACAAAATCATAGCGGTCTTTTTGCACCATCTCTGCAATGGCACCTGCCATTTTTTGTGAACCATGAGTCCTGAGGAAATAGTGAGGGATTGGTGAGGTGAAAAAATCCCATGTTGCTTTAAGAGGCGAGCGTTTCGCGGGCAAGGGGATAAGTTTTAAATCATGACAGAAGGGTTTAACAGAGGGGATGTATTTTTCTTCTCCCGCGCGGAAGAAGGCAGCTAAGGACACAAGATGATTTTTAGAAAAATATTTCAAGCGGTTGTAGATGATAATAGGCCCACCGATGACTTTAGCATGAGGGAATTCCTTGCAAGTGAAAAGAATCTTCATGGTGAAATCTTGCTGCACTCTGCTTTTAGCATATTACTTTATCATGAATTTGATTATCAGGAATCCGCCCACAAGAAGGATGAAGAAGAGGATAGCAAGGAGGTTGAAGTACTTATCGATGAAGATTTTGATCCCAGGCCCAAATTTTCGAAGCAAAGCAGCAACTGCGAAAAAACGGAGGGAGCGGCTTAGTGTGGACGCTAAGAGAAAGAGGAAGAAGTTGAGCTTGAAAACTCCCGAAGCTATGGTGAAAACTTTATAAGGAATAGGAGTGAAGCCGGCCAGAAACACGTACCAGAAACCATATTCACTATAATTAGCTATCACGCGCTGGAAAAGGCTTTCTGTGAATCCAGGGACATATTTGAAGAAAAGCGAATCCACAATTTCCCATATGCCAAAGCCGATGAAATACCCTACAATACCTCCGATAACCGAGGCAAAGGCAGTGTAGAAGGCAAAACGCCAGGACTTTTTGATTGCTCCCAGACAGAGGGCTATAAGAAGAGGGTCAGGGGGAACAGGGAAAAAAGAACTCTCAGCGAAAGCGAGAAGGAAGAGAGCAAGGAGGCCATACGGAGTATCAGCCCAGTGAAGGACCCAGTCATATAGTTTTTTAAGAGAGCTCATCGGTGATAGATACGACAATATTTTTAAATGTTGGATGCTGAATTGTCTTGTAGTTTGTTAAGTCTGTGTGAAGTGGAGTAATAGAGATGTAACCTTCTTTGACGACCATAACATCACTGTTTTTGGCGCCTTCAGCTTTTGGATTTCCAGGTCCTATCCAGTAATAGGAATTTTGCATGGGATCTTTTTTTTCGATAATTTCCGGATTGTATCTTTTCTGACCAAGTTTTGTAATTTTTATACCTTTGATAGGAGGAGGGGGAAAGTTTATATTGAGAGTCATTTTTTCAGGGATCTTATTTTCCAGCAGCTTCATGGCAATTGAGTTGACTATTTTGGCAGAGGAATCATAAGAATACTTATGATTTTTGTCTGGGAAAAGAGAGACGGCTATTGAAGGAATCTGAAGAAAGGTTCCCTGAATAGCTGCGGCGACTGTACCCGAATAGGAAATATCTTGCTGTCCGAGATTGGGACCTTTGTTGATGCCTGAGATGAGCAAAGAAGGCTTTTGAGGCAACAATTTTTTAAGTGCAATATAAACACAGTCGGCAGGAGTCCCGTCTACAGCATAGGTATTCGTTTTAATCTTTTTGACTCTCAAGGGGCGGCGAAGAGTAAGAGAGAGGGAAGCAGTGCTTCTCTCTCTGTCTGGGGCGACGACGTAAATTCGTCCTAAGTCCTTAAGGTTTCGGGAGAGAGCTTCTATGCCTTCGGCGAAAAAACCATCATCATTGGTGAGGAAAATAAGAGGTTTCATAACTTCTTTTTTCTTTTTCGTCTCATCTTTTTAAGTTCGGATCATTGTCAGTAGCATTTTGAATTTCTTGAGGGCTTTTAAGGCATGAGGTTGATGGGCAGGCATGATCACTATTTCTCCTGGCTTTAGCTGAATAGGATTGCCTGATATGGTGACTTCCACATCACCATCCAAGCAATAAACCAAAGCATCAAAAGGGGCCGTGTGTTCACTTAAACCTTGTCCTTCATCAAAGGCAAATAAAGTGACAGTTCCAGTTTTTTTTGAAATAATTTCCCGGCTGACCACAGAGCCTTCCTGGTAATTGATCAGGTCAATTAATCTTGTCGCTTGTGCTTTTAATTCAAGGGGCACTTCCTTTTTTTTGTTTGCATTCATTTCCTGAATATCTTTAACCTCCTTATTTTTTGTATATTTCCCTGACTAAACTAACATTCTGCCAGGCTTGAAAAATTAAAAATGGTCGGGACGGGCGGATTTGAACCGCCGACCCCACGCACCCCAAGCGTGTGCGCTACCAGGCTGCGCCACGTCCCGACCAAGTGAATAATTATAACAAATATGGAAAGATTTTTATGTTTTTTTTGAGTCGTTTCCCAAAGAAATCGCAATTTCATGCAGTTGTTCTCGAACCTGATAGAGGACTTTTTTCAGTCGATCAGGATGCACTGGGGCTGGAGTTATTATCCCGAATTCCTCCTCGATTTTTCTTTTTGCTCCAGCCAGAGTTAATCTCTTTTTTTCTAGCAATTCCTTTAGCCTGAGGATTATGGCTAAGTCTTTTTTCCTGAATATCTTATCTCCAGAGCCTGTCTTTCCTGCATGAAGGAAGTAGAGTTCCCTTTCCCAGGCTTCAATGACTTCAGGATTAAGTTGTGCAATACGGCTTATTTCTTCTAACCGGTAAACAAGCTTTTCGGGTATCTTACCGCTTTTCATATTGTGATATATTTATTATAAGAGCAGGTCTGTTTGCGGGATTAACTGACTTAAAGTATTCGCCACTCCCTCTATCTTTTCAATTCAAGTAAAATCAATCGTAACTTTAGCATGGAATTCTATATAGGTCAAGAATGGGGTCAGGTCTTGCCATTGAGTACCTAATGGGGTCTTGTTATTTAGTGGCATTGAGAGAAGGTATTTCCCCCTTTAAACTGTCCCCTTTAAAAAATATCTGGTATAATTCAACAAAGGTCACTAAATTCATGGATACTAAAAAGGGCGAAAAACACATTCCCCTGGCAGAGAGGATGCGGCCTAAGACTCTGGAGCACTTTTATGGCCAGGAGCATATCATCGGCGAAAGAAAGATACTTTCCCAGTTGATAAAAGCAGATTGTCTGGTTTCCATCATATTTTGGGGGCCTCCCGGCTCAGGCAAGACCACTTTGGGCTACATCATAGCCGATCAATTCAATTTTCCCTATATTTTTTTCAGCGCCGTCCTTTCAGGCATCAAAGAAGTCAAGCAAGTCATGGCCAAGGCGGAAAGTCATAAAAAAATGTATGGACAACCCACGATCATTTTCATCGATGAGATACACCGATTCAATAAAGCCCAGCAAGGTGCTTTTTTACCCTATGTAGAGAAAGGGGATATCATTCTTTTCGGTTCAACAACTGAAAATCCATCTTTTGAAGTTATCGCAGCTCTTCTTTCTCGGACGAAGGTTCTGGTTTTGAACCCTCTATCCGAAGAAACATTGACCCTTATCATCAAAGGAGCTTTAGCTGATAAGGAGCAGGGGCTGGGGAGACTAAAGCTCAAGCTTGAAAAGCAGGTCCTAAAAATGATCATAGACTATGCTAACGGAGATGCCCGAAGAGCCCTTAATACTCTCGAAATATCTGCAAATCTGGTAAAAGATGACAAGATAACAACTGAAGAGGTAAAAGAGGCACTGCAGAAGCGAATTCTTCTCTACGATAAGAAAGGAGAAGAACACTTCAACCTGATCTCTGCTCTTCATAAAAGCCTTAGGAATAGTGATGTGGATGCTTCTCTTTACTGGCTGGCAAGGATGATTGCCGCAGGAGAAGATCCCCTGTATATTGCGCGAAGGCTGGTGAGATTTGCTTCTGAAGATATTGGTCTTGCAGATCCTCAGGCTCTCTCCATTGCCCTCAGTGCAAAAGAAGCCTATGATTTTATAGGCTCCCCTGAAGGAGAACTGGCTCTTGCCGAGGCAGCCATCTATCTGGCTTCAGCTCCCAAGAGCAATCGGGCCTATGTCGCCTTTAACAAGGCTATGAAAGATGTCGAGGCAAGTCCTTTTGAACCCGTCCCTTTCCATATAAGAAATCCTGTGACTGATCTAATGAAAGGTATTGGATACGGCAAAGATTATGCTTATGCTCATAAATTCCCTTACTCCACAACTGCTATGGAGACTTTTCCTGACAAGCTAAAGGGAAGGAAATATTATGAACCTGGAAACCTGGGTATGGAAAAGGATATTAAAAAAAGAATAGAGTGGTGGAATTCCCTAAAAGAAAAAATAAAAAGAGAGAAGAGCTAATCTTTCTCATTCTTTTCTTTCAAAAGGTAATAAATTTCCCAGCTTATATCATCAGCAACACAGCCAACACAAGAAGTCGGGGTTGTGGCGAGCTCTTCCTCGAAAATTTTTTCTTTCAAAATTTTTTTGACTTTTTTTCTTATTTTATAGAGCATAATGTAGTTAATCATCGTCTTCTCTCTTTTGAATGATATCAGCCTTCAAGTTTTCTGTAAAGATTGAGGAAAGAGAGAAAAAAGTGCTATTATTGGATTTTTCAAGAAGAATGAAAAAATTTACGCTCTTGTTCCTGGTTTGCATCTTTTTAGGCTTCTGTTCTTTTTTTAAATCAAGAATTCCTGCATATCCTTCTGGAGTAGTCTTCCCTTTAGAAAAGGCTGGAGAGATCGCCTACAAAGGAAGGATCATCGACTTTGTGAAAGATACTGAGGGAGATATTTATCTTTCTACGGAGAGAGGGTTGGTTTATTGTATGACAGGAGAGAGACGCGAAATTTTATGGAAATTCGAAGTTTCTGAAGAACTGGCGAGTTCTCCCTTCCTTGGAGCTGAAAACATTTACGTTTATGATATGAACAGTACGCTCTACTGCTTGAGCAAAAAAGGAAGGCTGCTCTGGAAAAAAGAGGTTAAAGAAAAAATCACGACTGGTATTAAAGAACTTAAGAAAAAAATATACTTTGGCACGGAGAAAGGAATCTTTTTTGCCCGCGCAACATCAAGCGGAGAAGAACTCTGGCGCTTCGAGGCGGGTGACGCTATCAGGTCTACTCCTGTTTTTTCTGCCGAAAGAATTATATTTGGCTGCGATGATCATAACCTTTATATTCTGAGTGAAAAAGGCAGTCTTTTAGATAAGATCAAAACAGAGAATAAAATTCAGCCTCTCCCTTTAGTCGAGAAGAATTTCCTGTATTTTGGTACGGATGACCATTATTTTTATTGCTTTAATCTAGCAAAAAGAAAGAAAAAATGGAAAATAAAGATTGGAGGAAAAATCCTCAACCCTCCTGTTGTCGATGGCAAGAGGATTTTTTTTATTTGCTGGAATAATGTATTGTACTGTCTGAATAAAAAAAACGGACATATTCTCTGGTGGAAAATAATCCCATCACGGAGTTTTTATCGTCTTGAAATTTCTGGAGAGAGAATTTTGGCCTCCTCCTTTTCTTCCCTCCTGCTTTGTTTTGATGTAGAAACGGGGGAAAATATCGGAGAATACGACACGGGCCAGGAGATTAAATCAAATCCGCTATGGGTTGCGCCTTACCTTATGTTCAATCTACATGATAACAAGAAGGATGAGGGAAAACTTATCTTTTTGAAAAAGATATTAAAAGTATCTTTGAGATCCTCCGGGGAATCGCCGCAAAAGGTTGGAGCAGAAATTGCTTTTACTGTTTCTGCTGTTGGTTTCTACAGGCAAAATTATGAATTCTACCTTAAGGAAAGGAAGGAGGAAAGAATAGTTCAAGAGAAATCTGAGAAAAATTCATGGGCTTGGTTTCCGGAGAAGGAGGGGGATTACATCGTAGGAGTTAAAGTTGTTGATGAAAAGGAAAGCATGAAGACTGAAATTCCCTTTGTGATTAAGAAAGATTAAAAGAACTTAAAAAATAATATAGAAAGGAGATTGTATGATGGAAAGAGAAGAAGCTTTAGAGACTGTCCAAAAATATCTTAAAAATAAGAACCTGGTGAAGCATTCCTTGGCAGTAGCAGTATGCATGAAGGCTCTTGCTTCACGGCTTAATCAGGATGTGGAGAAATGGGGGCTAGCAGGAATGCTCCACGACCTTGATTACGAAATCACTGAAAAAAGCCCTGAACTTCATACGACTGAGACAGTCAAAATTTTGGAAGAACTCGGGATCGATGCAGATATCATTCATGCGGTTAAAGCCCATGCCGCGCATGTAACTTGTGAGAGCAAGATGGACTGGGCAATTTTTTCCGTTGATCCTCTTACAGGGTTGATCATTGCTGCCACTCTGATGCACCCTAGCAAGAAACTGAGAGAAGTCGATGTTGGTTTTGTGCAGAGAAGATACAAAGAAAAAAGCTTTGCCAAAGGAGCAACCCGGGAAGATATAGAAAAGAGCAAGAATATTGGTTTGGAACTGGACGAGTTTATATCCATATGCCTTGAAGCCATGCAAAGCATTGATAAAGATCTTGGTCTTTGATTGCTGATCAGGGTCAGATCTTTAATACTTTTATTATTGGCAAGAAAAATATAAAATGAATTGCTTAATATTCATAAAATTATAAAAGTTTGAAAGATCTGATCCCAAATTTTATAAGAAGGAGGAAATTGAGATGAATGCCATAATAAAAATTCCTACACCTTTCAATGAGCCTGTTTATAGCTATGCTCCAGGAAGTCGGGAGAAAAAGGACTTGAAGGCTCACCTGGAGAAAATGTTAAATGAGAAAATTGAGATTCCTTTGATAATCGGAGGTAAAGAGATCCTTTCCGGAAATATGGCAGATTGCCGCTGCCCGCATGACCACAACCATCTTTTAGCCCAGTATCATACAGCAGGGCCTCCAGAACTGGATAAAGCGGTTAAGGAAGCCCAGAAGGCCTGGAAAGATTGGTCGGTGATGGATTGGAAATCTCGAACCTCAATTTTTCTTCGAGCTGCGGAGCTACTTGCCACAAAATACCGCTATATTTTGAATGCTGCCACCATGCTCGGACAGTCAAAGACAGTCTATCAGGCAGAGATAGACGCAGCCTGCGAACTAATCGATTTTTATCGCTTTAATCCCTCCTACATGCGCCAGATCTACACTCAACAGCCGGATTCCTCTCATGAAATCTGGAATTACATGGAATACCGTGCCTTGGAAGGTTTTGTTTTTGCTGTGACCCCTTTTAATTTCACTTCTATTGCCGGTAATTTACCCACCTCGCCAGCCATGATGGGAAACACGGTGTTGTGGAAGCCGGCCTCTTCGGCAGTCTATTCAGCCTATTTTATAACCCAGTTGTTGAAGGAGGCTGGATTGCCTGACGGTGTGATAAATTTTGTTCCTGGCCCAGGACGATATGTCGGAGATCCTGTCTTAGAAAAGCCAGAGTTAGCTGGAGTTCATTTCACTGGAAGCACTCCTGTTTTTCAGGGAATGTGGAAGACCATCGGGTCAAACATCATGAATTACAAAACATATCCCAGAATTGTGGGGGAGACTGGCGGAAAAGACTTTGTCTTTGTTCATGCTTCTGCTGATGCTGAGGCTGTGACCACGGCCTTGATCCGCGGAGCATTTGAGTATCAGGGACAGAAGTGTTCAGCAGCCAGCCGAGCTTACATCCCGTCAAATCTCTGGCCTTCTATCAAAGAAAGTTTGTCAGATGAGATAAAGACAATCAAGATGGGCGATATAAATGATTTTACAAATTTTATAGGTGCTGTTATTGATAAACCCGCTTTTGATAGCATAGTGGAATTCATTGAATACGCGAAGAAATCAAAAGAAGCTAATATTGTTTGTGGAGGAAATTACGATGATTCCAAGGGTTATTTTATAGAGCCCACACTCGTTGTCGTTACCAATCCTAAAGACAAGTTGATGGAGGAAGAAATATTTGGGCCTGTTCTTACAATCTATGTCTACCCTGAAAATAAATACAAAGAAACATTAAAAATTTGCGATACTACCTCGCCCTATGGTTTAACAGGAGCTGTCTTCGCCAACGACCGGAAAGCAATTGATGAGGCCTTTGTTGCCCTCCGCCATGCAGCAGGAAACTTCTATATCAATGATAAACCCACTGGAGCTGTTGTCAGCCAGCAGCCTTTTGGAGGAGCCAGAGGCTCGGGAACAAACGATAAAGCTGGTTCTTACTTGAACCTTCTTCGCTGGACAAGTGCTCGAGCAGTTAAGGAGAATTTGCGTCCTCCCAGGGATTACCGCTATCCTTTTCTGAACGAGGAATAAAGAATTCAAAAAAAATACAAAGGAGAGATAAATGAAAAAGTTATTAGAAAAATTACAAATTAAAGACGTAAATATTGGAGCTTGTGCTGGTGAGGGACAATGGTTTGAAGACCCTCAAGGTCCCGAGCTTGTCTCATACAATCCCGCCACCGGAGAACCTATCGCCAAGATTATCCAAGCCACAGAAAAGACATACGAACAGGTTATCAACCAGGCCGCTGAGGCTTTTAAATCCTGGCGCATGATGCCTGCTCCGCAACGGGGCATGGTGATCCGTGATGTGGGGGAAGCGCTAAGGGAATTGAAGGAACCTCTTGGGGAGCTGGTGACTCTGGAGATGGGAAAGATCAGGGCAGAGGGAATTGGTGAAGTTCAGGAGATGATTGATGTCTGTGATTTTGCAGTGGGTCTTTCTCGGCAGCTTTACGGGTTGACAATGCATTCCGAACGTCCTGGACACAGGATGTATGAGCAGTGGCATCCCCTAGGTGCTATCGGAATCATCACAGCCTTCAATTTTCCCGTGGCAGTCTGGGCCTGGAATGCTGCTATCGCAGCAGCCTGTGGAGATACGATTGTCTGGAAACCATCTTCCAGTACTCCCCTGACAGCCGTTGCTGTTCAGAATGTTTGTAACAGAGTCATGGCAGATCATGGGCTCAAGAGCATTTTCAACATCGTTATTGGATTTGGGTCCGTTGTTGGAGAGAGAATGATTAACGACAAACGGCTGCCTCTTATATCTTTCACAGGCTCGACTAAAATGGGACAAAGAGTGTCAGAAGCTGTGGCTCGCCGCTTTGGACGCACAATCCTTGAGCTTGGAGGTAACAACGCAATTATTGTTGCCGAAGATGCAGACCTGGACATGGCAGTTCGTTCTATTCTCTTCGGAGCGGTGGGGACAGCGGGCCAGCGCTGTACCTCTACGAGGCGGATTATCGTGCACGAGTCTATTGCTTCTGATCTGACCCAGGGAATCCTCCAAGCCTACAAGCAAGTGCGCCTTGGAAATCCCATGGAGGAGGGAATTCTGATGGGGCCTCTGGTGACAAAGGCAGCAGTGGAAGATATGATGGCTGCTTTAGAAAAAGTCAAAGAACAGGGCGGAGAAATAATCTGCGGCGGTCATCCTCTCAAAGAATTAGGGGAGCAATTTGTTGAGCCAACCATTGTCAAAATGCCATCACAAACAGAAATTGTCCATCATGAGACTTTTGCTCCCATCCTTTACCTCTTAGAATACAAGGACTTCGAGGAAGCCATAAGGCTTCATAATGAAGTTCCTCAGGGTTTATCCAGTGCTGTATTTACGAAAAATTTATTAACAGCGGAAAAGTTCCTATCCCATGAGGGTTCAGATTGCGGCATCGCTAATGTTAATATAGGAACATCCGGAGCCGAGATTGGGGGTGCCTTTGGAGGAGAAAAAGAGACAGGAGGAGGAAGAGAGTCTGGCTCAGACTCCTGGAAAGGCTACATGCGCCGTCAGACAAATACGATTAACTGGTCAAAAGAGCTTCCCTTAGCTCAAGGGATAAAATTTGGGGATTAGGAAACTTTTTATTGCTTTTTTCGTACTTATTGATGGAAATATCCTTAGAAAAGAATAATTTCTTTTAGGAGAAAATTAAGATGGCAAAGAAACTTTACCGCTCTTCCAAACAGAGGATGGTAGCAGGCATTTGCGGAGGGCTGGCTGAATATTTTGACATGGATGTGAATATAATGCGGCTCCTTTTTGTGGCTATCAGCTTGTTATCAGTTTTATTCCCTATGGTGATATTCTACATCATAGCCTGGATCATTGTTCCCGTGGAAGAGACACCTAAAAAGAAATAGATTTCTGTTTTTTGTTATTTGATTAGGATTTGATAAAGAAAACCCAACTATTTATTTGTGCATTCTATAAGGTGGGCTTGATGAATCAAGCCCCTGCAAAAAATTAAATCCCTAAAGACAAATCAAATCCCTGTATTCAACCTGTTTTTGATTGACTTATATTATTATATTCGTTATTTTTTAAGCTGCCTTGCTCATAGAGGTTATGAGAGTTGAGAAAGTGGAGAATCTTAATTAACCTGAATAAATCAGGATAATAAATATGTCGGAAAAAGAGCAAATAATTTTCAAACATATTGCTATAGAGGGGATTCTTAAATCTGGGAAGACAAAATTAGCTAATATCTTATCCCAGAAAATTGGAGGCAAGGTCATTTTTGACAGGGTCGAAAATCCTTATCTCAGAGATTTTTATAATGAAAAAGAAGGAGCTGCCTTTCTTGCCCAGCTTGTCTTTTTGGTGAACAGGTACTACCAGCAAGTAAGCCTTCTGCAGAGGGATTTGTTCGAAGAAAGGATAATCTGTGATTACCTGTTTGAAAAAGATAAAATTTATGCCTACCAAACTCTCACTGATGATGAGCTTATTGTTTATGAAAGAATATACAGTTTGTTGCAGGAGAGAGTCGGCAAGCCTGATTTGGTAATTCATCTCCAGATTTCTTTGCCGACCCTTTTGAAAAGTATTGACAAGGAAGGAAGTGCTCTGGAGAAAAATATCTCTGAGAAATATTTAGAGGATGTCATTGAAGCCTTTGATTATTTTTTTTTCAATTACCAGGCGGCTCCGCTTTTAGTTGTGAAGGCAGATGGGTTGGATTTAGATCGGGAAGGAGATATAATAGATTTGCTAGATAAGATTAAGAAAATGAAAAAGAAATCTATGTACTATGTTCCTCTTGGCAAAGAAAACAAGCATTTAAAGAAATTGAAATAGACTAAAGATTTTTTCTTAAACAGAAGTCGTTCTGAACGGCTTTTTTAGACTTTACCTCAATCTTGCGTTTGAGATGAGATGGGGAGAAAGGTGTGATCATGCCCAACGAAAAAATCCAAAAAAAAACCATTCCTTTTATTCAAGCTAAAAAAGAGAAGAAAGAAAAAATTGTAGCCATAACAGCTTATGATTTTCCTGTTGCCAAAATTGTGGATCAGTGTGGGATAGATTTGATCCTGGTGGGGGATTCACTAGGAATGGTTGTCTTAGGCTATAAAAACACCATTCCCGTTACCATGGAAGATATGATTCATCACACAAGACCAGTTGTCTTTGCTTCGAAAAGTGCCTTAGTTGTGGGAGATATGCCCTATTTTTCTTTCCACCGGTCCAACGAGGAATCGGTTTATAATGCTTCCCGGTTTCTCAAAGAAGCGGGTGCAAGTGCTGTCAAGATCGAAGGAGCATCCAAGAAGAGGCTAAAATTGATTGAAGCTCTGATCGAAGCGGAAATTCCGGTGATGGGACATGTTGGACTTACTCCTCAATCTATCTATCATTTGGGTCAATTCAAGGTAAAAGGAAAAGAAATTGATGAAGCTGAAAATATCGTCCAAGATGCTCTTAGTCTGGAGAAAGCAGGTGTTTTTTCCGTTATCTTAGAGTGTATTCCGATGGAAGTGGCTCGGATCATAACTGGAAAGCTTAAAATTCCTACGATAGGGATAGGAGCTGGTCCCTATTGTGATGGTCAGATTCTTGTTTTTCATGATTTAGTGGGCTTTTCAAACGGATACCTGCCCAAATTTGTCAGAAAATATGTAGACATTCATGAAGTTATCAGCCGGGCTGTGAAAGGATACATTGATGATGTCAAAAAAGGAAAATTTCCAGATAGCAACAACTCTTATCATTCTAAGTCAGAAAAACTTGGTGAGCTAATCAAGAACGAGGATCAAAAGCGTGGAAAGAAGAAGAAATAATAGGAAATGATAAAATTCAAATTTTATGGTTAATTTGCCACTACCCGCGTAATGTCAATTTATTGTATGATATTGCCGCGCTTCGCTCACAACGAAGGATTGCCACTTTTCCTTCGGCTGATCGTAACGACAATTTTTTCATGAGAATGCTTCGCCCCTGCAGGGCTTGCAATGACATTTAACCACGAAACTTTGAGAGAAAGCCAAGATTGAGATGGCCATGAAAGTCATAAAAAAGATAGACGAGATGCGAAGTGCGGTTTCTGATATAAAATCCCGGGGAATGAGCATCGGATTTGTTCCTACCATGGGCTATCTCCATGAAGGGCATCTGAGTTTGGTGAGAGAGTCTCTTCGGAAAGCAGATGTTACTGTGGTGAGCATATTCGTCAATCCTGCACAATTCGGTCCGAGAGAAGATTTTAAAGAGTATCCACGGGATTTGAATCGGGATTCAGAAGTTTTGGAGAGAGAAGGAGTCGATTATTTGTTTGTTCCTGAATCAGATGAGATATATCCCCAAGGGCATAAGGCATTTGTCGAGGTTTACGATTTACAGGATAAACTGTGTGGCCGCTCCCGTCCCGGTCATTTTCGGGGAGTCTGTACTATAGCGCTGAAGCTTTTCAATATTATCAATCCTGATATTTCATTTTTCGGGCAGAAAGATGCCCAGCAGGTAATTATCTTAAAAAGAATGGTTAAGGAACTTCATTTAGAGGTGATAATAGAGGTTTTACCTATAATAAGAGAAGAGGATGGTCTTGCCCTCAGTTCCCGCAATAAATACTTAACCCAAGAAGAGAGGAAAGCAGCTCTTGTTTTATCAAAAAGCCTGAAAGTGGCTCAATCGATGATGGAAAAAGGGCAGAGAGACTCGGCGGCGATCATCAAAGAAATGAAAGAAATAATTGGCAGGGAGCCCCTGGCAAAAATAGATTATGTTGAGATAGTGGATATTGATAAGCTCGATCCTGTGTCCAGAATTGAGAAGAAAGCTCTCGTTGCCTTGGCGATTTTTATAGGAAAAATCAGGCTTATTGATAATACAATTCTGCTATTTTAATGCCCATTCTTTAAGCTTCTCGTACTCTACTTCACCACAGATGACGTCGTTGGTTTCTGTGTTAAAAAACGTGGGAGTTTTCAGCTGGCCTCCACATTTGGGGGCGATAATAGGCTTGTAAGAGCGCATCAAATCTGCATTTTTTTCGTTATGCCAGATTTCGAGTCTTTCTAGCTTAATGTCTGTCTCTTTTTCTAATTTATCCACATGAGGCATCATGGCCTTACAATGAGGACATTCCCTGGCCCAAAACATTATTCGTTTATGCATGTTTTTTTCTCCTTACGAAAAGCCCACACCAGCACTCTCCATCATCTTTATCTTTATATGTTTCGTGGATAAGAAAGTTGCAGGGACAGATTAGCTTTAAATCTTCCTCAAAATCCTTTGTAATCAGTCTGCAGGGACAGAATTTTAAGCCATGATTTTGCTCATTATTGAATACTCCATCCAGGAGCATCTTGACTTTTTCTGTGTCAGGATTAACTTGGAATTCATTATTTTCTGTGAACCTTTCAATTGAACCGAGAAATTTTTCTTTATCAAACTCAACTTCAGTCATGCCGCTTATCTTCTTTGCTTCTTCGGAAGAGATTTCTACATAGGCGCTCTTCACCAGACAGGTAGGACATATCTCTGGAGGTTTCACTCCATAATGTATGTCATTACATACAAAACAACGCCAATATTTCTTCATTTGATGAATTTTTAAAAATACTTATAGAACTATCTAACGGATGACTGAATTAGCCCTTCTTGGCCATTTCCTGTTCCATTTCCGATTTTCTTGTGCAGTAATAGCCATTCTTGAGTTTCATTTTTTGATAGACCGGGCACTTGGGACAATCACATCCTTTCTCTTCTTTTATAATTTCGCTTTTTCCTACTAGGGGATGACAGAAGCCGACTTTTTTTTCTTCAGCGACATAGGTTGGGCACGTCTTGCAGATGCACATGTCTTTGACCATTGGGAGCTTCTCTTTCATTTCCTTGATCATTGCCTTTGCTTCTTCTTCTGTTTTGCCCATTTTTTTCATGAGCATCTTTTTGACCATATCTTCTCGGCTCATTTTTTTCTTGGGAGCTTGGATTCCCTCTTTTTGGCCAGAGGCAAAGCCAAATTCGGCCATCATCAGTCCTAAAAGACCACATCCACTCTTTTCGAAAAATTCTCTTCTTTTCATGGATAAATCCCTCCTTTTTTTATTTTATTTAATACGAAAAAATTCATCATTTGTCAAATATATTTTGTATTTGGGGTCAGACCCCATTTCTTTACAGAGTTTTTAAGTGGGCTATAAGATCAGCGATTTCTTGTTCTGAGAGAGAAACAAAAGAGGGCATGGTCAGAAAAGGTGTTTTAAGTTGTTTTTTGATATTCTCAATACTGGATGGTCTTTTGCTGAAGGGGAGCTTTTCCTTTTTCAATATGTTTTTCAGGCCTGGTCCCTGCTTGCTTTCTTCCCTGTCCGTAAAGTGACAAGAGAAGCATTTACTTTTGAAAAGGGCAGCACCTTTTTCCGCGCTTCCCTGAGGTGGGGGTTGAGCGGTCTCTGATATATCTGAGGATTCGGTTCTTGCCCCTAAAGTTCTTAAAAAGAAAAAGCCTGCCGACGTGCTGAACACCACGAAACTCAAGACGAAGACAATCATCCCCATTACTGGCACAAGTCTGAGGAATTGTTTGTAATATTGGACTATGGAAAGCTTTAAGATAAGGATAATAATAAGCGTTAAAGACAAAACTCCGTGCAAGACAGCTCTTGTCGAGATCTGATCTCCAACCATAGCCCAGTATTTTAGACAGAAATAGCTTATCACTAAGAGGAGGCCGGCAAAAACAAAGCCAGAGCTTTTATGCATTTTTCTTAAGATTTGGACGCTGACTTTCCTTTTTGCCTTTCCCATCAGACTTAACATAGTGATGGCTGCAATAATTGCAGCGAACAAAAAGAATATGGCAAGTATTGACTTAAAAAGAAAAAAAGACATTTAATTCCCTTCCTGCAGTAGAAAATATTTTCAATTTTAAAGCTTTCTAATATTTTTCAGAATTATACTTTAACAATGGATATCTCTTTGATATTAATTCTCTTAAAAAGAATAAGATTAAAAGAAAATTGAAGTTTTATTCGCATCAAGGCTATCATTAAAATTTTATGCCTTATATATATTTTGTCAAGTTTTTCTTAGTTTTCCTAAACCTCAATTTATTAGTTTCGGATTCAATAATACACTTTCCAATTTTAGATCTTATTCTCTTTCTCCCTGGGATTTCCTTCTGTTCACGCCAAGAAAGAGAATCTTATGCTCGATGAACCCCCTTTATATAGATATTTGGGTCGACCATAACCTCAACAAGAGAGGGGAGTCGTGAGTCTAAGGCTTTCTTAATCGCTTCGTCTAGTTTTTCGGGATTAGAAACACGGATTCCCATTCCTCCTGCCGAAGTGGCCATATCAGCAAAGTTGGGATTTGGAAAAGAAACACGGTATTCAGGATAACCATATTCCTCTTGTTCTTTCTTTATATTTTTAAGCTTTCCATCATTAAAGACTATTACTGCGATTGGCAGCTTGTTGTGGACAGCGGTTGTAAATTCCATCCCAGCCATCCCAAACCCACCATCGCCAGTGATAGCAATTATTTGACGTTTTGGCTGGGCGAATTGGCAGGCTACTGCTGCTGGGACACCGAATCCCATGCCAGCCATGTTTGCACAGAGCAAGGTCTGCTGCCCTTCGCACACAAATCGCTTATAAAACCAGTATGTATGATCGCCCACATCCGAACAGATTAAGGCATCTTTAGCTGCTTGTCTTTTTAATGCCTGTATTACAGCACCTGGGTGAATCGGTTTCTGCTTATTTCGAGCGTCTTCCTCTAGAAGCTCTTTATATTTAGCATGAGCCAGCCGTATCGCCTCCAGAAAATCAGCTTCAATTTTTCTTTTTTGCGTTGCTTTTTTCAACGTCTGGATCACACGGTGCGCATCCCCTACAATGCCTGCCTTTACTGGAAATGTTTTTCCCACTCTTGCGGCATCGATATCGACTTGGATCACGTCAATTTTGGGAACAAGGTTGCGCTGCCTGAATCCACTGCCCAGAATGATGATCAAATCCGATTTTGCCACTATCCTTGGAGCAAATTGGTTTCCGATCGACCCTAAAACTCCCAGGACAAGCTCATCAGACTCAGGAACTATCCCTTTTGCTCGAGCAGTAGTAGCAATGGGAGCTCCGATATGGCGGGCAAGATCAAGGAGATCTGGACCGCAGTGTCGAGCACCCCAACCCGCAAAAAGGAGAGGTCGCTTACTTTTGGCTATCAGTTCTTCTGCTTTTTTAACGGATTCGCCTGGGTAAAGATCAGGCTCGAATAGATGAGCTTTTGGCGACCAGATGGACTCCTCCAAAGGCTCCACCAAAACATCGGTCGGTAAGCTCAAAGCTGATGGGCCCGGAGCTGCGTAGGCTTTTTTGATGGCAAGGTTAACAACATTAAGGGCTTGTCCAGGACTTCCAATCATTTCCGCATAGACGCAAAAAGTCTTAAATATGTCGACTTCAGCTATTTCTTGAAGAGATTCGCTTCCTAGAAAGACCGCTGGCACCTGCCCAAGTAAGGCTAGAACTGGCGCTCGATCAGTAGCAGCATCGACGATGCCAGTGATAAGATTTGTCGCCCCTGGCCCGGCAATGGACATACACACGCCCAGGTTGCCTGTTAATTTAGCGTGTGACGAGGCCATAAAAGCCGCTGCTCCTTCGTGACGAGTTAGTACAAGGTCGATATCCGGGTTCCGGCGGATAGCCTCTGTTAGTGGCAGGTTTGAGTCGCCTGGTATCCCGTAGATCCTCTTCACTCCATAAGCTGCGAGTTGTTCAACAATCTTGTCTGCTACAGAAGTTTTTGCCCGGGTGATCGTTTCTTCACCTTCGATTAAATTAAAAGCTGATTTGGGAGCTCCGCATTGGGGGCATGTCCAGTCTTCAGGAAGCTTATCGAAGGGAACACCTTCTTTGACTTCATCATATATGTAACCGCATACTGAACATTTCCATTTTTTCATATTACCTCCTATTTTCTAGCTAGAATAATGAATAGGTAGAAAACAAAGAACAGGGCCAGGCCGATGATAAAAAATATAGGCTGACCTTTCTTTTTCTCTGGTAAAAATTCTTTAACGATAATATAGAGGAGTATCCCTGCAATGAAGCTTATGAGGATATTATTGAGGACGGCCGGAACCTTGATTAGGATGGCAAAAATGACTCCCAGAAGTGTGGAGAGGGAAAGAGCAATCTTAATCCAGGCTGTAGTTAGGTGCTTCTTTGGTGATGATAACATCATGGACATGGCTTTCCCTGACCCCAGCTCCTGTAATTTTTATAAATTTTGCCTTTCTTTTGAGTTCTTGAATAGTTTTGCAGCCCGCATAACCCATTCCAGCCTTAAGTCCTTCAACCATCATTTGAATGATATGAGCAGCGTTGCCTTTATAAGGCACTCTTCCCTCTATTCCTTCTGGGGCGATTTTGGCTTCGCTTGAGGTCAGATCCTGAGAATATCTATCCCGACTTCCTTCCTTCATGGCTTCTATTGACCCCATACCGCGGTAAGTCTTATAAGAACGGCCTTGATAAATCACCACTTCCCCAGGAGATTCTTCCGTTCCGGCGAGGACGTTGCCAAGCATGACTGAACTTGCACCGGCAACAATAGCTTTGGTTGTATCCCCTGAAAACTTTACGCCTCCATCAGCGATAATTGGGATATTCTTCGCTTCTGCTACCTTGTAGACATCTGCTATGGCTGTGATCTGAGGAATTCCAGCCCCCGTGACAACTCTGGTTGTGCAAATAGAGCCTGGGCCAACTCCAACCTTTACTGCATCCACTCCAAGTTCAATGAGCTCTTTAGCAGCTTCTGTTGTGCCGATATTTCCAGCAACTAGCTCTTGTTTAGGGAATTCCTTTTTAAGCATTTTTATCGTATCCATAACTCTCTTGGAATGTCCGTGGGCTGTATCTACAACCAGTACATCAAGCTTTGCCTCGATTAGAGCCTTGGCTCTTTCCAGGGTTTCAGCTGCCACGCCTACGGCGGCGCCAACCAGTAAGCGGCCAAATTTATCTTTTGAAGCTTGAGGGTATTGAATTCTCTTGAGGATATCTTTGTAGGTGATCAAGCCTTTTAGGGAAAAATTCTTATCCACCATCAGGATCTTTTCAATTTTGTGTTTATGGAAGAGTTTCTCTGCTTCTTCTAGAGAGGTCCCTAACGGCACGGTTACTAAATCCTTGGTCATGGCTTTTTCTATGGACAGGTTGAGGCGTGTTTCAAACCTGATATCCCGGTTGGTTAAAATACCTACCAGTTTATTTTTATCATCAGTTATAGGAAGCCCCGAGATTTTATATTTTTTCATAACTTCCTTGGCTTCAAATATTCTGTTATGAGGTCTCATGGTGATAGGATCAACAATCATTCCACTTTCGTGGCGCTTGACTTTGTCCACTTCTTCTGCCTGTTTATCCGCGGGCATGTTCCTGTGGATGACTCCTAGGCCTCCTTGCTGAGCCAAGGCGATTGCCATTTTTGATTCTGTGACAGTATCCATGGCTGAGCTGATGATCGGGATGGAGAGGTTGATGTTCCGACTGAACTTCGTTTTTGTATCAACATGAGCGGGAATCGTACGAGACTTTGCAGGGAGAACAAGCACATCGTCAAAAGTCAGTCCTTCTTTCATTTTTTGATCTAACATTTTTTCCACCTCATTTTTTCTTTTTTTTCTTTTTCCTTTTTTTTGGAATTAAGGATCTTGCTTGTTTGACTCTTGCGGCCTGGGAGCCTTGGGGACGCTGGTAGTACAGAGGTTGTTCCCTTCTTTCTGGTACTTCTTCTTCTTTTACAGGTTGGAGAAGGAAAAGATAGCGGATGGATTCTTCTTCAATTCTATCCATCATTGCCTGAAACATATCGTAACTTTCTTTTTTGTATTCAATTAGAGGATCTTTTTGAGCATAGCCTCGAAGCCCAATCCCTTCCTTTAGATAATCCATAGCTAACAGATGATCCTTCCACTGGGAATCTAAGATCTGAAGCGTGATGATTCTCTCAAATTCCCTCATGCGGGTTTCGCCCATGATATCATCTTTCTCCTTATAGATATCTTTTAGAGCCTTGGAAATTACATCTTTTAATTCCTGATAATTTATTTTATCCCAGTCTATGTTTAATTCCTCAATGTTCAGACCAAACTGGCTGGCAATTGCATTCCTAAATCCTTCTACGTCCCAATCTTCTGGGGCCTTGTCCTTATTCGTATGATTATCCATAATCCATTCGACTAGAGTGACGATCAATCCCTGGATAAATTCCTTCATGTTTTTTCCATGAAGAATGTCTTTTCTCTGGTTGTAGATGCTCGCTCGCTGTTTGTTCATCACATCGTCGTATTCCAGGAGATGCTTTCGTATGGAAAAATTCTGCCCTTCCACCTGCTTTTGGGCTCTCTCGATGGCTCTGCTCACCATTTTGTGTTCGATAGGAACTCCCTCTGCCATGCCAATCCTGGACATCAAACCTGATATTCTTTCGCTGCCGAAAATACGCATCAGGTCATCCTCCAGAGATAGATAAAAGCGAGAGGAGCCGGGATCTCCCTGCCTTCCGGATCTTCCTCTAAGCTGATTATCGATTCTTCTGGCTTCATGTCGTTCAGTGCCAATAATATGGAGCCCAATTAAATCAACGACTTTTTTATGTTCTTGTTGAACGATATCACTCACCTCTGCCAGGGCTCTTTCCCATTCATCCTGAGATGCTTTTGTGGGATCAATTCCATTTTTCCTTAGATTCTCTGAAGCTAAATACTCGGGACTTCCTCCCAAGAGGATGTCTACACCTCGGCCTGCCATGTTGGTGGCTATCGTTACTGCTCCCATACTTCCCGTCTGAGCGATGATCTGAGCTTCCATCTCATGATACTTTGCGTTTAAGACGTCATGCTTTATTCCTTTTTTTCTCAGGAGCGAGCTCAGATGTTCTGAATTTTCAATGGAAATTGTGCCTACCAATACAGGCCGGCCTTTTTTATTGTTCTCGATGATTTCTTCAACAACAGCATCCCATTTTTCACTTCTAGTTCGGTATATCACATCCTGGTACTCATAACGGAGAAGAGGTTTATTGGTGGGGATTTCCACTACATCCAGCTTATAGATGGACAGGAATTCTGTGGCTTCTGTTATTGCCGTGCCAGTCATACCAGCCAGTTTGTCATACAACCGAAAATAATTCTGAAAAGTAACGGAGGCTAAAGTTTGATATTCTTCCTCTATGCGGACCCTTTCTTTGGCCTCAAGGGCTTGGTGCAGACCATCGCTGTAACGTCGTCCTGGCATCAGACGACCGGTGAATTCATCCACGATTATCACTTTTCCGTCCTTGACCATGTAATCCACATCCTTTTTGAACAGGTGATGCGCTTTTAATGCTTGGTTTATATGATGGACCAAGTCCATGTGAGCTAGGTCATACAGGTTAGGAACTTTGAGAAATTTTTCGGCCTCAGCCACACCGTCTTCTGTTAGAGTGGAGGTTCTTGTTTTTTCTTCTACCTGATAATGTTGGTTATTGCGAAGACGGCGGATGAAACTGTCCACACTGTAATAAAGAGAAGTCGACTCTTCTGTAGGACCCGATATGATGAGGGGAGTCCGGGCTTCATCAATGAGAATGCTGTCCACTTCGTCTACTATGGCGTAGTTGTGTTTTCTCTGGACAAGATCAGAAAGACGAAATTTCATATTATCCCGCAAGTAGTCAAATCCGAATTCATTGTTGGTTCCGTAGGTGATATCTTTTCGGTAGGCCCCGTGTCTTTCCAATTCATCCATATCATGCTGAATCGTTCCTACTCCAAGACCGAGAAAATTAAAGATGGGGCCCATCCACTCTGTGTCTCTTTTGGCAAGATAATCATTCACTGTGACGATATGAACGCCATTTTCTTCCAGCGCGTTCAGATAGGCAGGAAGTGTAGCAACCAGAGTCTTTCCTTCCCCTGTCTTCATCTCAGCTATTTTTCCCTGGTGAAGAACAACGCCGCCCATAAGCTGAACATCAAAGAGACGCATATTGATGGTCCTTTTACCGACTTCGCGGACGACTGCAAAAGCTTCGATGAGAAGGTCATCAAGAGTCGCTCCTTGCCCTAATTTTTCTTTAAATTCTGCTGTTTTCGCCCGAAGCTGATCGTCGCTTAGCTTTTGTATCTGAGGCTCGAGCTCGCTTATTGCAGCGGCATAAGGTTGGAGCTTTTTCAGATCTCTTTTGTTTTTAGTGCCGAAAATTTTTCGAATCAGCAATTTATACATTTGAGTATTTTGTACCAGAAAGGCTTTCCCTTGTCAATTTAACGCATAGCAACACATGGGGTCAGACTTGCGAAACTTGAGTTTTTAAGAATGTGGGGAACGTCCCTAATTTGCTGAAATAATTCAAGTTTTTTAAGCATGACCCCCGGGCTTGTTGACAGGAAAAAAATAATCCTATATTTTTAACGAATCCAGAATGCCAAAAAAAGTATTTTCAGCCCTCAAGATGTCGAATAAAACAAGAAATATTCTCCTTCTCATTCTCGTTTTTTTATTTTTCTCTTTCGTTTATCAATATTTCGTGAAAAAAGATATGTCAGATTTTGGTGTTTGCTATCAAGGAGGAGAAAGAATTATTAATGGTGAAACCCTATACCGAGTCTCAGATGGTCATCTTCAGTATAAATATTCTCCCGCTTCGGCTGTGTTTTTTTCTTTGTTTACTCTTTTCCCTTATGAAGTAGCTAAATACATCTGGTACTTATCAGAGATTATCTTTTTATTCCTCGGTTTGTTCATATCTTATGATATTCTTCCTTCCAAGCAGAAGAAAAAAGGACTAGTCCTTATCTTTTCCTTTCTCGTCCTGGTCAAATTTTTTGGCCGAGAAATAGAACTGGGGCAGGTGAATATTTTTATTTTTTTCCTGTTGATAATGATGGTTAAAGCTTTGCTTAATAAGAATGATGTAAAAGGAGGCCTGTTTTTTGGTCTATCTTTAATTTTTAAGCCCTACGGATTGGTATTTTTGCCATATTTCATCCTAAAAAAAAGGTTTAAGTCGATTGCTTCAGGATTTGGAACGGTTATCATCGGGCTTACCTTGCCTATGATTTTTTATGGCTTGAGAGGGAATATAGTTGTTTTAAAGCAGTGGCAAAAAACTTTGTCTCAGTCTACTCCAGGCCTTCTTGATCAGTATGATACTGCTTCTATCTTTGCCTTTTTTTTAAAAATAGTGCCTGATGAGAGTAGAGAACTAGCATTTATATTCATTGTTTGCTCCGGCCTAGTTATCGCTTTTTCTTTTCTATGGATTATGATCTTAGGAAAGAGAGAGAATCTGAAGAAGCCTGAAGTTCTTGAATATTCATTCTTATTCGTCTTAATTCCGCTTTTCTCTCCCTTAGCCTGGTATTATAATTACCTTTACTCCATTCTGGCTATCGTTTTTCTGATAAATTACATTGATGAATTTCCCAAAGTCCTGAAGTATTTATTAATAGCAAATTTTATTATTATTGGAGGAAGCCTTAGGGAAGTATTGGGAAAAGATGCTTTTCGCTTTTACACAGGATATTCCTTGGTTGTGATAAGTTACCTGATAGTCCTTTTTCATTTTTTTTATTTAAGAGTTAAAATTAAATTGAGCCAGTAAACCGGGCTTAGATCTTTAAAACTTTTATAATTTAAGTAAACTGGGTTTAGACCTTTCAACCCTATATAATTTAAACTTTTTTTTGCGTTTGCTCAGAGATTTAACTTTTTTTTCCATACTGATAAACTTCTAAATAATAAAATTCATTAGATTCCGCCCCGATTGATATTTCTTAACTTTATTAATCTTTTCTGATATCCATTGATTTTCCCTTCAGTTTAGTTTATTATCAGTTGTAATAATTTTGAGAACGGTTCTCATTTAAAAATTAAGGAAAGGAAAGTTGTAGATTTAAAATGATCAGTTTAATTCAGGCTCCTTCTGACACACCACTGAGAATTGCGGATATTTCCGGTGGCCATGGGGTGCGCAGAAGGCTTCTTGCTTTGGGTTTTCACAAGAGTGATATTATTGAATTGGATTCGCGAGGCATCCTTCGTGGCCCTGTTCTGATAAAGAATTTGACTTCTGATACATCTGTTGCCTTAGGTCGGGGAATAGCTCAAAAAATTTCAGTAGAGATAATTGACGAAAGAAAATAGATTTCCAGATATCGTATTCATAGGACAGCCAAATTGTGGCAAAAGCACGCTTTTTAATGCCATTGCCGGCCTGAAGGCGAAAACATCCAATTTCCCAGGTACAACTGTTAAACACACCCACAGTAAGGTCAATGTTGAGGGGGAAGTTTTAAACATTATTGATCTGCCGGGGACCTACTCTCTGAATCCTTCTGATCCGGCTGAAAAAATTGTCCTCACCCATTTATTCTTGGAAAAGCCGGATTTGATCGTCAATGTGGTGGATGCTTCTATCCTTGGCCGGAGCCTTGAACTGACTTTGGAACTCATTGAATTGGAATACCCTGTTGTAGTTGCCTTGAACATGATTGATTTGGCAGAGAAAAAAGGCGTGGAGATCGATCCAAAAAAACTCGAGAACTTTCTCGGAGTTCCCGTGATTCCAACAGTAGCTTCTCATGGTCGGGGGATTAAGGAAATGCTTGATGCCGTCCACCGAAGCCTGGAGAAAGGATTATCTGTCTCCCATATCAAATGGTCCCGAGATGTGGAAGAGAAAATTGAAGAACTGGAAGATCATTTGCCCGAGGATTTTCCTATCACTGCTAATAAAAGATTCACAGCTATAAATATGATAAGTTCCAGCAAACTTTTTTTTGATAAGATACTCAAGGATATAAATCCTTCCCTTAAGATGGCCCTAGATAGAGTGAGGCATGAGCTTGAGACCAGGCACAGCGTTCCTGCTTATGAAGTTATTGCGGCTGAAAGGCATCACCTGGCCTTTAAAATATTTGAAGAAAGCAGCCATGTAAAAAGGGGAAAAAGAATCACTTGGCAGGAAAGAATAGATGATGTTATCATGCATCCTTTTTTGGGATATTTTGTTCTTCTGGCCGTTTTTTTTGGTTTTTTCTTGGTTATTTTTAAGATCGGAAGTCCGTTGGAAGAGCTTCTTCTTGGTCCGTTGGATAATTTTAGAAATTTTCTTTCGCTGAAGCTTGGTGCAGGTGTCGTTTTTTATTTAGTCGATGGTCTTCTTCAGGGGATAGGCGGAGGTGTGGCCATTGTTTTACCTTATTTTATGCCTCTTCTTTTTCTTATGTCTTTCTTGGATGATGTAGGCTATCTGGCAAGGGTAGGCTTCCTGATGGATACTTTTATGCACCGGATTGGACTTCACGGCAAATCTGTTTCTCCTTTTATTCTGGGATTTGGCTGTAATGTTCCGGCCATTGTTTCAACCCGGATCTTGGAATCCCGCAGGGATCGAATCATCACCTCTCTGCTCATCCCATTTATTCCCTGTTCTGCCCGGACAACAATCATACTGGCTCTGGTTGCCTTTTACCTGGGTCCCTTCTGGGCCCTGGGTTTCTATGTGTTCAATTTCCTTTTATTGGCCATCCTTGGCCGCTTGATTACCTTATTTATTAAGACTCCTTCTCCAGGATTGATTCTTGAGATTCCTTCCTTGAAGATGCCATCGCTTAAAAATATGATGAGAAACACATATTTTCAGCTCAAGTCTTTTCTGAAATTTGCCTGGCCTATTCTGATTGCTGGAAGTGTTGTTTTGGGGTTGCTCCAGTATTTTAATCTAGATAAATTCATAAACCTTGCCCTTTCTCCCCTGGTTGAAAAAGTGCTTGGCCTGCCTCAGGAACTCGGAGTGACTCTTGTATTTGGTTTTTTAAGAAAAGAACTCTCTTTGATTATGATGCTTCAGGCTCTAGGCGTAAGCTATAAGGACTTAATGACCATCATCTCCAGGGAGCAGCTTATCGTGTTCACTGTTTTCATAAGCTTTTTCATACCTTGCGTTTCTACTGTGGCTATCCTTTGGAAAGAAGTAGGAAAGAAGGTGGCTTTTCTCTCGATGGGACTAAACACAGGCGTTGCAGTAGTAATTAGCCTGCTTGTTAGATTGATTTTAGCAATATAGATTAGGAGTCTATTTTTCCTCCTCCAGGATAACCATTGCTACTGCATATTCTTTAAGGTGAGAGATGGAAACATGGGCTTCGACAAAGGAAAATCCTTCCTTTGATTTTATCTCTAACTGAGGCTTTCCAGAAGGAAGGTTAAAAAGCTCAACTTCTTTCCAGCTTATTCTTTTCCCTATTGCTTTAAAAAAGGCCTCTTTGGCAGCAAAGCGGGCAGCTAAATGCTGGTATTTGTTTCTTTTTTTTAGACAATAACTGACTTCACGGGAAGTGAAGATCCTCTTCAAAAATTTAGGATTTTTTTCCGCTATTTTTTTGACACGTTCCACTTCAATTATATCGATTCCGATTCCCTTTACCATATTAATCTCCCAATCATCAGTGGATCTCGTATATCATTTGTTTTATTAAGCATATATTATATTGTTTTGCACTTAAAGTTTTTCTTTTCATGATCTATCCAGGCTTGATGAATCGAATCCATATATTCATAAGATAAGATGGATTTGATAAATCAAGCCCATACAACATAGCATTTCCCCTTCTCTCGTCAAATTCTGTTTTCCTCGTATAGTGTATTAAATATAGATTTAATAAATCAAATTATTACATTTAGGAAAAAGGTAGGTTTGATAAATCAAGCCCCTACAAATTATTTAATTCATCGAGGAGGGTTTGGGTGGTTTTCGCTCCGATTATCTTTGCCAAATCATCAGGTGCAGCCTTTTTTATCTCTTTTAGATCTTTATATTTATCAAGTAAGGCGGTTTTTCTCTTTTTGCCTAAACCTGCAATATTATCAAGCCGGGATTCGAAGCTTCTCTTTTCTCTTCTCAAGCGGTGAAAGGAAATAGCAAAACGGTGAGCTTCATCTCTAATATTCTGGAAAAGTTTCAAGGCAGGTGAAGTTCTCTCTAAGCGTATGCCTTTTTTTCGATCAGGAGCGAAAATAATTTCTTCCTTTTTTGCCAGCGAAACTAGGGGTAAATTGCTCACTCCTAACTCCTCAAGAGCTCCTCTGGCTGCATTAACCTGACCTTTTCCTCCATCAACCAGAATCAAATCCGGAAAGTCTTTTTTTTCTTCCAGAATTCTTTTGTATCTTCTTCGGATGACTTCTTGAAGACTGGCAATATCATTCGGCCCTGCCACAGTCTTGATTTTGTATTTCCTGTAATCATTTTTCTGAGGTCGTCCATTCTCGAAGACGACCAGTGAGCCTACGGATTCTTCACCTCCAATATTGGAAATATCAAATCCCTCGATGCGCTTAGGGATGGATTTTAAATTAAAGATTTTTTGTATCTCCAGCAGCGGCGTGAGTCCTTCATGTTTTTTCCGAAGCAGAATTTCAGCATTGCTGTTAGCAAAATCCACTAACTTTTTATTCTTTCCTTTCCGAGGGACGATTATTTCAATTTTTTTCGCTCTCAGGTTCGAGACTTTTTTTAGGATTGAGTCTTTTTCCTCTGGTGCGAACGGCAAAAGAATTTTATCCGGCATGCTCCTTCTGTGCTTATAAAAATTTTTTAGATAATTGGAGAGGAGTTCTTTATCGGCAATATCTTCCTTCTCCTGAAAAAATATATCCTCTGATTCAATAACTTTGCCTTTTCTCATGAAAAAAACATAAAGGGCTACAGTTTTATTTTCTCTTGAGTAACCAAAAATGTCCTTGTTTTCCATTCCTACTGAAATAAGCTTGGGCTTTGCTTTAATCTCCTCTATGGTGCGGATTATATCTCTCCAGTGTGCAGCTTGCTCAAATTCTTGGCGAACAGCATCTTCTTGCATTTTCTTTTTAAGAATTTTCAATAATTTTTCTGTTTTTCCTTCAAGAAAGAGGAAAACATTCTTGATACTTTCCCTGTAGTCTGATTCTGAGATGTATTCAACACAAGGAGCTGAACATAGCTTTAGGTCATAGTCAAGACAAGGTCTTTTCCTCTTTCCTGGAACGGATTCCTGGCAGGTTCTCACCCCAAAATACTTTGCGCTGAGGTGAATTGTGTTTCGAGCCTGATGAGCAGGACTGAAAGGGCCGAAATATTTAGCCCCGTCTTCCTCAACTCTCCGTGTTAAATATATTGCGGGGAATTTCTCCTGAAGCGTCAATTTCAGGTAAGGGAAGCTCTTGTCGTCTTTGAGCCTTAGGTTGAACTTGGGCTGGTGTTGACGGATGAAATTGTTCTCGAGGAAAGCGGCTTCTTTCGCAGAGTCGGTAAGGATAAAATCGATCTCTTCGGTTTCAGAAAGAATTTTTTTTATTTTCACATCAGAAGTTGGAAGAAAATAAGACTTGACTCTATCCTTTAGAGAACGTGCTTTCCCGATGTATATGACCTCGCCTCCTTTGTCTTTGAAAAAATAAATACCCGGCTTTTTTGGCAGGTTCTTGCTCTCTGATTTTAAGTCGCTCATAATCTCCAGTTTTTTTTGCGTCATGCCCTAGTTTTTATAACTGAAGAAAGCTTAATGCCTCTTCATTTTAAGTTTATTATCTTCATCATGAGTTTTTAAAACCAAGGCAAGCTTCATGCCTCATCATAAACCTGTCTCTAATTCCCTTTTTTTCAGTCTCGTGAGCTCATCCCTCAATCGAGCTGCTTTTTCAAACTCCAGGTTTCTAGCTGCCTCTTTCATCAATTTTTCAAGACTCTCTATTTTTTCTTTTAGTTTCTGAGGCGAAAAATATATATCTTTGTCTTCAGAAATCCGCGAGTAATCAAAGTAATCTTTCTCGTAGATGCTGGTCAAGACTTCATCTATTCTTTTTTTTATGGAACGAGGAGTGATATTGTTTTTTTTGTTATATTCTTGTTGAAGTTTTCTCCTTCTGTTTGTCTCTGAGATGGCTCTTTTCATGGAGGCTGTCATGACATCTGCATACAGAATGGCTTTGCCCGCCACATTCCTGGCCGCCCGTCCAAAAGTCTGTATGAGTGAGCTTGTAGAACGGAGGAATCCTTCTTTGTCAGCATCCAGGATAGCGACCAGAGAGACTTCGGGTAAATCGAGTCCTTCCCTCAAGAGATTTATACCTATCAGAACATCGAATATTCCTTTTCTGAGGTCTCTTAGTATTTTAATCCGGTCCAATGTATCGATTTCTGAATGCAGATAGCGAACTCTGAGTCCAAGCTCATGGTAATGACGGGAGAGGTTTTCAGCCATTTTTTTGGTCAATGTCGTCACCAACGTTCGTTCACTCTTTTTGGCTCTTTTTGTTATTTCGGCCATCAAATCATCGACCTGACCTTTGATAGAACGGACCTCGATATCAGGATCTGTGAGTCCCGTGGGCCTAATGATTTGCTCAACAACCTTATTTCCTGTTTTTTCTAGCTCGTAGGGGCCTGGAGTGGCCGAAACATAAAGGACTTGGTTCACTCTGCTTTTGAACTCTTCAAAATTAAGAGGTCGGTTGCCAAGAGCAGATGGCAGGCGAAAGCCATGCTCGATTAGTGTTTGCTTTCGGGAGCGATCGCCGTGGTACATTCCTCCAATCTGAGGTACGGTGACATGGGATTCATCAATGATGATTAAGAAATCAGAAGGAAAATAGTCGAGAAGCGTATAGGGTGGCTCTCCAGGTTTTCGTAGGCTGAGATAGAGAGAATAATTTTCTATTCCAGGGCAATAGCCGAATTCCCTCAGCATCTCCAAATCATACAAAGTTCTTTCCTCAATCCTGTTTGCCTCGATAAATTTACCCTTCTTGTTGAAGAAAGCAATTCTCTCCTCAAGCTCTTTTTCCACGCTGCGAATGGTATAATCGAGAATGTCGGGAGGAGTGGAGAAGAAAGTTCTGGGATAGATGAGAATTTTATCAAAGGAATCTAAAGTTTTGCCAAGAAGAGGATCGATAGAGGAGATTTTTATGATTTTGCTTTCATCAAGTTCAATCCGGTAGGCGAACTCTTCATAGGAGGGAATAACTTCAATCACATCTCCTCTCACTCGAAAAGTTCCTCTTCTAAAATTGGTCTCTTCTCTTTCGTACTGTATATCGACGAGGTTTTTGAGAATGATTTTTCGAGTTATCTCCTGATTTTTTTCAAGGGTGAAGCTCATGGAATAGTAGGTTTCTGGTGAGCCAATGCCATAGATACAGGAGACTGAAGCGACAATAATAACGTCTCTTCTCTGGAAAAGAGAGTTTGTTGCGCATAACCTGAGCCGGTCTATCTCATCATTGATTGTAGCTTCTTTTGCGATGAAAGTGTTAGTGGCTGGAATATAGGCTTCAGGCTGGTAATAGTCATAATAACTGACAAAATATTCTACAGAGTTCTCTGGGAAGAAGTGGCGAAATTCCTGGTAAAGTTGAGCAGCTAGGGTTTTGTTGTGGGAGATAACAAGAACAGGTCTTAAGGCTTTTTCGATGAGATTGGCTATGGTAAAAGTTTTTCCCGACCCTGTGACTCCCATTAATACTTGATGTTTGGTTTTCTTCTCTAGACCTTCATAGAGTTCTTGGATAGCTTTTGTTTGATCTCCCTTGGGCTTGAAATCAGAAAAGAGCTTAAATTTCTTCATCAGCTCCATTATAGCAAAAATTGGAAGATTAGAGTTCGATCCTTCATTTTTTTTTGCCGAAGACCAGGAATGATTGTTACGAGATGCAGGAAAGAGGTAAATCGATGATAATTTTCCAGGATGCTGCGGTTATTGTTGATAGGAGAGAAGTTCTCGATCAGCTAATGAAATTAAAATCAGATAAGCTCGAATGTCGTTTTTTCTTCAGTCTTATCTTCTTCTTTGATGGCAAGAATATCGATTTTTTCTTCAGGGAGTGAAATATCTCTGCGGTCTTTTTCTATTTTAACGCCACCCATGAACTTTGCTCCCTCCATGATCGAAATTTTGGGGGCTTTAAGATCTCCTTTCATCTGGCCTTCCTTTGAAATAAAGATCTTTCCTGAAGCGTCAATATTTCCTTTCACGGTTCCGTGTATGGTAATATTCTTAGCTCGAATATCAGCTTCGACTTTTGCTCCACGTCCCACCAAGATATTATGATTCGCGAGGTCTATTTTCCCCTTATATTGTCCTTCGATCACAACGTCTTCGTTGCCAGATAATTCGCCTTCAAGAAAAAGAGATGGACCCAAGCGCGCTATATTTCTGGGAATAACTTCTTCAGGAGAGCTCTTCTTGTTTTTCCCTTCTTGTTTGAGCTTTGGCATTTTGCCTCTCAATTTTCCCCAATTTTTCGCCCGTATTATAATTTCAATCTTTTTATATGTCAACACATTCATTTTTTTGTCAAGGCAAAGCGAATACTTCCTGTTCCGGGCAAAGCAAATATTTCCGGTTTTGTCATGGTCTAAATCCTCTCTCGAAAAGAGTTGTGATGAAGCGAAGGATTATGTCTTCTCCATGGATGATCAGCTGGTGGGATGTATTT